>CAZMAP010000014.1:5659-8922 GCA_964564385.1 uncultured Candidatus Saccharibacteria bacterium | reverse complement strand
CTTGGGTGATTGTTGGGTTGGCAATGGGCCATGCGAGTCCACCACTTCCCTCTTTTGGTAGGCGCGAAGGGTCGAGAATATAGGTGAGCTTGGATTCGTATTCTTGCATCGCACTCTCAATTTGTTTTCGTGCGGCTTGTTTTTCTGCAAGAAGTGTTTGGTATTCGGCTTCTTTGTTTTTTGTCACCGCAAGAAGCTCACTTTTGTTTTTTGCGTTTTCATCAACGACTTTTTGTTGTCCGGCAAGATTATTTTTGAAAGCCGTGAGATTCTCTCGCTCGGAGCGTTGTTTGGCGTGCTGGTTTTCGAGTGCACTCTTTGCGGTTCGAAGATCCGAGAGCTGTTTATAGATGGTGTTTTGGAGTTGTTCCATCTGGTCGAGCTCTACCCAAAGGTCGGAGATTGATTCGTTGGCGAGCACTGTTTCGATGAGTGATTCATCGTCCGCAACACGAACATCTCGGAGCGCTTGTGCAAGGATACTGTCGTTGCGTTCGATTTTGTTTTGACTGTCGTTGATATCAATTTCGAGTTCTTGGATTGTATACGTCGTTTGTTCGATTTTCTTTTGGGTGAGTGAAATATCGCTCAATAGTTTTTTGCGCGTGAGGTTGAGCTCGTTGATGGCGGCTTGGAGTGTTGATTTTTCGGCGCCGACCTGCTGAAGCTGTTTTTCGTATTGGGCGATTTCTTTGTTGATTTGGTCGACCTGATCCTGGGTTTCGGCGATTTTCTCGCGGAGCTCATCGGCTTCGCTGGCGCGAGCTTGGCGGGGTGCCGTAATTGCCCCTAAAATCATCAAACAAATGAAACTCGTTACAAATACCGAATGAGGCTTAAACATGGTTTATAGGGCATTTTGGAGGCTTTGGAGGCCTGTTTCGAGGCGTTTGAGGGTTGTGGTCTTTCCTAGGATGCCCATACACACAAATGGGTCAGGGGACTTATCCTTCCCTGTCAGGGCATAGCGGATTGGCCATAGGACATTTCCCCTGCCCTTTTCTTCGGCATACGGCCAGAGGAGCTCCTTGGCTTCGTTCGCTTGTAGGGTTTCGTTGGGGAGACTGCTCAGAAGCTCTATGGCTTTGTTTAGGTGCTCGATGGTTTCTTCTTTTGTCCCCGTTTTCCATACAAGTTTTGATGCTTCGTAGGTAGGTTCGCTCAAAACATAATCGAACTCCCCTGCCGCAAAGAGATCTTTAATCTCTCCGAATGCGCTGATGCGATCGATGATAACGGATTCTAATTTGAGAAGAACGTCATCGGAGACTTCTGCGGGCGCGAACTCTCGCACAAGACTCGTACGTTCTTCGGGAGAAAGCATCTTGATGTATTCACGATTGATCCAATCGAGCTTTTCGACGTTGAATACCGCGCCACCTTTTTGTACATTCTCGAGTTTGAACTGAGCAATCAACTCATCGAGTGAAAGAATCTCTTGTTCGGTCCCAGGGTTCCATCCGGTGAGTGCGAGAAAGTTGAGGACAGCGGCAGGCAGATAACCCCGCTGACGATAGAACCTTAATGACACAGCCTCGCCGTGCTTGCGTTTGGAAAGTTTTGATTTGTCGGTTGCGAGCATCAATGGCAAGTGTGCGTAGGTTGGTCGTGGCGCGCTGATTGCTTCTTGGATGAGGATTTGTCGTGGTGTATTTGAGACATGGTCTTCGCCGCGAATGACATGGGTGATACCCATCTCGAAATCGTCAACAACGACAGCCAAGTGATAGATCGGCTCGTTGATATTGCGGGCAATGATGAAGTCTCCTAGCTCGGTAGTATCGAACGTTACCGATCCGCGAATCACATCTTCAAACGTGAGAACAACATTCGGATTCTTGAATCGAACAACTTCTTTGTTTTCTCCCTCTGTTTCGGTTGAGATATAGGCTTTCCCTTCGTCGATGAGTTTGTGAAGATATTTTTTGTAAACGTCGCCTCGTTCTGATTGATGCCAGAGTTCGCCGTCGCGGGTTAGTCCGAGCCATGCGAGACTGTCGAGCATGTCGTCCTCGTATTCTTTTTTGGAGCGCGCCTTGTCGGTGTCTTCGACACGTACAACGAACTTGCCACCATTTTGGCGGGTGAAGAAATAATTAAAAAGCGCCGAACGAACGTTCCCCACGTGGAGAGGTCCAGTTGGAGAGGGTGGAAATCGTGTCACAACGGATGTCATGGGGATATTTTAGCATAAAAAGAACTAGAGAATCCTGACTATGCCCCTATTCGCATCTACCTCGATTAAATCCCCGTCTTTGAGAACTTGTGTTGCAATCTTGGTGCCTATGACACAAGGTTTGCCAAGTTCCCGCGCGATTATTGCAGCATGACATGTGACCCCTCCTTCATCTGTCACAAATGCTGAGGCTCTCTCCATTATGGGAAGAAAGTCTGGGGTGGTCATTGGGGTGACTAGAATGTCTCCAGGAAGAACCTTTTCCCCTTGTTCATTTTCAAGAAGTATCTTCACTTTGCCACAAATAACACCTTTTGAGGCTGAGGAACCATACAAGATATTTTGATCTCGTTGCAGAGATTCTTCTGTAAAAACGATCGTGTGTGCATCTGCACAGTCACGGGCGGATCCGTTTTTTAATTTTCCTTTGTAGAGATAATATCCTTTTTGCCTTTCGGCATAGCCGTCAACTGTCAGAAATGTCTTTTGAGTTATTTCGTCGTATGACACGACAGTGTAAAAATCCTTCAGTTCTTCGGGGAGTATGTCCATAAAAAGTTTCTTGAACTTCATACCAACCTGGTACATTACTGTGTCAGTCTGTCTTCGGAGCTCAAGAGCATTCTTTTGTCCGCCGTGGTGGACGTCTTCTTCTGGAAGGCCCCCCAGTACGTTCATAATCGTTAAGTAGGGCCAAAAATCAACACTTGCTTTGAAGAGCTCTTTGATGCTTGTGTTGGTTGAAGTCAAAAGATTAGAGAGTGTTGTGACTTTTTCTTTATATACACACAGCGCCCTGTCGAAGTCGGTCTTGTTAGTATTAAAAAATGATGTCAGTGTTTTGGGGTCTTGTTGTGCATCAGAAAAATCATAGTACACCGCTGTGCCGTGGTTCATACGGTAGATAAAAAGAGGTTCAAAAAAAGCTGTGCCTCGAGTGAGCTTTTCAATGCCATACCGCTCACCTTGGTACCAATATTCACATGCTATGAGCATAAGAGAGCGATTCATCACTTTTCTATATTCATGCGACGAAGTTTTCTTTTTTGAAAGTGATGATGAGGAAAAAATAAAATCAAGTGTTTTA
>CAZMAP010000014.1:0-5649 GCA_964564385.1 uncultured Candidatus Saccharibacteria bacterium | reverse complement strand
AAACCATAATGATTTTCGATACGTACGATAATATCGGAAAGAGTATTGATATCGGTATTAGATAGCTTTTGTTTTTCTTGGAGCTCTGTTGGTACCTCTTTCCACACATTTTCTCCCCATAGTTCATCGGGGGCTTCTCCGAATTTGCGTTGTTGTAGACGACGTGTCTGTGGCGATATATGTATATCAAGGATGTTTCGAGGCTCTTTTTCAACAACATACGAATCAGGCGTTATAGAGCCAGAAACAACCGCGTCTCCAAATCCCCACCCCGCCTCAATGATAATTTGATTATGATCTTCTGTGACGGGGTGTACCGAGAATGCAATACCCGAGACATCGCTTGTAACCATTTTTTGAACGACAACTGCAATAGAGATCTTTGATGTATGGAGATTTTTCTCAAAGCGATAAAAAATGGCGCGGGGCGTGAAAAGTGAAGCCCAACATTTCTGGACAATATGGACGACATCGTCGCTTTTGATATTCATGTGACTGTCGAGCTGTCCTGCCCACGTGGCATTGTGCGAATCTTCAGGTGTTGCGCTCGAACGGACAGCAACAAGAGGTGCTCCGAGTGTATTGAGTGACGCCAGGATTTCATTCTGAATATCTGCTGGTATTACTGCTGCTCCGATAATCGCTTGGATTTTTTCAGACGCGAGCTCAATCGTACGAATCTCTCGATGATTTACGGTACGCAAAATTGCATCGATGTTGATGCCAAGATTTCTTTCTTGTAAGAAACGTTCAAATGCTCCTGCTAAAACAACAAAACCCGGAGGGACCGGGATACCCGCGTGCGCCATTTCTCCAAGGGATGCACCCTTACCACCCGCTGTTGGAGTGTCTTTAAGGCCTATCTCCCCGAAAAATTTTGTATAAAACATGTGTACCTACTAGCTCTCATGCTCAAGCGCCAACTCGATCACTTCGCGGGCGATTTTTTCGGCTGCGTCGGGGCGGGAGAACGCTTTGGCGGCTACGGACATCTTTTCACGTTCCGCGGGGTTCTCCATAAGACGGTCTATTTCGGAAGTGATGAGATGCGGTGTGAGGTTCGCCTGTTCGATGACGATTGCTGCGCCAGTGCGCGCGTAGGCAAACGCGTTACTGCGTTGGTCGCGACTTACATCCTCGGGAATCGGTATGATGAACGACGGCTTTCCCCACGCGGCAATTTCAAAGATCGCGTTTGAGCCCGCTCGTGAGACAACGAGTGATGCGGCGCCTGCTGCCATGCGCATGGCGAGCAAGTCGAGATATGCGAACGGCTTGTAGCGCTTTTTGTATTCATTGTTGGCAAGGAGGATGTCTGCAGTTTCCTTGGTAATGGTGAAAAGCGCCTTCCCTGTTTGGTGGATGACGTAATATTTTTGGAGGAGTTCGGGAAGTGCCTCAATGAGGGTCTCGTTGATGCGTTGCGCGCCCTGAGATCCCCCCAAGACAAGAATCACAGGGAGATCCTCGTCGAGATCGAGGAATTCTTTTGCTCCCTCTGACGCGGGCGTCAAAAGATCTTTGCGGACAGGGTTGCCGGTGAGTGCAATCTTTCCTCCTGATTTTTTGGCGAGCTTGCCAAATGCCTCGGCTGCTTCGGGATATGAAATGGCGATGCGCTTGGCAAAGGTTGACGCCCACGCACCACCCTTGCTCGGAACGCTATCTGACTCATGGATGATGACGGGGATACCAAGGATGCGTGCGGCAAAGAGCACAGGACCACTCGCGTAACCACCCTTACTGAAAACAACATCAGGAAAGATAAAGAAAAGCTTCACGAGCGCCTTGAGGATACCAATCGCGTTCTTGAAGAAATCCAAATAGTTCAGGATGGATTGGTATTCGCGCATCTTACCTGCATTGACGTGCTGATACGTGATGTCTTGCTCAAAGAGCATGTCTTTGTCGTATTCGTCTGGGGCGAGGTAGTAGAGATCTGGTTCAAGCAGATGCTCCTCCCGCGCAATGGCACGAAGTCGTTCAGCGACCGCCATGAGCGGATAAAAGTGTCCGCCGCTTCCTCCTCCTGTTAGAACTATCTTCATGTCACTCTAGCTTACTAGTTTTTTGGTCAAACGTGTAGGGGTATTCATCGTAAGGCGACAATTGAAAGGCAACAATTCATTTTCATTTACATTGTCGCCTTCTCCTTCGAATACCTCGAGATATTAAGAATGATGCCTGAGGCGACCAAGACCATAACGAGCGACGTACCGCCCTGGCTTACAAAGACGAGGGGGTCGCCAGTCAACGGGAAGACACCAAGCATCGATCCGATGTTCATGAACGACTGCGCCATAATCATCGTTACAAATCCAATGACGGTGAGGCGTGCGAATGTGGTGGGGGCATGTTTTGCGATGCGAAATCCTCGTAGCGAGAATGCCCCGAAGAGTATGATGAGAAGAGCACTCCCAACAAAGCCCCACTCTTCCGCAAAGACGGCAAAAATCGAATCACCCACGGGTTCGGGAAGAAAATTAAATTTCTGGATACTTTGCCCGAATCCTCTACCGAAGACACGACCTGATCCGATGGCGATGAGCGATTGTTGAATCTGATAGCCGGCGCCTTGGGGGTCGCGCGCTGGATCAACGAAGGTGAGCACACGACTTTTGATGTATGGAACCGAGAGCGTCAGAATGGCGATGAGTGCGATGCCCGAGAGCGCGATGGTGACGATTTGTTTCCATGAACCACCAGCAACAAAGAGCATGGCAAACCCTGTTACCGCAAGAATGATGAAAGTTCCGTAGTCGGGCTGAAACGCGAGCACGCTTCCTGCGATGGCAAGCAATCCCGCGAGCGGACCAAGTCCATAGGTCCACGTCGCCACGTTTTGTTTGATCATTGCGTACCATGCCGCGAGATAAAGTACGAAGGAAAATTTGATGATTTCAGCCGGCTGTACCGAGAATCCAAAGATATCGAGCCAGCGTTTTGCTCCGGCGTGTTCGATGCCGATGTGAGGAACAAAAACAAGAACCGTGGCCACCATGCCAAGGATGAAAAGATAGAATGCGTATTTATTCCACACAGAGTATTTGATGCGCGACGCGAGATAGAATCCGGTGAGACCAACAACGAATGATATCGATTGGTTGATTGCAATCGCCGAAAAGAGGCCCGTGTCTCGTGCCATGAGGCCGAGGAGTGCCGAAACAAAGATGAAGAATCCTATCCCCACAAGGAGAAGGACGATTGTCGCAAATGGTGTATCTGCTTCAGGGAGATTTTTCATCAGAGTCGATTAGTTCATTGGTTCGTTAGTTTGTTGGTTCTAACTAAGAAGCGAGCGTAGCGAGCAAAACTAATGAACTAAAAACTTATAAACTGCTCACCTACCCCACCAAAGCAACGATGATTCCGATGAATGCGGCGATGATTGAAATCACCCAATAACGCATGACGACTTTGTAGGGGGGCCACCCAAGCGCCTCAAAGTGGTGGTGAATCGGAGCGACGAGGAAGACTTTTTTACCGCGGATTTTTTTGGAGAGCACTTGGATGATGTTGGTGATGACAGTGATGAACGGTATGAAGGCAATGAGTGGCAACACAATGACCGTATCTGTCATGAAAGCCAAGATGGTGAGCGCCAATGCAAGCGCAATGAAACCGGTTTCGGTGAGATAGAAACGGGCGGGAGGGATATTGAACCATAGGAATGCGAGGAGTCCTCCGGTGATAACAAAGGAGAATGCCGATGCGTCGAGCTGGTTTCCCAAAAAGGCGATGATGCCGATTGATGAAAAGGTTACGGAGAGAACCCCGCCCGAAAGGCCGTCGATGCCGTCGATGACACCACTTGCAAGTACCGCAAGGAGCACCACAAGGAAGAACGGGATGAACCAGACACCGAGGCTGATGAATCCGTAGAATGGAACGAAGACGTCGGCCATTCCGAGTTTGGCATAGAACCACCATGCTACAAATGCACCAAAGATGAGTACGGGTGCGGCTCGATATGCAAACGGAAGCCCATCAGGAAAACGTTTTGATGCTCCAATGACGGTGAGATCCTCGATAAATCCAACAAGTGCGCCGAGAATGAATCCTGCGAACGGAAGCCATGTCTGCGATCGCGAGAGAAAATCCATGGTGCCTGAGGGACCGCCCGACGAGAGGTATGAGACGAGCCAAAAAACTGCAACAGTGATACAAACGGCGATGACAACAACGAGCCCTCCCATGCGCGGTGTGCCGACCTCCTTTTCCTTGTGAAGCTCGTTGAAAATCGGAGTGCCCGAGCTGTCCCCCAGCCCTTTTGTGTTTCCTGCCCGCTTCTTCCAGCAACGATATTTGTAGAGATAGTGAGTGACAATCGGCGTAATCACGATTCCCAAAAAGAACGAGACAGCAGTTGGTGTGATGACTTTGATGATGTCGGATTCCATAGAAGCTTCTAGCGGTAGGTTTTTAACTTTTGGCTTTCACTACAGGATAGCACCATCTGAGAGTTTTGAGGATTTTGTGTCGTACAACCAAAGGTTAAAACTAGAATCTCTCAAGTGTTGCCGTGATGAGCTTTTTCATATCAGCAAATCTTCCGTCTCTGCTCGACCCCATCACAACAATAACGACAGGGTGTCCTACTGACCTGTCGAATGCGACCGCAAGATTTCCTCCTGCGGCGTCGGTGAAACCCGTTTTGGCGCCCAATGCCCACGGAATATCATTGATGAGTTCATTGGTGTTTTCGCTCTGATGATCAATGCCAGATATCGAGGTGAATACTGCCGACTCGTTTCGTGTTGCGTCAAAGATGCCGGGCTCCTCGGAAAGCGCTTTTGAAAGAAGGAGTGCTATGTCGTGTGCTGAGCCAGAATTCGATTCTTTTCCAATTCCGACGTCAAGACCATGTTCGTTTACAAATGTTGCCGAAATTCCTAGTGTTTTGGCTCGATTGTTCATTGCGGCAATGAAGGAACCACCGGTGTGATTTTCATAGGCTTCGCGGAGCGCTGTTGCGGCATCATTTGATGAGACAACAAGCATAAACGAAGCGAGATCCGAGAGTTTCCATCGTTCGTCCGCAACAAGGCCACTATCCCCTTCGGTGCGTAGTGCTGTTTGTGAGACGACCACCTCCTCATCGGTGGGTATGGTGCGCATCGCCACGAGTGCAGTGAGGATTTTTGTGAGAGAGGCAAGCGGGAGCATGGTGTCTCCGTTTTTTGAGAAGAGCGCCTCTCCTGTGCGGACGTCGTAGACATATGCCGCGCGTGCCTCGAGCGAGACGGTAGGAAAGAGCGCGGTCTCGGAAACGGCTGTGGTGGTTGATGTTGCACCCGTGGATGCACCGCTCTTCATGTGAGAAAAAGCAAAAAGGCCCGCGAGACCCATGGCGCAAGCAATGACGACCAAAATACTGTAGACGACCTTACTCTGACTCGTCGTCGTCTGCGTAGGGGTCGTCGATGTCGGAGTCGTCATCAACACTTCCGGATTCGGTGTCTCCGTCACTGTCGGCTGGTGGTTGTATGTCGTTGGTGTTTCCTGATCCATGGTCGGTGGTCGGTGATTCGAGTGGTGTCGTCAATGACGCGAGCATTTCTTTTGTCTTTTCAAAATCAGGCAGCTCGCTTGTCGAAGATACGCCTAAGAACGATAACAACTGAAGCGTGGGCTTGTAAAGGAAACTGC
>CAZMAP010000013.1:0-14223 GCA_964564385.1 uncultured Candidatus Saccharibacteria bacterium | reverse complement strand
TGAAAACAGGAGTCCCTTTACGGGGACCGTGAGTTCGAATCTCACCCCCACCGCAATCGTGAGTTCGAATCTCACCCCCCCCCACCGCCGGATTGAGCATGAGTGTTAAGCACTCGACCCGAGCTAATTTGGTCAATTATTATAGAAGCATACCAAAAGTCATTCTCGGAGTGGGTCTTCCAGGTTCTGGAAAGACATCTGCCCTTAAGCCTTTCGCGGAGAAATATTCGCATACATATATAAGTCCTGATGACATTCGCGCAGAACTTCTTGGTGATACTGCCAACCAATCGAAGAATCGTGAGGTCTGGGACGAAGCATATAAGAGAACCGCAGAAGCCTTGCAGGAAGGTAAAACAGTAGTGTTCGATGCAACCTTTGCAAAAGGCACCGAACGACGAAGCTTCATTGATTTTGTCCGTGCACATGGTGCCGATAAAGTACAGGGGGTCTTTGCTGCCGTCCCACTTGAAATCGCAGGCGAGAGAAATCGTTTGCGAGAACGCGTTGTCCCCGAACACGCAATGGAGCGTATGAGTGCGATGCTCAAGGATGAACCTCCTGTGATGGAAGATGGGTTTGACAGTCTTTTTGATATCAATGAATTCCAAAAAATGAATCACGCTGAAACTCAGATAGATAAAGGCGTCTTGGTGAAAGAATTCAAACCAAAATTACAATAGCGTTTTATAACGCTACCGTCCGATCCTGCCCGCACCAAGACTTATATGTTTCGCACTTGCTACAAATAACCTTTGGAGGTACTCTTCGGACGGATTGTAGAGGTCAACCCAACCAAGGAGGCGCCCGTGGACGTCAAACCCAAAGTCGAAATTGTCGCCATCAAGACGCTGTTTAGTGTCCGCGTCGAAGGCCGAGGAGGAGACTCGGCCGAGTGGCACTACTTTGAAAGCTCGGCTGATGCGGTACTTGCCGCCGCCGCGGACGGCACACAAAATGCCGTGTGTCCTGTGGAATGCTGGCAGCTTTCGGACGGGCGTTACTGCCGGGTTCCCGCGCAGATCTGGCTCAGCCAACCGCCGACGCCGGAGCAGATTGAGAAGGTCGCGAAGTCGGTCAGCCCGGCTCAGCGGCTCGCCCTGGAGCGAACCCGCCCTGGCACCTGAACCATCCCTGTTCTTGAGCAGACGAGAGACGCCCTTCCCTAGGGCGTCTTCTTCATTAAACACCTACTCCAACGCGTACACCTGTTCGATGATGAATCGGTGCCCCTCTGGAAGCCGAAATGTTTCCATCTCTTTGCGAGAAAGCCACACCGGTTCGTGTTTTGCCTTTTCTCCGGCATCGATCTCGTCGCGCTCATCGTCGATGAGTTCGAACAAAAAGCACGAGAAGTGCGCAAAGCGATTCTCGCCTTTGGGGTGATGGTAGAACTTCGAGTGATACCTCGGAAGCTCTTGTATAAGCCGAAGATTCTTGTACCCAGTCTCCTCACGTATCTCGGCACGCGCCGCCTCTTCGGCAGTCTGACCCTCTTCGATGCCGCCGGTGATGAGCGTGTCCCACTCAACCTGCTTCCACGTGAGGCCAAGATACCTTCCTGTCTTTGGATCGCGCACCACGGCGGTTATCGCATCACGTTCGACAAAAGGCGTGTCGGGCCGCACAGCATTCATCTCGGTATCGATGAACAAAGGCTCTCCGGAAGGATCCATGGTTGTTCTCATGTTTTAATGCTATTTAATTATGCGACTCATTATACACTCCGGTCATCCACGCTTCTCCCCCATCTTGTGTTGTCCTTTTCGTCTTCATATTCATATAATGTACGCATGACTGAACCGCTCTCATGGGTTGCACTCGAGCACGAACACATAGAACGCCACCCCGATTGGTTTTGGACCATCGGCATCCTCGCACTTGGAGGCGCCATCATCGCGCTCATCTTGGGCAACGTGCTCTTCGCGCTTTTTATCATCGTGTGTGCGGTCACACTCTCGCTCTATGCGCTCAAACACCCGCAACACATCAACTACGAGATCAACGACAAGGGCGTTCTTGTCGATACAAAAGTCTATCCCTTTGCAACACTCGAGTCGTTTTGTATCCACGAACACCACGACTCCTTCCGCCTCATCGTAAAATCGCAAAAGCTGTTTATGCCCTACATCCTCATCCCCCTCGACACCACACCACCCGAAGAAGTACGTAGAGCGTTCGCGGGCAAGCTCCCCGAGGTGTATGTTGCGGAATCGGTCTCCGAGAAACTCCTCGAAGCGCTCGGCCTCTAGCCGTCCATCTCGTCATTTGTATCCTGACATGGTATCCTCGTTGCGACGCCCTCGTCGTTCAATGGATAGGACGCAAGCTTGCGGAGCTTGCGATGTAGGTTCGATTCCTACCGAGGGCATTGAGTGAAACGAAATGACCGAGAAGACAGCGCCTTCGCGCTGGCCATCTCGGGTTCGAACTTTCTCGCACCAACCCCTGCTTAGTCCATTTGGTGAGCTTTTAGCAACTAAAACGACGCGTCTCGGACGCTTAGACCTTTCCAAAAACAAATAAGGCATCTCCTCCTCCGCTTGCATCATTTGCCAAGATATTTAGGCCTGCTTCTTGAGCCAAACGTTTGTATTCATCCAAGCTAAGTGTGCATATTTCTGCACCACCTTGATTAGTCTTCTGTAGGAATTCGCTGTCTTTTAAGTACCTAAGAGCGATATACATAATTCCTTTTTCCTTAAGAACTCGATGTACTTCACTGAAAAACTTCATGACGTCTTCCTCAGAATCAAGATAGTTGATCGTGTAGTCGGAGATAGCGACATCTATAGAATCCGCCTCTTGAGAAAGCGAACGTATGTCATCCTTTTCAACTTTGAACTGCGGGTATGGGAAGATATCTCCACCGCTCTCTCGAACTGATGTCTTGCTCCAGCTATCAACTTCATCTAATTCACGTATCGCCCTTTCATGTAATGCGATAGACGTATCATTGATGTCAACAATGACGACGAAATCATTCGGGGTTGATTCTTTGCCATGTAAGTAATGTACAATTTTGGTTACCCCATTGATATTCTTCGTGGTTGCAGATCCAAGAACTAGGAAGGTATTCCTATCCTGTTCTCTAATATGTGAAGCCGTGTCTTCGGGAAGTTGGATGTTTTGAATCCGAGAATTCATCATCTCGAGATCAAACACGCTGTTGTATCTCTCATAGTATTCGTTCTCCAAATGCTCTCCGCCCACAGCTTTTGGTGGTTGAGATGGTTTCTCGAATGAGGTCATGTCTCAATTATATCAGCCTTAGGAAGGATTTTTTGATATGTCTCGAGAGCTCAAGACCTGTATGCGTCTCGTGCGCTCGAACCTATCTCAAGTTGGCTGTCTGTGTAGGAATCGAACGCCGGCGCCCCGCAGAGCGACGGCGAGCCGAGAGACGAAGGAGAGTCTACCGAGGGCACAACCATCAATCATTTTCTGGTACACTGGTCTCATGACACAGGCTATTTTCGTTACTCGAAGCATCCCCGGACCAGCACTCGAGACACTCAAAGCAAAAGGCTACGACGTTACCGTTCGAGACAGTGAGATCGCACCGACAGAAGACGAACTCATCGCACTTCTTTCTGCAAAACCCTACGACGCGGTCCTCACTCTCCTCACCGATCCCATCACGGCTCGTGTGATGGATGCGGCACCGAGTGTAAAGCTCTACGCCAACTACGCTGTTGGATTCGACAATATCGATATCGACACAGCACGAGAGCGCGGCATCATCGTCACCAATACTGCAGGCGACTACAGCTACACCGTCGCTGAGCACACGCTCGCGCTTATGCTTGCACTCACCACGCGCATGGTAGAGGCGGACGCGTCGGTTCGTCGTGGCGAGTTCACCGGATGGTCCCCCACTCATTTCATCGGTACCGACCTCCGAGGTAAAGTCATTGGTCTCATCGGTATGGGACGCATCGGCGAGCGTGTTGCACACCATCTCGCCAAGGGATTTGATTCTCGCGTTATCTACTATGACACGCGACGCAACGAGCAAGCCGAGAAGGAGCACAGCGCCGAATACCGCGACACCATCGAGAGTGTTCTTCGTGATGCAGACATCGTGAGCATCCACGTTCCGCTTCTTCCAACAACGCGCCATCTCATCACCGCCGAGCGTCTTGCAACGATGAAACCAACAGCATTCCTCATCAACACATCCCGCGGTCCCGTTGTCGACGAGGCTGCGCTCGTCGACGCGCTTCGCGCAAAGACCATCGCAGGAGCGGGTCTCGATGTTTTTGAATTCGAACCAAAGCTCTCCTCAGGCTTGGCAGATTTTCCCAACGTTGTACTCACACCACACATCGCCTCAGCACGCACGAGCGCACGTGACGCCATGTCGAGAATTGTCGCCGAAAACATTATTGACTTCTTCGAGGGAAAGACTCCCCGCAGTATTGTTAATGGATGATCTCTATGGCTGGCACGCTTATACTTGCGCGACATCACGAATCTGAATGGAATAAACTCGGCAAATGGACCGGTGCCGTCGACGTACCACTCACCGAATATGGGCGCGAAAAGTCCAATGACATGGGACTTCTCATTGAGGACATTCCCGTCGATTGTGCATTTGCTTCGAGCAAGGTGCGCGCCATTGAAACACTTTCGTGCATGCTCAACACATGCAAACGGTTCGAAATACCCACCGAACGCTCCACAGCGCTCGATGAGCGCGACTACGGCGACTATACCGGCAAAAACAAATGGGAGATGGAGAAACTCCTCGGTACCGACGAATTCACCAAGCTTCGCAGGGGTTGGGACTACCCCATTCCTCACGGAGAAACACTCAAAATGGTCTATGAGCGTGCCGTCCCTTATTTTATCGAGACCATCCTCCCCAAAATCCGCGAGGGTAAAAATGTGCTCGTTGTTGCCCACGGAAATTCGCTTCGAGCAATCATAAAATACATAGAGCAGGTTTCCGACGACAAGGTCGGCGATATCGAGATGCCCTTTGGTGCGATCCTCATCTATGACATTGATGCCGAAGGACACATGAAAAGCAAAACAATTAAGGCAACCGAATCCAACGTACCAGCATGAGCACCTCACGCGCACAGATTATTGCGACCATCGGACCAGCATCAGAAAATGCGGAAACGCTTGGTGCCATGCTCGATGCCGGCATGGACATCGCACGGCTCAACTTTGCATGGGACACCTGTGACGGACACGAGGATCACGTGCGGACGCTTCGATCGCTCCCCCGACACGTACCCATCATCCAAGACCTCCCCGGACCTCGTGTTCAGCACGAACACGGACACGGACACGACGCCTCGCTCGCCGGATTCACCGACAATGATGCAGAACTCATTGCCTGCGCAGTACATCACCACTTTGAGTGGATTGCTGTATCGTTTGTCCGCGATGGGCGCGATATTGAACGGTGTCGTGATGTCATCACAACCAAGGGCGGTGTTTCGCGCATCATTGCCAAAATCGAACGCCCCGAAGCGCTCGAGCACCTCGACGAAATCATCGCCGCGGCCGATGCGGTGATGGTAGCCCGCGGCGACCTTGGCGAAAACATACCCATCGAAGATGTCCCCTTCGTGCAAGCAGACATTGTGTCTCGATGTGCTGCCGCACATAAACCCGTCATTGTGGCGACCCAGATGATGTTTTCCATGACTGACCACACTGAGCCAACACGGGCCGAGGTTACCGACGTGGCGGAGGCAATTATGCAAGGAGCCGATGCGGTGATGCTTTCCGAAGAAACCGCCATTGGAAAATACCCCGCCCTCACAGTCGCGACGATGGAAAAAATTATCATCGAATCGGAGCATCACCGAGACGAAAAGAAACCGATCAACTCACTTTCATAAACGAAATCATGAGCGTCATCACATCAATCACAGCGCGTGAGATCCTCGATTCACGAAGCAACCCAACACTCGAAGCAACGTGTGTACTTGCAAGCGGTTCGACTGGTGTAGCGGCCGTTCCATCGGGTGCGAGCACAGGTGTACACGAAGCACTCGAACTACGTGACGGTGACGCAAACTATCACAACGGCAAGGGCGTGACCAAAGCACTTGCCAACGTGAACGGCGAGATTGCCCAAGCGCTCATAGGGCACAACCTCGACCAAAAGGCGCTCGACGCCCTACTCATCAAGCTCGACGGCACCCCCAACAAATCACGACTTGGTGCAAATGCCATTTTGAGCGTCTCGCTCGCTTTTGCTCGCGCATGTGCGGCGGAACGAAGCGTTGAGCTTTTTGAATATCTCGGCTCTCTTGTCGGGAACACATCGTTTGCACTTCCCCTCCCTGCACTCAACATCATCAATGGTGGCAAGCACGCAAACAACGGACTCGATATCCAGGAGTTCATGATTGTCCCTGTTGGTTTTGGATCTTTTGCAAAACGTATTGACGCAAGCAGGAACATCATCGAATCGCTCCGTACGATTTTGAACAACCTGTCGCTCTCAACAGAGCTTGGTGATGAGGGCGGCTTTGCACCACACCTTGTAAACGATGCCGCAGCACTCGATCTCCTCGTTGAGGCAACCCACACAGCAGGTTATTCGGCCGATGATGTTAAGCTCGCGATTGACACGGCTGCTTCAAGCTTTTATGTCGACGGCGTGTACAAACTTGAAACAACAAACGAACAACTAACGACAGACGACATGATCGAGTGGTACGAGATGGTCTCCACACACTATCCGCTCATCTCCATCGAGGACGGCCTCGCCGAAGACGACTGGACCGGATTTACAAAGCTCACCGAACGCATCGGCAGTCACATGCAGATTGTCGGAGACGATCTCACCGTGACAAACATTTCACGCATCACAAAAGCCATTGATGAAAAAGCCATCAATGCGGTGCTCATCAAACTTAATCAAATTGGAACACTTTCGGAAACACTCGACGCAATCATGCTCACCAAAAAAGCTGGGTGGAAACCATTCATCTCCCACCGTTCAGGTGAAACGATGGATACCTTTATCGCCGACCTCGCGGTTGGTACCGGAAGTCCGTTTATCAAGGCCGGCTCGCTCACCAAGCCCGAACGCATGTGCAAATATGCGCGGCTCATTGAGATAGAGACGAAACTCAAAGATTAAAGAAGACCCGACGCACGCGTCGGGTCTTTGTTTCTTCTCGTCGCGCCTACCTGACGCGGCTGAGAGGGCTCGTGTACTTGAGGATTGTTTCCTCAAGACGGTCGAGGAAAGCACCGAACCCTGTCCTGGAAAGACGCGGAACCTCCCACTCCCCACTCCCGTGCTTCTCGGCCAGTTTAAGCATCTGGCCCGTTTGGTTCGACGAGAACCTCACGGCGACCACGAGGTCAGTCCGACCTTGAAACTCCCAGACGACAGCAACTTCCCCGCCGTACGGATTCATCTCTGTGACGACTTTGAAGACGAGCGGGCCGTTTGAACCAACAGCCTCCCGCATCCTCTGACAGAGCAGTAGCCACTCTGCCGCCGGGTTGCGCCACTCCTGTCGCTCCAGCTCTGAGGCGGTCGCTGCAACGCTCCGACCAAACACGATCGCAAGCGCGACAATAACCGCCCCTCCAAGAACCGTGACAGCAAACTCGTGTTGGGACAAAAAGCTCGCAAGATCTTCCATGACCCGAAACCTCCCCTCGGCTTTGCCGAATAATGAGCGACGGAAATTCAATCTGCTTTATATTGTAGTATATTTTAGAGAATCGGTCAATGTTCACCTTCTCAAGTTCTCCTAGGACAAAACTTTTTTGCCCTCGTACGACGAAGCCCCCGTTTTGCGGGGGCGACGTTGTGGGTTTGTGTCGGTTCCTGTCCTCCAAAGCTTTAGCGTAGGAGGATTATTTTGACGTCGTCTTCTTGATGAATTTGGAGAGACGGCTCTTGGTGCGGGCTGCGGCGTTCTTTTTGATGAGACCGCGCTTTACTGCCTTGTCGAGCGCCTGGTAGGCGGTCGAGAGCTTGGCACCGGCGTTCTTGGCATCAGACGCGGTCATCGCACGAACGTCTTTGACGGCCGACTTCATCGCGCGAGAGCGACGAAGGTTGAAAACGTGCTTCTTGGCAGACTGACGGAGGGCCTTTTTTGCTGATTTGATGATTGGCATGTGGAAAACCGTAAATTAATGACATGGGGACAATAACAAATAAACGTTGATATGACAAGGACGTCCGGCTAGAAGCTAACGGACAGAAGCTGTACCATGTACCCATGATCAGCCATCTCTCCGGAACAGTCCTCAAAAAAGACGCCGGTTTCATCATCCTCGACGTCGGCGGCGTGGGATATACGGTGAACGTCTCAAATGCCACCCTTGCGTCCCTGCCCACCGAAGCTTCAGCGAAGGTGGAGCTCTTTACTCATCTCGCTGTGCGCGAGAACTCGATGGAGCTCTATGGATTCTCAAATCAAAACGAGATGTCTCTTTTTGAACTGCTGATTGGCGTCTCAGGCATCGGGCCAAAATCAGCACTAGCGATCCTGTCGCTCGCGAGTGCAGAGACATTGCAAACCGCTATCAGCAGAAGTGACACAAGTTACCTCACCAAAGTCTCCGGCATCGGCAAAAAGACTGCCGAGAAAATTGTGCTCGAGCTCCGCGACAAGGTTGGTACTGTTGGGCTCTCTGCTCCAGAACTCAGAGAAGATGGCGATGTTATCGAAGTTCTCATGTCGCTCGGCTACCCGCGCGACGATGCACGCGAAGCGCTCAAACGCGTCACGCCTGAAGCAACCGGCACGAGCGCACGAGTCAAAGAAGCGCTGCGGGTTTTGGGGTCAAAATAACCTGGGCTTGGGGGCACTTGACATGTTTCTTGTCTTTTGTTACCCTAGAAGCAGATTTAGTTCCTGTGACCAAGGCAACGACGCCTTCGTCACAAGGTCCCACGCGTAGAGCGTGAGGAAAGGAGCCACTGCATGATGAAGCGCGGGAAGACGATCGATTACACGAAGAAGCACATCGGCAGCGACGGCGGCACCGGCACGAAGAACGTCAGCCGGCCGGCCACGGCGGCCGCCTAGACCACCACCGCCGGTCTAGGCACGCCCACAGTACTCGCCGTCGACGACGGCGAGCGCACCACCAAAGACCGATTCCCAGCGAGGAACCGGTCTTTTTCTTTTGGATCGAAGTGATTGTGGACCGCTTCGTCGAGTACTCATCGCAGAGACGGACCCATTGAACCATTGGGGAGGATTGACAGGAATTACGGTTTTGATAGTCTGGGGGGCAGGTATGTTCCCCGCTGTTGGAACTCACCCACCCCGCGACAGTGGATCGCGTATCTACTGTCGCGACACACGCGCCAACGGGCGCAAGGAGAAGAGACCATGCAGAAGCAGAAGTGGCGCCAGTTCGTTGCCGTCGCCAACACGAAGAACCCGATCATCACGGCCAACGACGCCCGCAACACCCCGACGGCGGCCGCCTAGCGACAAGAGGGGCTCTAGGCGCGCCCGCAGTACTCGCCGTCGACGACGGCGAGCGCACCACCAGGACCGGTTTCCAGCGAGAAATCGGTCCTTTTCTTTTGGATTGAAATTTTTTGATAATCAACAACGAGAGGTTTCGTCTCGCGTGGGCTACAATGCACCCATATGGATACCGTCCCACCAGCTATGCCCCCACAAGCACAGCAACGCATTGCCGCTCGAGCGGCCATCGTCAAAGATAAAAAAGTCCTTGTAATACGAGAATCGAGCGCCTACGAAGAAGGCACCCAGATCGGCAGATACGATTTGCCCGGTGGACGAATCGCCATCGGCGAGAGCGTTATCGACGCTCTAAAGCGCGAGGTTACCGAGGAGGTTGGCATCGAGATAGAGGAATGCAAACCGTTTTTTGTGGGCGAATGGAGTCCAACGGTAAAAGGCACGCAGCTCCATATAGTGGGCATCTTTTTTGTATGCATGGCGAACGATGCCACCGTAAGACTCGGAAACGACCACGACATGTTCGAGTGGGTTGGCCGAGATGATCTAACACGTGTATCGCTCATACCACCAGTACCAGAGGCACTCCAAACACTCGTGGACGAAGGGCTTCTATAGATAAAACATGCCTGCTTTAGTGCGATAATCAATAGTCACAGACCAACGGCAGCTGTAAGCTATAGCTATGCTCAACACCATTCTCCGCGCCATCGAACGCTTCATTCCCAAAAGACTCTACCGCATGGCACAGCCCGTGTATCACTGGCTTTTGGCCCTCGCAGCGGCACTCATCTATCGCTTTCCATCTCGACACATCACAGTCATTGCAGTCACAGGAACAAAAGGCAAATCGACAACGGTTGAACTAACTACCGCGATTCTTGAAGCCGCCGGATACTCCGTCGCTTCGCTTTCGACCGTGCAGTTCAAGATTGGCAAAGATGTCCGGCCAAACCTCTACAAGATGACCGTACCAGGACGCTTCTTTGTGCAACGTTTCCTTCGACAAGCAGTCGACGCCGGTTGTCGCTACGCCGTTGTCGAAATGAGCTCGCAGGCGGCACTTCAGTTTCGTCACAAACACATTGCCTTCGACGCTCTCATCTACACCAATCTCGCTCCCGAGCACATCGAATCGCATGGGTCATATGAAAACTATCGCGACACCAAGCTCAGCATCGCACGCGCGGTAATGGCATCATCAAAACCAAATCCGACTATCGTGGCAAACGCCGATGATGCCGAGGGAGAAAAATTCTTGGCACTCGGCGGAACGCACGGCATCCCCTACCGACTCAAAGATGGTGAGCCATTCACCACAACAACCGAGGGTTCAACATTTGTCTTCCGGGAGCGTGTCATTCATCTCCACATCTCCGGCATATTCAACATCATGAACGCGCTCGGCGCGTCAACATTCGCGGAAGCGCACCACATCCCCATCGAAGCCATCGCCACGGGCCTCGAGAGTGTTCGCAGTGTTCGTGGGCGTGTCGAATACATCAAAGAAGGCCAGCCCTTCAACGTGGTCGTCGACTATGCCCACACCCCCGAGTCACTCGAGAGCTTCTATGAAATATTCCGTGGCCACCACACCATCTGTATTCTCGGAAACACCGGTGGTGGCCGCGACACATGGAAACGCCCCGTGATGGCCGGCATCGCCGAAAAGCACTGCAAAGAAATCATCCTCACCAACGAAGACCCCTACGACGAAGACCCGCGCGCCATCATTGCACAGATGGAAGAAGGCATAAGCGACAAACAGCGACTTCATGTCATCCTCAATCGACGCGAAGCGATTCGTGAAGCATGTGCACGTGCCGAGCGCCGCGCGGAACAAAAAGACCCAAACACCGAACATGTCTCTGTGCTTATCACCGGAAAAGGCACCGATCCCTATATCATGGGACCCGGAGGCAGCAAGACACCTTGGGACGACGCGCAGGTGGCCCGAGAAGAACTGAAAAAACTCGCCACACATGACTCATAACCCACACCAAGAAACCTTGCGAGCGTCATTTTTAGCTGTGAGCTGTTGGTTGTAAGCTGTAAGCATGTCTTCAGTCATCAAAGTTCTCTTTTTCTTCATCGCCGGTGTATACCTTGTCTCATTTATGAATGATGGTGGCTTTGATTTCACATCAAACACATCAAGCGATGAGGCTGGCCTCTCCGAGCGCGGAGCATACTCCCGTTCTTATGACGACAACAACGATGGCATCGTGAGTGATGCCGAATATAAACGCGGTGAACTCCGTCGTATCGAAGACGAGGTTGAGATGATTAAGACCGCGGTTGATGAAGCCCTCGAGGAACCAAACCGTTCCCCCTATTACGAACTCGTACGACTCTCTTCGGGCAACGCTACTGCTGAGGTTCGCAACGAAGAATATCTCGTGCTCGACGTCGACGATGATACCGATTCGCTTGTCGACGTAACGGGATGGACCTTGAAAAGCCTCGTCTCGGGCCGTGGTGGAAAAATCGGAAAAGGTGTTGCAACACTCGACGAAGACCGTCCGTGGTATGGAGAAAAAGATATTCTCCTCGCTGCGGGCGATGAGGCCATCATCACCACCGGCGGGGCGGCGGGCATCCGGACATCCTTCCTCACCAACAAATGCATGGGGTATTTCGACTACGACCGATTCACCCCAGAGATTTCTTCGGTTTGCCCCCTCATACAAGACGAGGATCTCGAACGTTTTGATCTTGCCTACAACGATTTTGACCACGAACGCGACTACGACGCGTGTATGGATGCGATAGAGGATGTCGGTTCGTGCGAGGTCGTTCGCTCTCCCGATAGCAACCTCGAAGATGCGTGTCGCGACTTCATTCGTGATTATTCCAACTACGACGGCTGTGTCGAACTCCACAAAGATGACGCCGATTTCTATGGAGACGAGTGGCGCATCTTTCTCAACAGCACACGAAATGACATCTGGCGCGAAGAACGCGAAGCAATCGGTCTCTTCGACCGCGATGGAAAAGTTGTCGATGTTGTTAGATATTAGACGACGCACCAAACGACCCAGTTCGACAGATTTTATTTCTGTAAGCCTGCATGGTATTCTCCCCCTCGGACATGAACCCACAAGGAGAGACGCTTGCCTCTACCAAGAATCCCTCGTGTTCCTCTGGGCACAGGCAACCTAAGAAGAATCATGACCGCCGATGAGGTCCTAGCGCTCGGAGACCTTCCGTCACTCCACCTCAACGAATGCGGCAATCGCCCGCCAAGAGTAGGAGCCTACGCTGATTTACATCTGGGGCCAAAGCCTCACGAACAACTCATTCCCCCACCTGTTCTGACACCAGAAGAGGAGGAGGCAATGAAGAAGCGGCTTGCCGAATTCCTCGGAGACGGCAAGTAGGAAGGTTCGCCCCAAACGACCCGCGCGTCCGCGGGTCGTGCTTTTTATTTTTGAGCGGCAAACAAGATGATTCCCGCCGCCACAGAAACATTGAGTGACTCTTTCTCCCCCTTCATTGGAATCTCAATCACCTCATCGCACTCCGCCAAGACATCAAGCGACACTCCTCCAACCTCGTTGCCAAACACAAACGCGCACTGTTCTGGATATATGACCGAAGAGTAATCGACTGAGCCTTCGTATTGCTCGACACCAAACACCTTAATACCTTCTAACTTCAGCTTTTTGACGACATCGACGGCATCCTCAGCATATTCCCATTGCACAGTATTCTCTGCCCCAAGCGCCACCTTTGCCATATCGTTACGAGCCCGCCCAAACCGATCGACAGGCGTTGGTGTTGTTCCACACAAATATATTTTCTTCACACCAGCAGCATCCGACGTGCGGAAGATAGAGCCCACATTGTGAACGCTTCGGATGTTGTCGAGGATGACGTAGACGCCTTTCATGTGCCTAGAGATTTTTGATGATTGATTTGCTACGCAACGTGCGCCAAGTATATCGTAAAAATCCTTGCGCTCAGCAAAATCGCGAACTACTTAGATTTGACTTGCAAAAAAGAAATGCTATAATCTCAAACAGAAAACTCTAGGAGGCCTTCGATGCTTGAGTATCAAATCACCATTGACGACGGCCAGGGAGAGACCGTCGCGCACACCACGTCAGAAGGATGCCTCGGTGAGATGGTTCGTGCCGTTCTCCTCGAGACTGTTCTCGCCTCGGCGGAAATCGAGGGGGAGGAACTTCCCCCGGGCTCCATCGAGGTCGACGACCTCCCCAAGCCCCCGAGGAAGCTTTTGACCACGCGGTAGTTCAGTCAGAATGAACCCAGCATCACACCCCACCAACCAACGGTGGGGCGTTTGTTTCTATATAAAACACGTGTCCGCCCAGTTGGATTCGAACCAACGACCAACTCCTTAAAAGGGAGCTGCTCTACCAGCTGAGCTATGGGCGGATTCCCTAAAACATCGAAACTATAACGAAAAAAGCCGTCGATGTGAAGTGGTGCAACACACGACCCAAGGCACTAGACTGTTCATGTGCCACACAACATCCCAAACACCGACCAAGAAATATTGAGTGCAACGCAGCAGATACGAACCGCATACCGGCTCAAACGAACGCTCCGCTATTCTACGACGCGAGATTTCAACACGCACAACGAATCCGTGGCCGAGCATGTGTTTGCGCTCTTCTTTCTTGCCGAATACTTTTTGCCGTTTGAGGATCCCCGAGGCACGCTCGACATCGCCAAGCTTCATCGCATCATTCTTTTTCACGATTTCGGCGAGATCGCCCATGGTGATGTGCCCTATCACCTCAAAACACATGAGCAT
>CAZMAP010000012.1:0-14583 GCA_964564385.1 uncultured Candidatus Saccharibacteria bacterium | reverse complement strand
ACGCGCGAAAGGATATCCTTGAAGTTCGTGAGAATCACTCCCTTTTTCTCTCGTGTAAGAGCCATGGAATCTAAGGCGACAACTGTAAGGCAACAATGATTGTCGCCTTTTTATTATCGCCTTCTGCTATAAAGCGGTTACTAATCGCAAAAACACAAAGGGGTTCGACCTCGGCAAGCTTTACCCATCCGAAGCCTTTAGGCGAAGGAGGGTGGTGTTTCAAGGCTCAATGAGCCGCTCGCTTTCTCTGGTTTTGCACTAGTGAGAATACGCGAAATAGAGGTTTTCGTCAAATAACAAGGAGACCCGCCCTGATACTTTCTGCGAGCTCGGGCTGACTGCGGGCAGCGAGCGCATCGAGAAGCATCTGCCGCTCAGGCTCTTCCATGAGCTTTGGTTGCGCATGGTTACTGTCGATGGGAAGAAGTTCGTATTGCTGCCCGGAAGAATCATGGGTAATGCGAAGCGCAAGACCGCTGCGAACGTCCCCGTTCCAGTATTGGTCGAATACAAAATTGCCAAGTGAATAGAAAATCGGGGCGCCTTTGTAAACTTCGATATCTTGAATGACGTGCGGGTGACTGCCAATAACAGCGTCCACACCCGCGTCAATAAGTGTGTGTGCAATCTCTTCTTGCGTTGCGTTGTGAACTGGTTGGTATTCGTCACCCCAGTGCATCATAACGATAATATGTGTGCTCGTTCCGAAGCTTGCAATCTCACGCGAAAGCTCAGATAAATCAGGCGGTGCGATAGTTGCGTCAATTCCGATGAGCGCACTATCGTGCCCCTCGGGACGAATGTGCGACACCGTACCAACATCCAGTTTCCATGGTGCACCAAAGTACTCAACCCCCGCCGCAGTAAGATTGGCACGTGTATCTTCTTTTCCTTGTATACCTTGATCACCCGCATGATTATTTGCGAGCGACACATGCGTTATGCCGGCATTGCGAAGCACCTGCGCGGCAATCGGATCGAATGCGAACCGCATCGAGTATGGCTGTTCAGGTGATACGCGCTCATCAGGCGCATCGAGTGTGGTAATCGGACCCTCGAGATTTGCGACCACGGCATCCGCATCGGCAAAGATTGGCGCGACGTTCACAAAAGGAAGATTGTCACCACTCGCCCGCATGCGATCGCGGATTGTCCGTCCAAGCATCACATCTCCCACCACAACAAACGTAAACGGTTTAATAGACTCCTCTGTGATGGTGTGCGGAATAGAAGGTTCCCCAACACCGGGAATGCCGTTGTTGCTCACAGCAAAGGCAACGCTGACAACAAAAATAAGTATGATGGCGAAACGAATAAACCACCTCATAGATACCCCTCAGCCTACAGCCAACAGATTCAATCGTCCACAAAGAACGCGCTCTCTCAGAGACACTTCAACAATCCGACCTGAAACTCATTTCTTACCTAAAAGACCAAATCTGACATCCCACATCTCGGGAAGACCGTGTCGCCGTATCCAAGCAAGATAGAGATCATCTGCACTCGCATCGATATAATCCTTTTTTGAAAAACCAAGTCTTTTTGCGACATCGTGTATATCCGCGCGAGCTCCTTCAATTTCAAGCCAAACCCCAAAGGGATAAATATCAAGAGTCATCTCAATGTCATTTGGACCCTCAAAAAGAATTCTCGTCTTCTCATATGAATTTTGCTCTTTAAAATCACCCTGCAAAGCAATCCTTCGAAGCGCCTCGTCAAAGGAAGATCCTTTGTAGACCGTTTCTTCAATCTCCTTTTTTATTCCATCTTCTACGGCCACTCGATATTTGTACGTTGCATCTATCGAAAGATATTCAAGATTATCCTCCAAACGTAAACGTATCTTTTTTGAATCCACGTTCGTGCCATAGATTACATCTCGGATATACACCGTACGCACGTATGTTCCGAGTGAACGCATCCTAGCAACAACAGATGCAATATCAGACACAGGCAGTTTTATCTCCTCTTCGGTTTTTGTGTGCTCGCGTTGAACAATCCGCCCTAACCGCTGTATAAATTCGAAAAAATATTCCATATATATATCGACTATTCACATCCATTAGCCTACAGCGATTCAAACTAACAGCCAAATAACCCATGACCGGTGACGGATTCCGTCGTTGGTCATGGGTTATCGGCTTCTGCTATAAGCTGTTAGCTGTAGGCTAGATCTCTCTCACGTCCGGCTCGCTCTGCTCAGTGTCATCGCCATTGTTACATCCGCTGTCCAATTGATCGATGTATCCATCACCATCATTGTCGAATCCGTCATTACATGCACCAATGACGTCATCGTCATCTCCTGGAGGAGGTGGGAGTGCTGCTTCAAGATTGTCTTCGGCGTCCAAACACTCTGGATCTTTACCGTAATCGATATACCCGTCTCCATCGTTATCTTCACCATCAGAACATTGCGGCGCATTATCATCGTCATCACCAACAACAATGATGGTAACGCTCGCTGTGTCGCTCACCGTCTCAGGATCACCCTTGGATACCTGTGCCTTAGTACAGGTAATCGTATAGGTTGCCCCTGCGCTGAGTGCACCAGTGCTCTCGCTCCCCGAATCGTCTTTTGATTTGGACCAATCACCTGTTGCCACACATGTCCCTGTTTCGATACCGCTTGATGTCCATGAAAGCGTTGACGAATCACCCGAGGTAATTGCCGTTGGGTTTGCTCTCAGGTCAACCCACGCATCTCCCGTGGGAGTATTCTCCGTATAGGTGATAGTGAATGTTTTTGTGCCACCGGCGACAAGGTTTTGGCTCGCACCTGGGGTAATCACCGCTGTGTATCCATCGACGTTTCCAGCCGTAAGTGTGTAGAGACCTTCGGGCGAGTTCGGGTATGTCGCAGTCGAGGCAGAAGCGCCTTGCGTCTGCGAACCTCCCGGAGGGCCGCTCAGCGACCACGTAGAGAGGAACGGCTCGCCTTGTGCGTTCACCGAATTAACAACCACTGTGCCTGTTGCCGCGGGAGCCGCGCTGACCGTTACGGTGCAGTTCGTGGTAAGGCTGTCGCTCGCGAGCGACACGGTCTTTGTGCCGGTGCTTGCGTACGACACGCTCAACGAACTACCGCTTCCCGATGCGGGAGTTCCACCTGTCGCTGTCCATGCATACGTACCATTTCCACCAGCAGCAGTGAGTGATGCAGTCTGACCAACACTCACCGTTTGTCCTGCAGGAAGACACTGTGGTTGAACACGGACCGTGACCGTATCCGCGACCTGTGTGCCAGATGTGAGATCGACTCCGCGGCCGCTATATATCGTTCGAACCAATGGAGAAATCGTCTTCGAACCGGCCGCACCAATACCCGAGGTTCCAGGCCAGTCGGTATCTACCGGAGACGCTCCTTGATCATCAACCCTATCAGCACCCGATGATGTCCACGAGATTGTCGGCATGGTGCCGTATGCGATGACTGGAGGAGTGTCCCATCCGTTCACACTGAGATCAAACGCGAGCGGAGGAGGTGTTGTTGTGATAGTGATGGCGCATTGTCCACTGCTCGAACCGCTTGTGAACGTAATTGTCTTTGTCCCTGCTGTTGAGAACGATTTGGTGACCGACGAGCCAGAACCCGACGAACCTGCTGGGCTTAGGTCGGTGGTTGGAGAAACAGCCCACGTATACGTGCTTCCACCGCTCCCTGTGAAGGTGTAGCTCGTTCCCGTCTGTCCTGCCGACGAACCACTACAAACAACTACTGGAGCACCGAGCACGGATGCCGAACAGCTCGCCGTCGCTCCTCCTGTTCCCGCACACGTCCATGTCCACGAGCTACCCCCCGATACCGCAGACGCCGTACCGACATCACAGAGGTTTGTTGTTGGTGCTGTAGCATAGGTAGCACCATTTGCGGAACCACACACACCCGGCCCCGACGCAATCGAAACCGCACAGGTTCCACTGAGACCATTGCGCGTCACAGTGATTGTCTTCGATCCGGTTGTCGAATAGCTTGTGGCACACGTAGTGCCAGCAGAACACGCCGAACCGCCGCCGGTACTCCATGTGTATGAACCGCTCGTACCACCCGCGGCCGTTGCAGTAACTGTTGCTCCGACGTCCGCAGACGACGGACTCACCGAGCATGTGGGCGACGTCGGTGCAGCACTCACATCAACAGTCACACTGTCTGTCGCAGTACCTCCAGCACCAGTACACGATATTGAGAATGTCGTTTGCGATGTGAGGCTACCAGACGCATCGCTTCCACCTGTCGCCCCACCAGTTGAGAATCCCGTGCCGCCCGTCGCAGTACACGACGTCGCATTCGTCGATGTCCATGAGAGCGTTGTTGTTTGACCAGAAGAAACCGACGACGGTGACGCCGAGAGCGACACGGTAGGAGCGCTCGCAGGATGGTCAACAGTGAAACTGATGTCCTTTGTCATTGCAACGCCACCTTCCGGAGTCACGCTGACCCGAGCGGTATAGGTACCATTTGCAAGACTTGCCGTGCTGATGGCGTTCGATGTTCCGCTGAATGTAGAGTGAAATCCAAGTGTTTCCGCATCTTCACTACAAACACCAAGTGATCCTTGGCTAATGCTCAGACCAATTGTTTGACCAGCAAAGCCCGAAGGCCCTGATACGATTGTTGCCGTGTTTGCTGGAGTGGTCTGATCCGTGAGCGATGAGACATACTGATATCCTGGTCCACTTGTGCGCTCACACATTGTTCTTCCAACAGGGAGACCACCGGACACCGAGATGGTAACGCTTGAATCAGCCGGATTTGGGCTCGCCGAGCCCAAGAGGTACCCACCAGTTAGAGCGAGCGCCTGTCCTGAACCGAAGCCATAGATACCAAGAAGGAGAAGTCCGAGAAACCCGTATTCAATGGTTTTTTTGAGGGCCGTCATGAAAGAGAGAGGTTTTTTCATAGAGCTATTTGGTCGTTATATACGAAATCTGGACAGTAACCGCGCCGTCCACATTCTGTGTGAGCATGATATTGGTTTCTGCGCCGTCTCTCGTGGCATAGAAATTCGTCACCGGAAGCTCCTCGACCGATGCGTCTTTGAGGATTGTCCAACCTTTTTCTTGAAGGATAGCCCGAAACACCATGACGTTCTGGGCATATGACTCCGCCGAAGCATAACGGACATACGGCATTTCTTTGCCCTCTGCTTCATAGGCAATTGAGTAACTACCTTCGATGACCGCGTTGGGCTCACGAAGCAATTCCGACGGAAAACCCGAAACGACCTGCCCAGGAACCGCATCAGTAATCATATTGCCCGCATCATCGTAGCGGACGCTCGGCCTTGTGCCCGCGAGCCAAAAGGCAAGCGCAAGGAGAATGACGATGAATACGACCACCATGATGATGCCGTTCCGCTGTTTGTGTGTTTCAACAATCGGCGGCTGAGGGACGGTCTGCACCGGTGAGCGCATGTCGTTGATGAGTGGTGATTCCATTATATAGAGTGTGAGGATAATAAGATCACGAGCGAGAGACCCGTTCCTCACATGATACCCCAACCGACCCCTTGGGGTGGCCCCCGCTGTTGATAACAAGATTAAAGTGGTGTATGATGCTTGTGTTACTCAATACGGTTTGCTGTGATTGCTGCTTATCCACGACGGAAGGCAGCAGTTTTGTTAAAAATCCCAAGCTCCAGAATCCAAACCCCAATCTCAATCCCTGTTTTTGGAGTTTGAACCCTGGAGCTTGGAACTTGGTTTGACCACAAGGTGTTACAAGACCACATAATCAACAATCTATGCCCTTCGATCTGAAAACCCTTTCAACGGTTCTCGCGGAATTTGAAAACGAGCGCGGCGTCTCAAAAGAAAAGATGTACGACGCAATCGAACAAGCGCTCGCAACTGCATACAAAAAAGAATACGGAAAACGCGATCAAGTCGTTCGCGTCCGTTTTGACATGAACACTGGCACTGCCGAATTCGAGCAAGTAAAAACAGTCGTTGATGAAACAAATGTTCGATTCAAGGAAGACGATGAAGAGTCTGTCGACGCCGTACCACCAACAGACGACGTCGAGGAAGAACGCCTCCCCCTCTTCAACCCCGAGAAACACATTCTCCTCGAAGACGCGCGCAAGATGAAGCGTGGTGCCACCGTTGGCGACGAAATCATATTTCCGCTCGAAGCGCGCGACGACTTTGGTCGCATCGCCGCACAAACCGCCAAGCAAGTAATCATCCAAAAAATTCGCGAAGCAGAGAAAGAACACTTGTCCAAAGAATTCGGCGCGCGCGAAGGCGAGATCGTCTCGGGTACCGTACAACGCATTGAGCGTGGCAACATCTTCATCGATCTCGGACGTGCCACTGGTCTTCTTGCCTACGACGAACAAATCCCTGGCGAACGCTACCGCGCAGGTGAACGTATCCGTGCATATCTCTTCCGTGTCGAAGAATCACCCCGCGGTGTATTCTTGCGCCTCTCACGCTCACACCCAAACTTCCTCATACGTTTGTTTGAATCAGAATCACCCGAGGTTGCACAGGGTATCGTCGAAATCAAAGCAATCGCACGCGAACCAGGATCGCGATCCAAGATTGCTGTATCCGCAAAAGATCCTCACATCGATCCAGTCGGTGCGCTCGTCGGTCAACGTGGTGTGCGTGTCTCAACGGTGATGGGACAGCTCGGGGGCGAAAAGATTGACGTCATCGAGTGGTCAGAAAATCCTGCACACTTTATCGAAGACGCACTCTCTCCCGCCAAAGTTATCTCCGTCGAAATCACTGACGGAGAAGCACACCAAGCAGTCGTCACTGTGACCGATGATCAGCAGTCGCTCGCTATCGGTCGTGGTGGACAAAACGTTCGTCTCGCAGCCAAGCTCACCGGGTGGCGCATCGACATTCGGTCGACCGGCACATCAGAAACACCTGATGACACACAACCAACCACCAACGACACACCATCAAAAACACTAGAGGCACACGAGGCTCAGTCGGAAGCGGTTTCCGATGCCATCGAACACGCTGTTTCACACAACAGCACCACGGATTCGGAACAGCTCGAGGTTGGTGAAACAGCCGAGACACCAACGTTCAACGGCGAAACAGAGGCACCCGCATCGGCATCCGACACTGTCGTGGCGGGGGAGGAAAAGGCCGACCTGTCCGCCGAAGAAGAAACAAAGGCAGAGTAGCGCCCTAGCACAAAAGAGATAAAATCTAGATAAAATTTTATTGAAATCATATCATTCACATCCATGAACCTCTGGCATGACGTTTCACACGGCGACACTATCCCAGATAAGATCAACGTAATCATCGAAATCAATAAGGGATCAAAAAACAAATACGAGGTCGACAAGGCAACAGGCCTCATTGCCCTCGACCGCGTGGCACACACGGCGCAAGACTTCCCTTTTGATTATGGGTTCGTCCCGCGCTCGTATTGGCACGACAACGATCCCCTCGATGTCGTTGTGCTCACAACGTATCCTCTCCTCCCTGGCATTCTTGTGTCAGTACGCCCCGTAGCAATCATGAACATGATCGACAGTGGTGAAGGTGACGACAAAATCATTGCGGTCCCTGTGGACGATCCTCGATGGAGCGATGTGGAAGATTTGAGCGACATCAACCCACACACACTCAAAGAAATCGAGCACTTCTATTCGACCTACAAAAAAATCCAAAACAAAGTCGTCGAAGTCACCGGGTTTGGTGATGTTATGGCAGCCAAAAAGGCAATCTCCGAAGGTATCGCTCTCTACCAAAAAAAGTTCCCGAAAGCTTAATCCTAAAAACCAAAAACCTGTAACAAAGATTGTTACAGGTTTTTGGCTACAGGTTGCCGGTTGTAGGATTTGCTATACTGTCTCCATACCAGTTTAAACATCTCTATGAAACACAAAACCATTGTACTTTCACTCTTCGTTGTGGCGGCGCTCTTCACCACAAACGTCGCACGCGCCGAAGACACAGAATCGACAACAAGCACGTCGTGGAAAGACCGCATGGAAGAGCGTCGCGACACCATGCGAGAGAATGCTACGGAACGAAAAGATCTCATGAAAGAAACTGTTGCTGAGCGCCGCGAGGACATGCGTGCACGCTTCGACGAATTCAAAAAACAACGCATCGAAACCATGATCAACGCGATGACAAAACGTTTCGAGTGGGCCATCGAGCGACTTGAGAACATTGTTGACCGTGTCCAGACCCGCATCGAAAAAGTCGAGGATGAAACCGGCACCACACTCACCGCGGCACGCACAAATCTCGAAGACGCGCGCACCGACATCAGTGATGCCACCGAACTCCTCGGAACACTCGACACCGACGCCGCCCAGATAACCGCCGACGAAACAACCGCCAAGGAACACTTCTCGAGCCTCCGTGAGGTATTCGGCAAGGTCAAAGAAGAGATCAAATCCGCGTGGGGCAATCTCCGCGAGGCAATCCAATCAATCAAAGAGGCGCGTCCAAACAACGATACGCCTGCAGACACACAATAATATCAACCACTAACAATCTTCTATGGAACCAATCCAGACAGAAAAGCCATCGCAAGGTCCGGTTGTCGGCATCATCATTGTCATCATTGTCATCATTGTCGGCGCATATTACTTCTTCACGCGCATCTCTGAAGTCAAAAAGGCCGAGGAAAACGCAACAACCACACCAGCAGAAGAATTCGCCACAACATCACCGTCCGATGACACCGCAGCGATTGAAGGTGATCTCAACGCAGAAAACTTCGACAACATCGACGCAGAAATGAACGACCTCGACAAAGAGTTTGGATATTAGAACCTGCGGTGTAAAACCAATAGCACACAACAAAAGACCTTCATCATATGAAGGTCTTTTGTTGTGCCGTAAAGCTGCACATTGTTAGCAAGCAATTTCTAAGGTAAAGTAACCGCCACATACCACATATGACTGATACAAAAATCACAAAAAACGACGACTCAACGGTAACCATCGAAGGTGAGATTGCTGCAGAGCACCTTGAACGACACCGCGCCAATGCACTTCGAAAGCTCGGCGAAGATATCTCCATTGATGGATTTCGCAAAGGTCATGTCCCCGAGGATATGCTCCTGAAACACATCGGTGAATATGCGCTTCTCGAAGAAATGGCCAACCGAGCACTCTCGGAACACTACCCCTCGCTTCTCATTGAGCCCCAAATCGATGCTATCGGTCGGCCCGACGTGTCGGTAACCAAGCTTGCGGCAGGCAACCCGCTTGGATTCAAAATCACTACGGCCGTAACACCCAAGATTGAACTTGCCGACTACAAATCAATTGCTGGTGGAATTCAAAAGGCACAAGGAGACATGGAGACCACGGTCGAAGACGCAGACGTCGAGAAATTCATCACAAATCTCTTGGAACGACGCCGCTCCTCCGCTAAAGCTACGGACGGCAAGCAAGAAGAGGACCTGTCCTCCGAAGCCTCGGCGAAGGAGGAACTCACCGATGAGATTGCAAAGACGCTTGGAGATTTCAAAGACGCCGCAGACATGCGTGCCAAAATCAAAGAAGGCATGACGCTCGACAAAAAGCGCGAGGCCCAAGAGAAGCGCCGGCTTGCCATCCTCGAAGCCCTTGTCGAAAAGACCCCCTTCCATGTCCCAGCTATCATTGTTGACGCAGAGCTCGGCAAACTCATGATGCAATTCAAAATGGATCTTGAACGCATGGGTATCAAACCGGCAGATTACTTTGCCAAACTCGAAAAGACTGAAGAACAGCTCGCTGCTGATATGCGTCCCGATGCCGAAAAGCGCACCCGCATCCAACTCATCCTCAACGAGATAGCATTGGCCGAGCACATCTTCCCCTCAAAAGAAGAGGTCGAGAAGGAGGTCGAGCACATCTTCGAAGGTCACGAGCCACACGACGGCCACAATGAAGCAGACGAACGCGAACGAGCGACCATCTACATCACCACCGTCCTCACCAACGAAAAAGTCCTCCGTTTCTTGGAAGACGCGTCGTCCGAAGCTTAAGCAAAGTTGGTTGGTTCGTTGGTTTATTGGTCTGAAAAAAGCAAGCCCGCGTCGTAAGACAGCGGGCCGTGGGGGTAACGAATCGACAGATGTTCAGCCGATGTTGAACTTCTCGGCCTCCACCACACTCCGGCAGGGCTCTGAAGGGGTCGGCTCCAGAACCCCCTTCTTCTGGCTCTCGGCGCTCCGCGGCGGCTGGGCATGGCCCGAATCGACGGGTGTTCTTTCTTCAAAAGAAAATGGAGCCAGTGATCATGCTCGGGAATTTCTGATCTGAGAATACCCATAGCGACCTCCACGGAAGCTCTCTATTCCATCGAGAGCGAGTTACTCTAGGAATGTCGCCGTTGTGGCGGGGTCCAGTCGACAGAGATTTCCTCGTCGCCGACCTGAACCACGACGACAGTCACCCTATCCTCACGACGTTCTTCAACGATGATCGCACCGTGAACCGAAAGCGCCCCTCGGACATAGTCCCAAAAGCGCCCCGGGATTGCGTAGCGGAACGCGTCATCGAGAACGCCTCGAACGACATCTTCCATTTCCGGCATCTGCACCCCCTTTCAACATGTCCGAGATTTTGTACCGTATCCGACACGGATTATAAAGTAATAAACACCATTGTCAACATTTTTTGATTCTGTTACACTGCATCCGAACACACAAGCCAACAAACTAATAAACTAACGAACTTTTAACTATGTTAATTCCTACCGTCATCGAAAAAAGCCAGTTTGGCGAGCGCGCGTACGATATCTACTCGCGCCTTCTCAAAGACCGCATCGTCTTTTTGGGCGGAGAGATTGACGATTACAGCGCCAACATCGTCATCGCCCAACTCCTCCACCTCGAGAGCCAAGACCCCGAGAAAGACATCTATTTCTACATCAATTCCCCCGGCGGATCAGTATCTTCGACGTTGGCGATCATCGACACGATGAACCACATCAAGCCCGACGTGGCCACAGTGTGCGTGGGCCTCGCGGCGTCGGGTGGCGCATGGGTGCTTTCATCGGGTGCCAAGGGCAAGCGCTATGCCCTCCCCAATGCCGAGGTTATGATTCACCAACCGCTCATCTCGGGTGGCATCGGAGGCCAAGCAACCGACATCGCCATCTCGGCCGAACACATCCTCAAAATGAAGAAGAACCTCATCAACATGATGGCCGAAAACACAGGTCAAAAAGTCGAGCAGGTCGCAAAAGACGTTGAGCGTGACTTCTACCTCTCTGCTGAAGATGCCAAAAAATACGGCGTTATCGACGAAGTCATGACAAAGAAATCAAAGACAACCAAAAAGTAAGTAAAAGGATATTAAAACGAACTACGGCCCCGCAGCGTTGCTGCGGGGCCGTTCGTGTCAGGCAGAGGCCGGATCCTCAGAACGAATCCCGAGGAAGTAACTCCGAGTGCTTCCTTCACGAACCGACTGAACTCCGTCATCAAAATACTCGAAACGGAGCTCCTGGACGAAGCTGTAGCTGACCACCTCGCGACCAGGCCCGTACTTCCATCTACCGAACTCCACGCCGTCCGCGGTGTCCCACAAGATGGCCTCCTCGGAAGACCCTACGAAGTAGTCCCAGTGGTTCTTGCCGCTATGCGAGTACGGGAAACGCATGAAAACTACTTCACCTTGTGGCATCGAGACCTCCTCCTAATCATTGGTTGAACATCTTTTCTGATAGCTTTATACAGTAAAAGTTTGCCGTAGTCAATATTTCCTTGCCCTCTCATCGGTTGACGCGTATGATTGCCTCATTAGCATGATAAGAAGCGGGCTCACGACAGATACGCTGGCCCATTGAAACGTATATATGTCACTCAAACTCGTCTTCGTCCTTTTGGGACTTGCGAGCTTGGTGGGCGTCGGTCTCGGTTATTTCATCCGCTACCTCGTCGGACTCGGAAAACGTGGTTCGGTTGAGCTTGAAATCAAACGAAAGCTGCTCGAAGCACAAGAAGAAGCAAACAAAATAATCGAGGCATCGGAAGCGAAAGCAGAACAGACGCTCGAACAAGCGCGTAGCGAAACAAAAGAGCGCGAAGACAAAGCAAAAAAAACAGAAGAACGATTGATTAAGAAAGAAGAACTTCTCGACAAGCGTCAGTCAGATATCGATACCGCAGCAGAAGAACTCAAAGAAAAGGTCCAGGAAATCGAAACCGTGAAGGCGGCAACAGAGGCCATCAAAACACGCGAGGAAGAAAAACTCGCCGGCATCGCTCGTTTGACCGAAGATGAAGCGCGCGCGATTCTTTTGAAAGATATGGAGCGCAAACACGAGGAAGACCTCACGGTGCGCATGCGCAAACTCGAAATCGGTGGCAGAGAAGCACTCGAGAAAAAAGCCCAGGACATCTTGGTGACGGCAATTCACCGACTCGGCAACAATGTCTCGTCTGACATCATGTCGTCAACGCTCGAACTTCCAAGTGAAGACGTGAAGGGAAAGATTATTGGAAAGGAAGGACGCAACATCAAAGCGTTCGAGCGCGCGACCGGCGTCGAGATCGTCATCGATGATACGCCAGGGTCAATCATCATCTCATCATTCGATCCGGTTCGCCGTGCCGTTGCAAAGCTCGCACTCGAACGCCTCATCAAAGACGGTCGCATCCAACCTGCACGTATCGAAGAAGAAGCAGAAAAAGCACGCAAAGACGTCAACAACATCATCAAAGAAAAAGGTGAGCAGGCGGCATACGAAGCGGGTGTATTCAATCTCGATCCTCGTGTCATCTCCATTCTTGGTCGTCTCCACTTCCGCACGAGCTATGGACAAAATGTTCTCCAACACTCTGTCGAAATGGCACATATTGCAGGCATGCTCGCACAAGAGCTTGATGCTGATGTATCAGTGGCCAAGGCGGGCGCGCTCGTCCACGACATCGGCAAGGCGGTTGACCACGAAATCCAGGGTACACATGTGGAAATCGGCCGACGCATCCTCCAAAAGTTCGGTACCGACGAGGCAATCGTCAAAGCAATGCAGGCACATCACGAAGAGTACCCATACGAAACGATTGAATCGATTATCGTCCAGGTCGCCGATGCAATCTCGGGTTCTCGCCCCGGTGCACGTCGTGACAGCGTTGAAAACTACCTCAAGCGTTTGGCCGACCTCGAGGCAATCGCAAACGGGTTCGAGGGCATCGACAAGTCATATGCAATCCAGGCAGGTCGCGAGATTCGCATCTTCGTGAAACCCGAAGTCGTCACCGACCTGGAAGCCAAAACGCTCGCGCGCAACATCGCAACAAAGATTGAACAGGAGCTCAAATATCCTGGTGAAATCAAGGTGAATGTGATTCGCGAGAATCGCGTGATTGAGTTTGCGCGCTAGCTCAACTTTTCAAGCGCCCGCTCGATGTTCTGATGAAATTCTTCGAGCGTTCCGTCATTTCGTATGACGGCGTCTGCTCGTGCAAGACATGCAGAAAGATTCTGTTTAAGAGGATCTTCGTTTTTCATTTCGATTTCTTCTTCTGCGACAAATCGCTCAAACGTCATACCGTTATCTTCCGTTTCGCTTTTTCGCTTCAATATGCGCTCAAAACGAAGACTCCGTTCGGCATCAACTCCCAACAAAAGAGCGCCCATACGCTTAAGTGCCTCCACCTCGCCCACGGTGTGAATAGATTCAACGATTGCATCGTCCCCAGCAATTTGTGCTTCTTTAACAAGCTCCTCAACGACGTACGCAGAACCATGTTCTTTGCGGAGCCGGTTTGCCATATCGTGGATTGCGGTTCTTCCATCAACAGGAAGCCCCTCCTCCTGTAACTTCTTAATAAAAAAGGCCCTTGCAGAGTAATGTTTAAAGCCCCTTTCCTTGAGATATTCAACAACTGTCCCCTTTCCTGCACCCAAGATTCCTGTTATGCCGATGATTTTCATTTGGAAAGTATACCGAACCAAGGCAACACCTCCGCAAATACACCACATTTGATAGATTGAGTCAATTTTTGGGCTATCCACAGAGCCATTTTTGGGCGATTGTCTAAAAAATGGCCCTGTTGCTATACTTTTCAAGTACCTGGTCGAAGCATATACTTATCCCGATCATTAAAAGAACTAGTTAGCATACATATGAACAAAGCAGCACTTGTCGAGCTCATCGCAGAACGACACGGAGTCACAAAGGCAGACGCAGAACGCATCATGGACACGCTCATCGAAGCAATCATGGGAAGCCTCAAGAAAGGCAACGAAGTTGCAATCGCAGGACTCGGTATGTTCAAGGTCCGCGACCGCGCAGCACGCACAGCACGCAACCCACGCACCGGTGAAATGGTGAAGGTTCCTGCAACACGCGTTCCAAAGTTCACCGCCGCAAAGGCACTCAAGGACGCAGTGAAATAGGCTCTCCGCTATATCACACACACAAAAACCCCGCTCGGCGGGGTTTTTGTTTTTATGCGGGATAGGACCTGCCTGCCGGCAGGCAGGGAGTCGGTCAAGCGCTCAGTCGTCGCCGTCGCTCCTCCTTCCGCCTGACCACACTCGCGCGACCTCGCAAGCTTGCGAGGTGCCCGCGCTCGTTTTCGCTTCCCCTATCCCGGTAAAACAAAAGGCGTCCCGCATACTGCGGGACTCCTTTGTTTTTATGCG
>CAZMAP010000011.1:6983-15919 GCA_964564385.1 uncultured Candidatus Saccharibacteria bacterium | reverse complement strand
ATCTTTCTACGCACGCAAACATCGCATCATCTTCTCCGCGATGTTCGATCTCTTCCGCAAAAACGATCCCATCGACCTCGTCTCACTCTCCTCAAAACTCAAGGAGCTCCGCGAACTTGAGAATGCGGGTGGCATGACAAATCTGGCCTCGCTCGTCGACACAGTTCCATCGTCAATGAACGCGAAACACTATGCAGAAATCGTTCAAAAAAAGCACACGATGCGTCAACTCATCGAAGCATCACAGCACATTGCAGAACTGGGCTTTAGCGAGGAATCCGACCTCGGTGAATTACTCGACAAAGCAGAAAAGAAGATCTACGAGGTGACGAACGCACCGATGAACCACAAGTTTGTGTCGATGTCACATGTCTTGAACGATGCGTTTGAGCGCCTCGAGAATCTCTCAAAATCTGGCGGAGGGCTCCGCGGTGTTCCGACGGGGTTCACCGATATCGACCGCGAACTATCGGGTCTTCAGAAGTCCGATCTCATCATCCTTGCCGCACGACCTTCGATGGGTAAAACGACCCTTGCACTCGATATCGCTCGGCGTGCAGCCGTTGAACACGGCAAATCCATCGGTATCTTCTCGCTCGAAATGAGCGCACAGCAGCTCGTCGACCGTATGCTCGCTGCCGAGGCTCAGGTCAACTCGTGGCATCTTCGTACTGGCCAGCTCAAGAGCGATGAGGACTTCGACCGCATCAGCGAAGCGCTCAACCGCCTCTCACAGGCCAAGATCTTCATCGATGATGAGCCCGCAAACAACATCATCAAAATGCGTTCTGTCGCCCGCCGTCTCAAGAGCGAACACGGTCTCGACATGATTATCGTCGACTACCTTCAGCTCATGATGCCGTCGACACGCCTCAAGTCAGAGTCAACCGTTCAGCAGGTCACTGAGCTCTCACGCTCACTCAAGCAGCTCGCCCGCGAGCTCGATGTTCCTGTCTTGGCGCTCTCACAGCTCAACCGCGCCATCGAGACACGTCGCGGCCGTCCGCAGCTCTCTGACCTCCGCGATTCGGGTTCCATCGAACAAGACGCCGACATCGTCGCATTCATCCACAACGAAGACCGCTACAAAGATGCGGCTGATCGCACCAACATCGTCGAGTTCATCATCGCCAAACACCGCAATGGTCCCATCGGCACCGTCGAGCTCTTCTTCGACACCAAAAAGACCACCTTCCGCTCGTTGGAACGTCATGGTGGTGAGACATTCGACCAGCTTGCCAAAGCTCCCCCCGTTGAGAGTGGTCAGGCGTTTTAGTTCATATAAACCTACTACCGACCATGAAGCGTGTCTCTATGTATGATCGGCAAGATTTTTTGAAAAAATATCGCGAGAAGGTCAAGGCCCACCATCTTGTGCCATTTCCACAGATAATCAAAACGCTTGGCAACCTCAAAAATAAATCTGTTCTCGATATTGGGTGTGGCTCAGGCGAGTTGACCACCCTGATTGCAAAAAAGGCCAAGCACACCGTTGGCATTGATCGTTCCAAAGAGTGGATTGCTCTGTGTAAAAACACCTATCAAACAAATCATAATCTTAGGTTCATTCTAGCGGACGGTGCGAAGCTTCCGTTCGAAAATAGCTCATTCGATATGATTGTTATGAACATGGTACTCTTGAATGTTGAGACAAAGAATCACGTACAAAGAATCTTTAATGAGGCTGCCCGCGTTTTAAAGCCTGGGGGCACACTCATCTTCTCCGATTTGCATCCAATCTGCATGATGACTCAAAAACTCTTCAACCGCAGGCAAAGCTATTCCAAAGGTTTTTCCTATTTCAAAGACGGTGGAGCATACACAGCCCACGTGGCACTGTTAGACGGCACAACGATAGCATTCAAAAATATGCATTGGACGCTTGAGACCTTGACCTCATTCATATGTGCTTCGGGCTTTTCAATATCTCAAATCATCGAACCAACATACCCAGCAAACGCTCCTAAAGAATTTAGGAGATACAATGTTCCAGAATATCTCCTTCTCTCTTGTAAAAAACTTTCATGAAAGGCATCGAAAAGCTCGCAGCATATTTTCAAAAGTTCCCCGGCATTGGCCCCCGCCAAGCCAAGCGATTTGTGTACTTTTTGTTGCGTCAGGAACCGCGCACACTCGAGGATATGGCAAAGCTTATTGAGACGCTCCGCAATAAGACCGCAGAGTGCATCACATGCCACCGCTTCTTTGAGGCTGACGGTTATGGAACTTCGTGCGATATCTGTACGAGCCCAAACCGCGACACGTCACTCCTTATGATTGTCGAAAAAGATGTCGACCTCGAAGCGATCGAACGAAGCGGTACCTATGACGGCCTCTACTTCGTTCTCGGTGGCACCGTGCCGCTCATGGAAATCTCTGACGCTGCTCCACTCCGTCTCGATGAACTCACCAAGCGTGTACAGACGATACTGTCAAATCTCAAAGAAATTATTATCGCCACCGGCGCCCATCCTGAAGGCGAAGCGACAGCCGACCACGTGCGTGGGCTTCTCTCCCCTCTTGCCGAAAAGAATCCATTCTCCATAACCCTCCTCGGTCGTGGGCTCTCGACAGGGTCGGAGTTGGAATACTCTGACAGAGAGACCATTAGGAACGCAATGCAGAACAGACGCTAACAGCCAACAGCTTACTGCTTACAGCAAAACAAAAATCCCCGTCCGGGGAATTTTGTTGTAAGTTGTTGGCTGTAAGTGGTTTAGCCGAGCTTCTTGATGGTTACCTTCGCGTTCGGCTGGCGGTGTCCGCGCTTCTTGTGATAGCGGCTTTTTGCTTTGTATTTGACCACCGTAACGGTCTTGTTGCGACCTTCCGCATCGTATGAAGCGGTGGCTTCCGAAAGATACGGAGCACCAAGCGCGAGCGTGCCGTCATCGGTAAGAAGGGTCTTGAATGAGACGTCCTTGCCAACTTCAGCGCCGATAATCTTTTCGATGGTAAGCTTTGAGCCCTCACCAACAAGATACTGTTTTCCGCCTGTTTCGATAACTGCGATTTTCATATGTTTTTCGGGTTTTTAGACCCCCCACTATAGCTTAAAATGTAGGACGTATCAAGCCCCTTTTTGGGTGGACCTATCGAGAATCGGTCACGGATCACTAAGGCTTTTCTTCGCCCTCGTATGAGCTCGGGCTTGAAAAGCCTAAGTGTCCTCGACCCCGGCTCGCTCCGCTCTGCGGAGCTCCGCCCTTCTCATCTCGCTATGTCACACAAAACAATAGGCGCGAAGCCCTGGCGGGCTCCACTTCTTTGTTTTGTGGACCTATCGAGAATCGAACTCGAGTCTCGGCAATGCGAATGCCGCGTCATACCACTAGACCATAGGCCCCCGACTACGCCGAGACTTCGTCGGACAAGCCTCTGGCGAGTTATGGAGCGATTATAACAAAAGATGCTCTTGGCAGGAATCGGTCACGAGTCACTAATTCGCTTCGCTCATAAGTGCTCGCGACCCCGCCTCAAACAAGCTCCACAGGAGCTTGTTTTCCGGCCTTCGATTCCAACATTATCAGTTACGTGTATGTGCTCTTGGCAGGAATCGAACCTGCATCGCCTCCTTCGGAGGGAGGCATCCTATCCATTGAACGACAAGAGCAAGTGAGGAGCAAAATGAAAGCTCGCTTTCATTTTGTCCGAGCGCCGCTCTTGTATGTACTCATACAAGAGCGCAAGGCCGATGAATACTCAGACGCGGAAGTATCCTATCACTAAAACATCTCAGAAAAGAAGTTTTACAAGGTACACCGTTACCGCGGTTGTAAGACTCGAAACCACTGTCCCCCACCCCATATCAACGATCGAAATCCACAAAGGCCAGCCTTTTATTGTGGCGAGGTTGGTGAAGTCATACACTCCATAACCAATGAGACCGAAAAGCGCGCCCATGAGAGCAATGTGGCCAATCGACGCCCCACTTCGAATGCCTGGCACAATAACAAACACCGCGAGTCCGAGAGCAAGAAGCACATAGGCACCGAGTGCCGCAAGGAGGTTCACCTTCTCGGGCATCAAGAAACCAATCGCGCGTTGGTACAATCCCTGAGAAATCCCCAAAAGCCACACCGCATCGATAACAAGAAACACAACGAGTGCGAGTGCGAATATTTTGATGGAGAACATGGTCAATTATTGTTCTTGAGATGCACCTGTGCCCCCAGCAGCAATAGGAGCAACTTCAAGAATCTTTTTGATGTCGGGGTCATAGAGAATGACCTTTCCGGCCACGGTATAAATGAGAACCTTGTCGCCTTGTTTTGCCTTTTCAAAGAAAGGCTGACCCTTGAGAAGCTCCGGATCAGAAACCGTGGCAATTGTTGGAGTCTCCCCCTCAGGAAGCACCATGAGCGCTCCGACAGCATCAACAAGTTCCGCAACCTCGGCGTCGCTGTCCGTATCGTGGTTGTTTTTGAGTTCACGATATTTTGCAAAGAAATAATACGCAACCACCGCAAGAAGAAGAATTATCAGCACAACAACGAACGTTTTCTTGTGAGAACGACGAGGACGAAGTGGAGCATTTAGTTCGGAGACTTGTTGGATTGTTTTTTGTTGTGGTGTGCGCGTGGGCATATCAATGAAAAGAATTGTCTCAGTATACGCGTTTCGTGTCTCTTATTAAAGAAAGCTATCAACATTAACGATATTGATCATCGACCTTGTCGTAAACAAAGGCGGCAATATCTCGTATCGCGCCAATGAGTGCTTGCACATCACCACCTCGTGTCATAACACAAAGAAGAAACGGGTGATTCGGATAATAGATAATGCCACAATCATGGAATTGTTGGAGACCGTCTGCAATTTTTCTCTCACCAAACTTGTGTGCAACAACAATATTCTTGGGGACACCGGCAACGAGACCGTCAACAAACGTAGTCTTTGTGAGAAGGCTCAAAGCATACTCGGAATCATTTCGAGAAAGGAATGACGAATTGAAAAGAATTCTAAAAAAGATACTGTACTGCTTCACTGTGAGCGTCGCGGTCGGATCGGTGATGAGCGAGGCATCTACACCAAGCAGATCATAAAGCTCTTCTTGATATCTTGTGGGCAACTTTTTGAAAAGGAGAATGAGCGCTTGATTGTCCGAATACGTGACCATCTGTTCGAGAAGCTCCCGCGCCGAATAAGAACGTCCCAACGCAAGTGGATCGATTGGCGCGAATTGTTGTTGATAACCAACATCAATCGGCGTCTCATACGTCATCTTTTCATCCATCACTCCGGGAACATCTTCAGACCATTTGAGATAGGCGATCATAAGCGGAACCTTTAAAAGACTTGCCGGAGCAAAAAGTGTGTCGTGTCCGACTCCAAAAACAGGTCCGTTGTTAAGGTCGCGATAATAGACGGCAATCTCTGACACCTCACCTTTTTCCTTGAGACGATCCGTAAACTCTACAAGATCAGACGTAAAATCCTTTTTACTGCTTCCGATAGTCGCCCTACCAAGATCGCATTCGAGCAATGGGTTAGTGAACGACGAGGGGCCAAGACGAAGCTCGCTCGGAAGCTCTTCATCAGAACTTGGTTGTGATATAAAAACCCCCACCAAAAAACCCGCAACGAGTGCCAGAAGCCCAACAACCATCTTTGTACCATCAAAAGATCGTGAAAATTTCATACGTTATATATTCGACTCATCAAAGCCAGGAGCAGACTCTTCCGCATCAGAACTCGCCGAATCGTCTGTTTTTGGTGCGTCAGATGCGACGGTTGGGCTTTCTTCGGTTGACGATTCAGAAGGAGTGCTCGATGTATCCGCGCCAACCGGCGTAATTGAATCAGTGACAGTCTCATCATCTACTTCTTCTGATGGAGAAAGGACCGCACCCTCTTCTGTAATCATCTGAGACTCGTCGGTGATAATTTCCTCCGAAGAGACTTCCGAAAACACCTCCGCGGGCTCATCTTCGACGACGGTCTCACCAGGAATCGACGTCGTAGTCTCATCGGTCGGGTATGAATCAACAATGAGCCAATCAAAGAAGACATCAAATGTGGCTGGGGCGACCATCGAAACCGTGAACCCAACCCCCGGCTGTTTCAAGGTAACAATGAGCGGATGGTCGATAAGAGAGAGCGGAGTAATGAAAATTTTGCTTGTTGAAAGCGTTGCGCTGTTTTCTATGACAACACTCGTTTCTCCCAAAGGAATTCGGCCCATCCCCGAAATTTGATTTTCTCCCGAAGGAACAATAACGCGTCCCTCGGGGACAATCGTAATCGTCGCAGCAAACATGTTCTTCGCATAAAGAGCAACGACCGCAAATGATTGACTGATTGCCGTACGGAACATGTCAACAGCAATCGAAATCTGCTCTTCAATATTTGTGACAAAAGATGACATATCTGCATCAATCATCTCGGACGATGTTGCTTCGGTTGATGTACTCTCCGAAACAGCGAGCAAGCCCTCGATTCGTTCGAGACGATCCGTCACCGACAACATATCTGGAGTCGAGGTTCCCGTGGATGTCCCCGTAGTATCCACAACAGTGAATGATTGTGCACTAATGGTCCCCGAGAACAGTGCATTCCCCTCTGCATCAAACGTGATCAGCGGCGATGTCGTTGCGAACGGATCATTTGGGTCCGTCTCCCTTCGCACCTCAAAACGACCACCTTCACCGAGTACCACGGATACACCCCCATCTTCGGAAGACGATTCTATTGAGCCCACCGAAAGTGTATCGGTATAGACCTTGGGCGCGATAACTTCAAATGCTGCTGAAAGCCGTCCTGTAAATATCTCGGAAACAAGTCCTGTGTCCTCCTGAGATGTGAGGAACGAGAGTATCTCACGTGGATCCGCTTCGCGATTATCTGTATCAAGCCCGTCAAGAAGCCCCTCCGTTGTCACACCCTCACAAACACCAGGCTCCGTTGAGGTAGATGTCTCACCCTCGACGCCGCACACTGAGGGAACAATTGTTTGTTCGCGAGCAAGAAGTGAAACCGACATACCCGAATAATCCACGAGGTTCACAAACACCATCACCTGCCCACAGCGTTTTGTGGTCTCACCTTCGGAATCATCGGAACAAAATGTGAGCGTCTCGCTATCGAGGTCTTCGAGCGCGGTACCCAACACACGACCCGCTTGTGTTGCTCGCATACCGTGCCCCAATGTGGAAGATGTTGTGACACGATCACCGGCACGTATCACGCCATTTTCGGTTGTTACCTTCACCGGCACACGTCCAACGAGAGCAATCGGATACGTCGTCGACGCAGTTGTCGGTCCAAGCACAAGCCCTGGTCGTGTTGCAACAATACCAATCACATCTCGCTGATATGCGGATGTTGACCGTACAACGTTTTCAAGGATTGCTGGGTCAAGCGCAACAATCTCTCCCGCCTGAAGATCGTCGGTTGAGCCGTAGAGCTCGGCAAGATCCGCACCACCAGCTGTCAGCGCACCGGCTTGTAAACCATCTGCAAGCAATTCTTGGCGGACCGTAGCAAGACTGTTCAAAAGAAGGTCCATACTCTGCTCGAGCGCTCGGTCGTCCTTCTTCATCCAAAGATTTCCAATCGATCCAAAGACGCTTATCCCGGAACGGATATCGATGGATGTCATATCATCATAATCAGTTCCAGACCAGGCGGTGCCACCATCATCGGTGATACCTGCATTAGAATGGTATACATCACTCACGCTCGGCGTGTTGAAACCAGAGAGCACTGTTATACCACCACCGTCACTACCGTCGCTGGTACCAACATACAGTGTTCGGCTTGTGTTGAGAGGGTCCGTATCAGTAACACCGATTGAGGTAACACTGTTTGATGCACCGTAGAGCTGTTCGGCAACAACTTCATAGTCAGATGTTGCGTCTGGGGTAACCGAAAATGCAGGACTGACCGTAAATGTGGTTGCATCATTGGAGACGATTCGTCGAGTTTGCCCTGCCCCAACACCACCAGTGATTTCGAGTATCTCTCCAACAAATTCATTTGGAACATACGATACGCCCGTCTTACCAATCGTGGTTGACGTAAAGGTCGTTGCATCGCTTACCTGTGTTGATGGACGAAGCATAGCTGCTTTACCTTCAGCATATTTACGAGCAATCGCTCCTGCAGCAGCGTTCGGGCTATCAGATGTCGTCGCACCACCCATCGATATGTACACATCGTCGATTGATCCATCCCAGAAATTTGCGCCCGTCGAACAGTTTGCTCCCACAGAACAATCAGCTCCGATTGCGAGCGGAACGTTTGCAGCAGTCAATGTTCCACTTGCGGCAATGGTCGTGTCGGAGGAAACCATGACACCATCAATAAAGAGATAGATACCGGCAGCCATTGGAGCGTTTGGTGAGGCAAAAGCGGTGCTCACACGCTCGAAGACAAGATGGTGCCACTGCCCATCGGCATAGCTCTTACCTGCAGGAGAAGCAAGTGGGTCCTCATCACCAAATGTCGCGTCATCGTCGATACGTGCCCGAATCAAACCTGATGAGTCCATCCAGACGCGATAACCACCAACAGCTGCTGCCGGACCTGTTGTAAACGAGTGATCGACGAGTGTATCGGTACCGGATATTGACGTCGAATGCTTGAACCACAGCTCGATAGTAAAACCGAGAAGACCTGCGTCAAAGTCGGTGTCTTGATCACAGGTTGCGTCGTTGTTGGCATCGGAACAAGCATATTGACTCGTACCGTTGAAGCTCATACCAAAGTCATGGACACCGTTGACGCGATACGTCGGTGTTCCTTTGGCATCAAGCACGTTGTTCCTAATCGTTGCGTCAGTAATGTCGCCCGACGCATCGTTCATAGTGAACATCGCACGTGGGGTACCATTCATGAGCGCCGTCACACCTGATGTTGAGTAAAACTTGGACCACCCAAGCACCGCCGTCGACGGTATACCAACAGTATGAAGCTCCGAAAGACCGGCGCTGTGA
>CAZMAP010000011.1:0-6973 GCA_964564385.1 uncultured Candidatus Saccharibacteria bacterium | reverse complement strand
TGTGACCAACATAGATCACATCACCACCAGGAAGTGAGTTCACCACGGCAAGCGCAAGCTGGTTTTGAGCATCAGCAAAGCTTTCACGCTCGAGTACTTGGAGCGCATCTGGGGTTGTGGCAAATGTCGGCGCGGTCTTAGAGGTGTTTGGCTGGTTACCCGTTTGTTCATCGTAGACGTCATCTGGCGCGTTTTGATCCACTGTATCCGCATCGACAGCGGTGTAAAGCTCGACCTGAGCAAGTGTTTCATTTGTAAAATACAAACGGCCACGACTTGTGAGCCAGACCTGGTTGACGTCGTCGGTTGTTGCACCATCGGCATAATCAATCGTTCGAGCACCATCGAGACTTATCACCGACGCAGACGCATCGGTTGCAACCGCAAGGAACCGTTTACCTGTTGCCGTTCCTGTGTTAATAACAGCAGAACCGCTTTGTGAGAGCACCGCGGCGTGAACATCGTTTACCACGTTGTTTGCTATCGCATACGATGTTTGGTTGTCTGTGGCATACGCAACCGCAGTGTTGCGGTTTGCTATGTTTTTATCTCCTTGTGAGCGGTCAGTAGAATCGTAGTTGTACAAACGGTCACTGATGAAGTCAAACGCGTAGACACCAGTACCAGCCGACCCGTTCGTTCCAACGTAGATGGTGCCGTTCAATGCACCGATACCCGAAGGGTTGTTGTTTGTGTCGACACCAAGTGCGTACCCTGAGGCATTTTGACTGAACTTCATCCACATCGTGTTCGTATTTGCATCAAAGATGTAAACACTATCAGCCGTCGAAACGATAATCGCTTTTGCAGGAAATTCAGATGCACCACAACGAGTGTCCGACGCCGGAACACAAACATCACCGATTCCATCGTTTTTTGCTTCTGTGTACCAACTCTTAAACTCAGTATTGGAAGGCAATCGCCATCGTCCGGCATCAGAATCTTTCGTTGTATCGTAAATGAATACATCGATGATGCCGGATATGCCAAGTGATTTCTTGTATCCTTTATTGGTGAGGTCTCCAAATATCTCGACACCACTTCGCGCTGTTGCGCTTCCCACGGTGAGTCCACCACTCTCTGCTACCGCAAACAAATCAACTCCAGCATCATCTTCAACAAGAATCGGGTATCCCGTGGTCTGCGACTGGTCCACGAGGACATGGAGGCCGTTGCCTATATTTCCTTCACTATCAGCAGCATCCATGGTGATCTGTAATGCATCGCCCCGGAACGAACCTCCCGTTGCTGGGTTCGCTGTGAGCTGGAGAAGGTCGTGAGTGTTATTTGCCGCGGTCGTCTCGGTGATTACAACCGACGATGTTGCTCCAGAAGTTTCGATAGTCGCACCAGTCTCATACGCCGTTTGCAAACTATCCGGAGAAGCAGTTCCCCCACCAAGACCAAGTGTTGAGGTAGCAACCCACGTCGTTGCAGAACCGGTGGAAAGAAGCACCATGCCATTGGAACCCGCGGATGCCGCGCTGTCATAGATACGTCCTGTGAGTGCAAGGTCGCCACCGATTGAGAGCTCTTGATACGGTGTTGTGGTACCAACACCGAGATTACCACCGGCGAACCAACTATTGCCATTCGAATTCAAATTGATTGCCTGTGTTCCAGCATTCCAGATATCAAAACTATACGCCGTGGCATTATCATACATCCGCATACCCCCACCAGATGGACGAATATAGAGAAGCCCACTATTGGATCCAGAGCTTGTTGTGATGCTCGCACCATAAATATCTGTTGAAAAATGCAAACCAGCATTTCCCACACCCGGAGTCTGTAAAGACAGAGTCGCTGTTGGTGATGATGTTCCAACACCCACCTGAGTGCTCACATAGATAGTGCTCGACGTGGCATACGTCGCATCAAGCGACAGTGCCGTATCTGCCACAAACGCACTCGGAACACTACTGAGTGCTCGTCGAGGTGTCATCTCACCATCCCACGAAATCGTGCTTGTACCACCGATATTGATGGAGAGATAGAGTGGTTGATTGAAATTGACATCACTGATGGTTGTGACATCACCAAGCAAAACACTAAAGAGGCCGTTTGTTACCTGCACTTTGTTTGCGCCCGTACGTGTCTCCGTCCACACCGTCGACCCGGCATTGGGGTCATTGTGGAGCTTGAACTCCATATTGTAGAGACCATCAGCAACTGGCGTACCTGTATCGTCCGCCAACTTACCTTGGTAGTTGATGTATTGAGAGATGGCGGCATGCGCAGACAACGCAAATAACTGCGTCGTGACGCCCACAAACAAAAGTACAAACAAGGCCGCGCGCATGCGGATCATGCCATTTATTATATCAAAAGAAAGATAAATCTCCCGACAAAAACGAGGACAGTCGCAATAAACGTCCCGAGGGTCGCGACTATCTCCGCATCCACAACACCCTCCTCGCCTGAAGTCTCCTTAATCTTAATAATTACAAACTCTGGATTACCGTAGGACCCGTCACTGCGCCGTGGAAAAAGCGAATAATACATAATATTTGAACCAGCAGCTTCTAGAGACGAGAACCCCCCACTCGCCCCCTCGTAGACTAACTCCCCACTCATGGGATCAATGGGAAATTCCTTTGGACTCCTCATAATACGCATCGTCACGCCTTCTTCCCACGCAAAAACCACATCTTCACCCGAAATTGGTTTGATAGAAACACTCGCATCCGACATTCCTGTATAAGATTCCTCAAACGAGATAACAACCGAGCGCGTCAGATCGTCGGTAAATGCGGTGCACGAGCCATCAGCACAGACATACTCAGATTCATCGAGCAAAACAGATGAATCACCCCCATCCACCCCACCCACGAACGGTATAAAGGTTTGAAAAAGATCAATGATTTGTTGGACCGTACGAATTCCAGGAGGAGGTGTGGGTGCATCATTGGTGTCCTCGGTCGTTGATGCCGGTGATGAAACGCAATCGAGCGGACAGAATTCAGGATTCTCGGCAACCTCACAGAGAGCGTCATTGTCACAATGATAGACGCCAAGTTCGACATTGATCGAATCAGAAGCCGCAAAAAGCGGGCGACAAAACAAAAACGATGTAATGGTCGCCACAAGAAACAAAGACAACTTCATATTCATTGTGTTATCGCCGTCACTATGACCGTAGCACTATATGCACCAGAATCTTGAATCTTACTTGATCCAACCCCAGCTCCAAAACGAACCGTCGTCACCGTTCCGCTGGGACTGTTTGCACTGTTGCTCGAGGCAATCGTTGCTGGTGTCGTACTCAATCCATCGTAGCACCGGTCGGACGTGTCAGATGATCCAACACTACACGCCGATCCATTATCCTTGAATCGACTAGCGATGTGTGCTCCTTCGGGCGAAAAACCAAATGTTGAGCTCGCGGCATCAAACGTAAACGCGAAATCAGGTGCACCTGTTGCCGGTACATAATCGGAAAAGAACGCTCCACTTGGGGCACGGAATGCCGGCGCCGAGAGTGTTTCGATAGTAAGCGTATACCCGCTCATATTGTCCGTTGTGACCGTCCAGGAACCAGTGCCTTTTGAAACGCCGCCAGCAAGACCCGAGATTGATGCAAGTGCGATGTCCGACGGCGCAGAAATAGCTATCGAACCGCCCCCGAGACTCGTATCCGCCTGCTGATATCCCGACGAAACAGAATACAACGTGCTTGTTGAATCCCCCGTCGCCTGTTCTCCCACAGAACTCTCGAGTGTATATTGTGTGCTCGTCCCAAGCCCCCCACCACTATCAACGCTATCAAAGATGATTTGGTAGTGTTCGCTTTGACGTGCCTGAGCATAGAGCATCAAAGGGACGCAGAGAAGTATGGCTGCGATGTACAACAGTGCTCTCATGACCTATTAGATGCGTCGTCGCAATTCGAAGTTATTCTTGAAATAGCGACGTGCAAAGAAGACGACACCGACACCAACGAGCAGTGCAATGATGTACGGAATCGGAATAAAGACAAACGACGTGGTACGAGTCTCAACAGACTCACTCTCTCGATATCCTTTGTTGAGTTGAAGTGTCGCACTGTAGTACCCGAAGCGAGCACCCTGTTCCCATACAACTTGACGATACCGTTGAGATTGAGGTAACGAATAATAGGCATCCACAGGAATCTGATCGACAGTGGTTCCAAAAAGGTTCTTGATGGTGATATAGCCGTAAGGAGCCAGGTGAACATTTCCTTTGTTCTCAAACAAAATATTGAATGTGAGCGGACCAGCGAAATGGAAGAACCCTGTCGGCGAAACGACAAATTCTTTGAGAGCACCGTCCTCAAGCACATCGCCATTTACCCGCACAAAAAGCAACTGAGCGACCCGAGAAATGGTGCGCGCACCACTTATCTCATCATCAGAATCAGTGGGGGTGCGCGCAATAACAACCGAGGTATAGTATCCGCCCGGCGAAGCTGTCTCGGGGATTCGAATGGTTATGGGAATCACCGCTTTCTGTCCAAAGTCGAGATCAACATGATTGATTTCAGGAGAGATATTGTCGCGGAATGAATAACGACTCACTTCATCTCCAAGAAGCTTCACCGCCACAGAAGCGTCGTCAGAACCAACGAAGTCTTCGAGCGAGATTGAAAACGAAGAACGACCCTCGATGCGGTCGATGATCGTGACACTCTTCGTTATTACATCGCCGGGATCAGCAAAGACTTCGATCTTGGCAGGTTCGATGACGAAGTCGTTGGACGCAACAACCCCAACTTGTTCAACTGAGTAAGCCGACGCATGTGCGGCATAAGAGACGATAATGGCGGCCATCAGCACGCTCACTCCGGTTGATCGCCAGTGCATAAGATTATTGTGTTGCTGCTGTTGCAACGATCGTCGCTTCATAGACGCCCGACGGAATATATACCGTGTCTTGCTCCGCGGCAAAACATACCGTTGTGTCGACTCCCGTTGTTGTTGTTGTTGCAGACGATGATCCAACCGTTATATCGCTTGTATCAAAATCGCGATATTTGAGTGTGGCACTAGGTGTGTTCGCGGCCGCAAGACAGTCAGCGTCCGTTCCCCATGTGCCCGTCGATACGTGGGATCCGAACGCAGAGAAACCGAACTCCGCACTTCCAGATGGAACACTCCAGGTCTCAGGTGTTGCAGCAACTGCTGGGGTATAGTCGGCAACAGAATTGGAACCAGAAATGAGTGCGGGGCTCGAGGTTGCTTTGACAGCGATGGTGTACCCCGAGGCATTATTTGTTTTAACATTCCAAACAGCAGTACCAACGGCGCTGTTGGCAGAAACACCGAGGTTTTGACTCATCGAGACATCAGACGGGCTCGTAATCGAGATGCCCGAATCGACATTGAGCGTAACGATGACTGTGTCGCTTGCAGTAGCTGCGGTCACGACGTTTGCTTCGAGGAGCGGATAAAGAAACGGCAACGATATGACTCCCATGAGTGCTATAAGGCAAAGAGGGCGGTTCATGATTGATTGCGTATAACCAGGCATTATCACCTGCGTATCATTTAGTATAACACTCAAGACACAACAATCACCTAGAAAAAGTGGGGATAGAAGACCTAGGGACCCGTTTTGAGTGAGACCCTATAGATTCTCCCGAAAAGATCACTGCTAATAAAGAGTGTCCCGTCGGTCTCAGCATGAAGATCCACAGGACGATCAAGCGGTTCTCCTGAAGCGTCGTCAAATCCAACCACAAACGGCTTAACACTCCCTGTCGGCTTGCCAGTAGCGTCCATTTCGATGCGAACGATGCGATACCCTCCTTTGAGTTCAGTGGCACTAAGACCGCGATATATGACAAGCAGGTCGCCCGCATACTCTGCAGGCCATCCTTGTGAAGGAATAAATGTGAGGCCAAGTGGTACCGAGTGAGCTGGAAGGTCAATGACTGAAGGCAATCTCGATGGTGTGGTGCAAAAACCTCCCACAACGCCGTCGTCAAAATCAAAACCTTCTATCGGAAGATTGTTGCCATAACAATAGGGCCAGCCGTAATCTTTTCCCTCCTCGATAATATTTATCTCATCGGGAGGAAATGGGTCGGAAACGGAACCCCCATGTGCCATCTCTGTCCCCCATATCTTTTTTGTACCTGGCTGTATCGCCAAAAAAACTGTGTTGTACAAGCCGGTTGCATACGTCGAGAGCTTCCCTGTTTCGAGATCAAAGCGTTGAATGCTCGCATAGCGCGAATCGAGCTCCTGACAAAACTCACACGAAGACCCGATTGCAACAAAGAGAGAATGTTTGTCGGGATCATAGAGAAGACCTCGTATCTGGTGATCACCAATCGAGGGCAGGCTTGCTATCTTTCTGACAAATACCGCCTCTCGGGTCGTTGGGTCATAGTGATACTCACTCACCTTATCCGTCTCAGCAACATAGAGAGAACACACCGCCGCGCGATCGGTGTCGTCACACACAAGAGAGATGCCGTGCGGGTTATTGAGTCCTTCGGCAAGTATCAGCGTTTCGTCCGCCACACCATCACGATCAACATCGGTTACCGTCACAATCGTGCCGTCCTTCGTGAGCGACGCGATAATCGTTCCGTTGGGATCACGCTCAAGATCACGCACGTTGGAGAGATCTGTGGCAAACACATTTGCGGTAAAGCCCGGCGGAAGTTGGAAACGAATAAACTCCGCCATTGCTTCAGGCGGTTCCGGAACATCCTCGAGACTTGGCACCAAAACATCAGGAAACAATACAAACAAGACAATCATCACCGCCGTCACAATGCCAACGCGAAAAAGCTTATTCGTCATACACGCTAAGTATGCCTCGCGTCACGCCTTCGACCAAGAAGAAGGAGAGCTTGAATGTGTGGACGATACAGGATTCTGCCAAGAGCTCGTTCGCTGCCGTCGCAGCTCACTCCTCTCCGCCCTACTCGTGCGACCCCGCCTGGTGGCGGGGTGCCCGCACTCGTTTTCGAATCCTGTCTGGCCCTACACACAAAAATCGC
>CAZMAP010000010.1:17356-18581 GCA_964564385.1 uncultured Candidatus Saccharibacteria bacterium | reverse complement strand
GGTGCATCGGTATCCCGCAAGCACATCGAGATCATCATCAAGCAGATGTTCTCACGTGTGCAGGTCAAGGATCCAGGAGATACAGAGCTCGTCCGTGGTAGCGTCGTCGAAATCTGGGAAGTCCGCGTTGAGAACGAAAAGGCAAAGGAGGCAGGGAAGAAGGAGGCAAAAATTGCTCCACTTGTCCTTGGTATCACCAATGTTGCCCTCTCGCGCGCATCATTCCTCTCAGCCGCATCGTTCCAGCACGTCAACAAGGTTCTCATCGATGCTGCTGTTCGCGGCAAGAAAGACAACCTCGTTGGTCTCAAGGAGAACATCATCATCGGTCGCCTCATTCCAGCTGGTACCGGCTTCCCGGGTAGCCCGAAGCACCAGATGATTGCGGATCTCCAAAAGAAGCTCGAGGCAGAGTATCGTCCTGTCGAAGAAAATCTGTAGGTCGTTCTTCACAAAATGAAAGCCGCTCCCTCACGAGGAGAGAGCGGGAACGAATCGGATCGACAGGTCTAGAACAAAAGATCGTCCTCGGACCATCGTTCCATGAGAAAGGATGAAACGAGAGCTACCACCACAATGGCAGCGAGCCACAAAGAGATGGAGCCTCGGACCATTATGACGAGGACAACCAACAGCAGAGCCAGTCTGACTATCAGCCGGGTCAATTTTCTCACTTGGTCTACCTCCTTTGTCGATTATAGCATCATACCAATAGATGTCAAGTACCGTCGAACAAATAAAAGACCGGCTCGGCATCCTCGATGTGGTATCGGGGTACATCAAAGTCGAGAAAGCGGGGAAGAACTATAAAGCACGGTGTCCTTTTCACAACGAAAAGACGCCGTCGTTCTTCATTTCTCCTGAGCGAGAGTCGTACTACTGCTTTGGCTGCAATGCCAAGGGCGATATCTTCAGCTTCGTTGAGCAGTTCGAGGGCGTTGATTTCATGGGTGCACTCAAGATGCTCGCCGAGCGCGCAGGTGTTGAAATCGAACGGAGTGTCCCTTCGGAAAAGAACCCAAACGCCGGTCTCTACGATATTGTCGAAAATGCTCGCCACTTCTTCGTTGACCAACTTGAAAAGAATCCCGATGCACAGGCGTATGTGGCTTCACGTGGAATTCTCCCAGAGACGGTAAAGACATTCTCGATTGGATATGCGTCTGCTGAATGGCGTTTGCTCTACGATCACCTCACGCGAGCAGGGTTCAAAGAAAGCGATATG
>CAZMAP010000010.1:0-17346 GCA_964564385.1 uncultured Candidatus Saccharibacteria bacterium | reverse complement strand
TTGCTGCGGGTCTTATCAAGCGCAAAGAGGGAAACGAGGGCGCTGGGGGACACCCCTACGACGTCTTCCGCAGTCGTATTATGTTCCCTGTGTATGACTCATCCGGTCGTGCGGTCGCATTCGCTGGACGTCTCGTTGGCAAAGAAGACGAGCACGCTCCCAAGTATCTCAACTCACCTGAAACGCCCATCTTCAAGAAATCAGAGACGCTTTATGGCTTCGATAAAGCAAAAGGCACCATCCGTAAGCACGACTTCTCCATCTTGGTCGAAGGTCAAATTGATTTGGTTATGGCACACCAGAGTGGCTTCACTAATGCAATTGCTGTGATGGGAACCGCCTTCACACAGGCGCATGCCTCCAAGATCAAGCGCTTTTCGAACAATCTTGCCATCGCGCTCGATGGCGATAGTGCCGGTATTGCATCGGCATTGCGCACATCAAAGATATCGCTCGCAAGTGGTATGGATGTGAAGATCGTGGCGCTTCCCGATGGAAAAGATCCCGCGGATCTTATTGTTGAGGATAAAGACAAGTGGCGGGAATGTGTCAGAAGCGCCCAACATGTCATCGATTTCTTGCTCGAGCGGCTTTCGAAGACGGAGACAGATTCTCGTAAGCTCAAACAAAAAGTACAGCACGAGGTGTTCCCGTTTATCGCGATGATTCCAAATACTATTGATCGGGCACACTTCATCGAACGTTCTGCGCGTGTTATGAACGTCGACGAAAGTCTCGTTGCCGAAGAAGTGGGTCGTGTCATACCAGATATGCCTGCGCCTAGTACCAATGAGGGGCGTCCGACTGTTGCATCGATTGATATCACAAAGCACGACCGTCTCCTTCGCACGCTTATTGGAATCATAATGTGGCTCGCAAACAGTGAGCGAAGTGAGGAGTCAAAGAAGATTGGTATGGAAATTGAACGGATTATTGGTGCTGATCCTATGAAGGTGTTTGATGTTGATGAAAATGCCAAGGCCGCATTTGAAGCGGAGGTTGCCTATGGTGGTTCTGCTCATCTCGAGCGATATGCGGAAGAGATGCTTACATCGCTCGAAGAAGAGGTTCTCAAGGAGCGATTTACTGAGCTTATGGAACGTCTTGCGCGCATTGAGCGCGTTGGTGATGAAGCGGGTTCGTTTGAGGTTTTGAAGGAGTACAAAGATATCTCAAAGCGTCTCGACGAATTGAAAAACCGGAAATACATTGATAATTAAGCCTTTTTACGCTATAATCTTTTTTCATATGAAGAAAACCCTCCCCAAAAAATCCATAGCAACAAAAAAGCAAAGCGCTCCATCGCGTGGCAAGACAACAAAAAAGACCGCCAAGAAAACAGTGAAATCTGCCATTAAAAAGGTTGCAAAACCAAAGACTGCTAAAAAGCCTGTTGTTAAGAAACTCGTCAAAAAGGTAGCAAAGACCACCACCAAAGCGGTAAAGCAAAAGGTAGCTCCAGTCGCAAAAGTAAAACCACACAAGCTCACCAAAAAAGAAGAGCAGTTCCGTCACAAGGCAAACAAGCTCTATGCCAAAGGTCGCGAGCGCGGATTCATCACGTACGACGAGATTCTCAAGGAATTCCCAAGCATCGAAGACGACGTGCTCGATTTGGAGACGCTCTACGATGGATTTGAAGCAGAGGGCATCGACGTCATCGAGAGTGGCGGTTTGCTCGACTTGGGTGATGGGGAAGGTAAGGGTGAGAAGAATATGTACCACCGCGAAGACACCCGCTACGATTCCATCCAGATGTATCTTCGCGATATCGGTAAGTATGAGCTTTTGAATGGTGCACAAGAGCGCGAACTCGCACAGCGCATCGAGGCTGGTGATGAAGAAGCAAAGAATATCTTGGCGCGCGCCAACCTCCGTCTCGTTGTTTCGATTGCTAAGAAGTACGCGAACCGCAGCTCAAACCTCACACTTCTCGACCTCATCCAAGAAGGTAATATTGGTCTCTTCAAGGCTGTTGAGAAGTTCGACTGGTCAAAGGGATTCAAATTCTCGACCTACGCCACCTGGTGGATTCGTCAGGCGGTGACACGTGCGATTGCCGACCAATCACGCACGATTCGTATTCCAGTTCACATGGTTGAGACAATCGCCAAGTACAAGCGAATTGTTCGTAAGCTCGCACAGGACCTTGGTCGTGAACCACTTCCAGAAGAAATCGCGATTGAAATGAACATAGAAGTCGACAAGATTCACCACATCCAACAGATCAATCAGAACACTGTATCGCTTGAACTTCCTGTTGGTGATGATGGCGATGGTGGTTCGACACTCGGTGACTTCATCAAAGACGAACACCTTCCGTCGCCCGACAAAGAAGCGTCACAGCGCATTCTTGCCGAACACATCCAAGAGGTCCTTTCAGAACTCTCACTCAAAGAGCGCAAGATTCTCGAGCTCCGCAACGGTCTTACCGACGGCATCGCACACACACTCGAAGAAGTGGGTCGTGAATTCGGCGTTACCCGCGAACGTATCCGTCAGATCGAGGCCAAAGCTCACGAAAAGATTCGTCAGCACCACAAGGCAGGGCAGTTGAAGAACTATTAAACTTAAATATGGCGAGCGAAGAAGATTTGAAACTTCAAATCGAAACCCTAATTAAACAAATAAATGAATTAGGCTGTGGGATTGATTATCCAAAAACTAAGGAAATAATGCTAGAGGAAGAGAATAAACAAATTGAGAAATATTTAACTGACCTTACACAACGAGAAGGGGTATTGATAACTATTGCGTCAATCTTTACACTTTTTCCTGTTTTCGACACAAATCATTCGATGAGTGATGGTTTTCTCCTTTGGACAGCCCCGTTTCTATTTATCGGTATAGTAACTTACTTGCTTTCGTCGAAAAGAATCCATGTCATTCCTTCTCTTGCCGTCGGAGGGAGACTTGTAACTGCAGAAGAAACCAACGTTGTGTTAAAGAAGGCGTATTTCAAGGTATTGAAATGGCATGACATGACGGATATATCCTTTGTTGCCTTCATCACCTCCTTTGTGTTGAATTATTATATTTATGTCTTCTCTGAACCTACAAACACAAAGGCCTTGATTGTACTCGGGTGCTCTCTAATTCTGGCAGTTTTAAGATATTTTTTTGTAACAAGAACCGGTGACAAGCAAGACCCTTCGCAGATTGCTACTGGTTCGGGCCCATCAGAAGATTGGCAAATTGGGGTAGGAGGAACCTAGATTAGATATGAAAAAGAGCGGGGCCGAGAACCTCGCTTTTTCATAAAACAAAAAGGTCACGACTCGCGGGCGCCGTGACGCCTTTTGTCGTGACCTGACCTGTGTAGAGAGCTAGGTGGTGCCCTCGGCGGCTTTCCTTCTGGCCTCCTCCTGCCGTTCCTTCTCGATTCTCCGCAGGAGACATCGTTGGGTCTGGATGGCGTTGATGCTCCTTCCCAGCCTGTGTGCCAGGATGAGATCGCTCGGTCGGTCGGAAGCCATGATCTTTTCCCGATCCTGATCATCCCACGCCTTCCATTCGTTCTCACGAGCGCCTGGCAACGCAAGGTCGAGGGCGTAGTAGACCTTCTTGTAGCCCCGCCTCTGCGCCAGGTACTTTCCCCCAGTGGTGTTGGTCAGCATCTCGGCCATCCCAAATCTCCCATGTAGAGCTGCTTCCGAAAATAACTATACGTTTATTTGGTGCGATGTCAATCTGCTAGAATATACAGATGCAAAAGTCGCTCTCATCTCCTGTTTTCGACAAATCCTACAAAGGGCTCAACCCCGAGCAGAAGGATGCCGTGGACACAATCTATGGACCGGTGATGGTGATTGCAGGACCAGGGACAGGGAAGACGACGCTTCTTACGCTTCGCATTGCAAATATCCTCAAAGAGACCGACGCATCGGCCAGTTCAATTTTGGCACTCACATTCACCGAAAGTGCGGTTTCATCGATGCGTCAAAAGCTCTTTGGCATCATTGGTACTGATGCATATCGCGTGCAGATCAACACCTTCCACGGCTTTGCCAACGATATCATTCGTCGCTACCCCGAATATTTTCCCCGTATCATCGGCTCACGCAATATTCGTGAGATTGAAATCATTAAGATGATTCGTGAAATCATCGATGCAAATGATTTTGCTCATATCAAACCCTTTGGTAGCCCATTCCACTATGTCCGCGATGCGGTAAAGTCGATTCAGTCACTCAAACGAGAAGGTATCACACCAGAGAAGTTTACTGATCATATCGAATTAGCGAGTCGTCCAACACCTGAAGGCGTACATAACGTTGACGATAAACCATCAAAGAAAGATGTTGATGCCGAAGTTCGAACACTTCGTAACAAAGAACTTGCCGTTGTGTATAAAGCATACGAAGCGATGCTCACTGAACGAAAGCTCTACGACTTTGATGACATGCTCCTCGATGTTGTTGCGGCACTGAGAGCGAGCGATACACTTCGAGCGACGCTTCAGGAACGCTTTCAATTCATCCTTGCCGATGAGCACCAAGACGCCAATGCCTCACAGAACGCGATTCTTGAATTGCTTTGTTCTTTTGACGACAAGCCAAACCTTCTCATTGTTGGTGATGAAAAGCAGGCAATTTTTCGCTTTCAAGGCGCGTCGCTTGAGAACTTTCTCTATTTCAAGCGCAAATTCCCTGCTGCCAAAGTAATTTTTCTCACGAGTAACTATCGTTCAGGTCAGTCGATTCTCGATGCTGCACACAGTCTCATCACCAAAGGCTCGCTTCCTGCTGATGCTGAGCATCTTCGTAAACCCCTCATTGCTAATACAAAAGATACTGCAAACATCCGCGTTGTCGCGACATCGTCCGAAAAGGAGGAACAAGCATTTATTGTTGCAGAGCTTCGAGCCGCTCAAAAAGCCGGCGTTCCGTGGGAAGAGATTGCCATCATCTATCGTGACAACAAAGATGCGCGGGGGATTGCTGAGATTCTCGAAAAAACTGATATTCCCTTTGCGATTCAATCGAACGTAAACGTGCTCGACAACCCCTATATTCACGGGCTTATTCAGCTCATGCGTCTCGCGCTTCGTCCCACTGACGATGTGCTTCTTGGAGAATCGCTCTTTGCGCCTTTCTTTGCGCTGTCACCACTTGATGCGTACAAAACGCTTTCGTACGCGCACAAAAACCGTCTCAAGCTCTCACAAGTTCTCTCGAATCGAACAAAGCTTCTTGATGCTGAGATTAGCGATGTGTCGGCGATGTCGGATGCATTTGAGAAGATACTCTCGTGGTCTCGAATGGCACGGACTCGCCCATTCATCGAAGTCTTTGATCATATTGTCCGCGAATCAGCATTTGTTGCACATATCATTCAAGCCCCCGGTTCTGCGGAGACGCTCAAGGCGCTTGAGGTCTTGTTCGAAGAGGCAAAGAATCTCTCTGCGGGAGCCCAGACATATCTTGTTGCAGACTTCCTCGAGCACATCGCAATCATGGAAGAGCACGGCAGTACGCTCAAAATGCTTCCCGACGCAGGACTTAAGAAGTCTGTGTCGCTCATGACGGCACACCGCGCCAAAGGCCTCGAGTTCGAACGTGTATTCATCATGGGTGTCACCGACGGTCATTGGGGCAATCGTCGCAACCGATCGCTCTTTGTTGTTCCGTCGGTCATCGAGACCAATGACGATGATGAACGACGACTTCTTTACGTCGCTATAACTCGCGCAAAACGCGAAGCTGTACTTACGTTCCCAGCTACTGATACAGCAGGTGCACCTAAAACACCATCGCAATTCATCGAGGAACTTGATGCTGATTCGTTGGCTCGCGATACGACTGAGAAACGAGCGGCGGAGCTTACCAAACTCGCTGCCTCGTTCGTCTTTGCAGACCCAATACAAAAAGGTCTTGATGTTGCGGAGAAGGATTACCTTGTGCGACTTTTTAATGATCAAGGTCTCTCCGTGTCGGCACTCAACAACTATCTCACGTGTCCGTGGAAGTATTTCTTTGTGAGTCTTCTGCGTGTACCACAAGCTCCGAGCGCTTCGTCGCGTTTTGGTACGACGCTTCACCTCGCACTCCGTCTCTTGGGTGAATCGGCAGCTGCGGGCAAGAAGATAACAACTGCGTCAATGAAAAAGATTGTCGCAAGTGCTGCCGCAAAAAATGCTTTGTCAGAAAAGGAGGAGGATCAATTCATTGTAAAAGGAATGAAGGCATTACCTGAGTTTTGGAAGATGAATGCACCGTCGCGCCCAGAACTTTCGTTGTGGGAACACTCTGTCGAAACGACGCTCGCGATACCGTCAGGAGATGATGTTATTCTGCGTGGAACAATCGACCGTGTCGACAGGACCGATACAACCTCGCGCGTGACAGTTGTTGATTATAAAACAGGTCGACACAAGAGTCGTAACGAGATGTTGGGTAAAACAAAGAACGGCAGTGGCGATTTCTTCCGTCAGCTCGCTTTCTACAAGCTTTTACTCTCGCTCGAAGGAGACCACAGTGCTGACAAAGGTATCTTGGCGTTTGTTGAACCTGAAAAAGGAAAGTACCGAAGTGAGATCTTTGGCCTCGAGATGTCTGACGTGGAGGATCTCAAAAAAGTTATCACACAAGCGGTTGGGGAGATCAGAACGCTCGCGTTCTGGGATACGCGGTGCAGCACGCCAGATTGCGATTACTGTGCGCTGGGGAAGATATTGAAAGAAAAAGCCTAGACAATCTCCATGCTTCCAAGGAAGGTGTGGAGTTCTTCGCCTTCGATGGGACGATACGCACCTTCTTTCAGATTACCGAGCGAGATGTTCATAATCCGAATACGCTGAAGATCATCGACTTCTTGGAAGAGCGCTACACACATGCGACGGATTTGGTGTTTCTTTCCTTCGGTAAGGACGACACGGAATGTGTTTTCATCGACGATCTTCACCTTACAGGGTCGGGTTGTTCCGTCTTCAATGCGAACACCAGCCTCCATCTTAGCTTTAAAGTTGTTGCGGAGGGGTTCCTTTGTTGTTACGAGGTATTCCTTTTCGTGAGAATAGAGTGGCGAGAGCATGCGATCGGTGATGCGCCCGTCGTTGGTGAGAATCACGAGACCGTGGGAATCCTTGTCGAGACGACCAATCGGGAAGACGTCACGAAGCGCTACAACATGTTTGATTTCTTGGTCACCTCTTTGCGCCGAGTGGGTGACGATGCCGCGCGGTTTGTTGTAGGCAAAATAGACATACTCGGGGGGTTTTTGGTTTCCTCTGAACCGCACTTCAACGTTGTCGTTCTCGTTGACCTTGTCACCCAACACAGCCAGTCGACCATTGAGAAAGACCTGCTTTTTTTCGATGAGCTCATCGGCACCTCGACGGGTGGATTGTTTTTTGAATGCCAAAAACTTGTTGATACGCATAGGAAAAGCCGGTTTCGGAGGCATTGTAAGTGGCTTCGAGGTGTGCCGTTGGGGTTTTCCTGTCGTCTGTGGGTGCTTCTGGTTTTTCATGTGGGGAGTGTACCACGTGCATCCAAAAGAGCCCCATAACACAACACCCCTGAGGAGGGGTGTTGTGTGGATCGCGCGTGAGAAGAATGATAGGTCTACTCTCCCTTGAGAGCGGTTTCGAGGACTTGTTTAACGATTTCGTAGGGCTGTGCACCTGCCAAGACGGTCTTGGTACCATCAGGAAGGACCAAGATGCTCATAGGTGTTCCAATACCCTCAATGATGCCCGCTTTTTGTGCTGCTTCACCCGCAGCAAGCCCCGCATCACCGTGAGACTTGACCTTGTCGGCGAAACGCTTTTCGCTAAGACAGGTAGCAAAGGCTGTTTGGTCGACGCCCATTTCTGCGGCGATGGCGGGAAGATCAGCGGCGGTTTCGTCGCGTGTGAAGAGTGCGTCCATGTATTTCCAGTAGACCTCGTTGCCTGCGAGCGACGCAACACATTCTGCGCTCTCTGCCTTTGCCCGAGCATCCGGGTGGAGTTGATCGAGTGGCATGTTGCGGAAGACCCAAGCAACCTGCCCATCTTTACCGTACTCATCCATAATTTTGTGCATTGTTGCGTGGAAAATCGTACAGAAGGGACATTCAATATCCGAGAATTCGACGATTTTTATCTGTGCGTCGGGATTGCCAAGGATGTGGTCGTCTACTGAAACCGGTTCGAGCGGAATATCGACGGTTGTGTCGATTCCTCCGTCTGTTGTGGGAGCGGTGTTTTGCGATTTAAAGAAAACCGCACCAGCCACAAGGGCTCCGGCAATAATGACAGCGAGTGGGATAAGGAATTTGTTTTCTTGTTCCATGATACGGGATAGCGTTCTTTTGTAATGTGCAGAGTATACCATATACTCTGCACATGACGATTTTTGATGGATTTGTGCTTGGTTTGATTCAGGGATTCACTGAATTCCTTCCCGTCTCATCGACGGGGCACCTTATCATTCTTCAGCAAGTGCTTGGCGTGGGGGAGACGGGCGGGCTTGTTTTTGATGCGGCACTTCATGTTGCAACAACCGTCGCTGTGGCCGCTTATTTTAGAAAAGATCTCTGGGTGTTTGTGCAGAGTGTGTGGAGATTCATCACGCGCGCACCACTGACCCAAGAAGAGAGAGATTTTTGTGGTGCGGTCATATGGGGTACGGTTCCGGCGGTTGCGTGCGGTCTCTTGTTCAAACATGTTCTCGATTCTGTTGATTCATCATCAAAAGGTGGCATCGTTGTGGCCATTGGTTTGCTCGTGGGATCATTGTTGATGTGGTATGCAGAACGTCATGCCAAACAAAATGCCCAACTTCTTCCAAAGACTATTAACCAACGCGTTGGATTCCGTATCGGTATCTTTCAAGCGCTCGCGCTCTTTCCTGGTATGTCGCGCTCTGGCTCGACAATCTCTGGCGCTTTGCTCAATGGGGTATCACGTGAACACGCGACACGTTTTACCTTTATCCTTTCGTTCCCGATTCTTCTCGGCGCTGGTGGCGCATCGCTTGCATCACTTGTTATGAATCCAACAGACATCGGATCGCTGAGCCCGCTCATCGTTGGCCTCATCACCGCTCTCGTCTCAGGCCTTGCCGCTATTCACTTTCTCATCCGCTATCTCAAGACCCACACACTTTCGGTGTTCATCTGGTACCGTGTCATACTCGCGCTTGGGCTCTTGTTTTGGGTGCTCTAGTCAGAAGAACGAGAGGACGTGATTAGAACCCTAGTGAAAATGTCATCGCGTGGTCACTCTTGTCTTCCCAACCTGTTGTATCGATTGCCAATTCGAGAACACTTGCTCCATCGCGATATTTGATTTTTTTATTTTTGACAATGTGGTCGTAGAGGTTTTTTGTGACTTTTACATCCTGGATACAATAGTCGCGGATTTCTTGAACTTTACCTTCCTTCCACCACTGATACGCTTGAAGCCCGTCGGCACTTTTCTTTTCGCCGAGTGTCGCTCCGGCAATATTGCCAAGTGAGAGTCTTCGTCCGAGTGCAGTCTTCACTGCAGCCATCATATCGATGGATTTGATTTTAAAGAGATCACCAGGATAGTACTTGTTCAAAAGAGGGAGATCGAAGTGGTCGGAATTGAATCCGATGAGCACGTCGGCTTTTTCGATGAGTGACCAGAGACGTGGAAACTCTTCCTGGGAGTAGGAATCATAGGAATCTGTTTCAGAGTCATAGGTACCAACGATCGAGATATCCAAGAGGGTTGGGTCATTTTTGCCGACATCCTCGAAGATATTGCGTGTTTCGATATCAAAAACCACTTTGCGCATACACCGTAAAGATTAACGAGTCCTGAAAAATGCTGTGATGCCCGCCATGTCGAGGGTCATCTCATTGCCCGTTGCGAGCTCTTTGAGGACATACGAACCTTCAGCAACTTCCTTTTCGCCGATACAGACGATAAATGGGATGCCTTTCTTTGAGGCAATACTAATTTGATCACCGAGCTTCTTGGTTCCTTCGTACACCGCAACGCGCACACCGCCCGCACGAAGGTGTCGCGCGAGCTGAGATGCCTCGTCTCGTCCTTTTTCGTCGACAAGACAGAGCATAAGGTCAGTAGATGATGTCTGAGTAGGAAGGAGCTTGTGTGTGTCCAAAAAGTCGCTGATAGTTACGTCTCCCATACCAAAGCCGACCGCTGGGATCTTGTCATCGCTAAAAAGCTCAAGGAGACGATCATAGCGCCCACCACCACACAGTGCGCGTGGGTTCTTTGGATCGGTATCGAAGAGTTCAAATACAGGGCCTGTGTAATACGTAAAGCCGCGCATGAGTGTTGGGTCATAAACCACAGGAATTCCTGAAGCAACAAGACGAGCACGAATTTGTGCGAGTTCTTTGACCCCCTCACTTGATACAAGACGCTCGGGAACAGCATCTCGGCTCAATGTTTCCATGTCGGCGCGGAAGAGGGTTGCCTTATCACCAAGGATGGCTTCTTCCTCGTTGGCATATTCCGAGACGGTGATCTTTGCTTTTTTGTCGATGAGACGGGCAAGCGATTGGTTCTGGTCTGGGGTGAGAGCAAGACTGTCGGTGAGCTCGTTCCAAATCTTTCGGCTGTTGAGACGAACGATAAAATCACTCGACTGAGCTCCAAGCTCTCGCATGATGTCATAGGCAATCGAAATAACCTCGACGTCTGCCGTAATACTATCGCTACCGAACATATCGACATTGAGCTGCCAGTGTTCACGTAAACGACCACGTTGCGGGCGTTCATACCGGAATAGATTAGGAATCGAATACCATCGGATAGGAAAAGTGAGATCGCGCTTTCGGGCTGCAATCATACGTGCGAGTGTTGGAGTCATTTCTGGTCGGAGTGTAACCTGACGTTCACCGCGATCGGTAAAAGTGTACGTTTGTTCGCTCGCGTGCTCCTCGTTGGTCTTTGCTGAGTACAGTTCGGCCGGCTCGAGAAGCGAGGCTGTGTATTCCTCGTATCCATAGCTCTCAGCAACTTTTCGCCATACGGCAAAAATGTGCTTTTGAATCGCCATATCCTCGGGGTAGAAATCACGGACGCCTTTGTAGGGTTCTGTTGAAAGTTTGTCGGTCATATTGGAAACAGTGTATTACAAAACGCTTCCCGGGGCGACATCAACAACAAATGCGGGAGGTAACCCACGAAGCTGTGTGACGAGTCTCTCGTCAGGCCAATTTCCTTGTTGAACCGAAATGAGTGCGTGAGCGTTATATAGGCCATTCACATGAGAGATAAATGCAGGGTAAACGATTGTTTGATAGGGAAGACTCATCTCATGAATCATCCCAAGATCGCGCATCACGGCAGTCTCTTCCCCGCGACGAGTGACCTTGATAAGTGTTGTGTATGGTGGATACGACAATATCTTTCGTTTGCCGATTTCTTGTTGATAAAATTCCCATCCATCGCCAGAGACCGCAAATGAAAACACTGCCGCGTCAGGATTTCGTGTTTGAATAACTAATGATTCTGCTGTGTCTGCGAGCTCGCTCACGAGACGAAACACTCGCTCAGGCATTCCAATGTCTGGAAGCGCGAGGAGTGTATCAACAGAAGCGACAACGATTGCATCAACAGAGGCCCCACGGAGATAGGCGAGCGTCATGTCGGTACCAACCAAGATGCCATTTCCGCTCGCTTTCCATTGCGAAATCATTTCGCGTGCTTGAGCGGGGGTTGTGACTGTATCGGCCGACATGGTGAAGATTTGAGCATCAGGAAGCTCGTCACGAAGAGTCTCTGCAACTTTTTCAACACCAAGACCGTACGTCTCGAGCCGCCAACTTGAGCAATCGTCACAAACCGTATGTGTGTTTCGTACGCGTCCACAGCGGTGACATTCGAACAATCGTTCGCCCACCTCACCTTTGTTTTTTGGTTTTGGTAAATGGAGCACCATTGGCGCAGCACAGCGGTCGCAGATGAGCACCGTGCCACAATCGCGGCAGACCGTAAATCCCGAATGGCCTTTACGGAGGCTGTAGACAAAGCTCAGGCGTCCGAGCGCCATGCTTCGTGTAAGCGCGGCAAGAGCTTCGTTCGACATCACTTTCTTTTTTTCTTGACTACGTTGCTGTCCTTCGTTGTCCTTTGTGGTGCTCATGTCGATAAGGGCAACGGGTTTTGTTCGGTCTTGTCGGAATGATGGACGGATGCTTTCATCACCGGCCTCGATGGCGGCGGTGCTTGTCTCGAGTCGCGCAAAGATGTCGCCTACTATAACTACTGCGCCGAGCGAAGCGGCAAGTTCGTGAACGGTGATACGCGCGTCGACAAATGGTCGTGTTTGAGATTTGTAGTGAGGAGATGATTCGTGTTCGATGATGAACGTGCCGATATCGCGTCGAGAAAGGGCAAGCGAAGCAGGTGTACCGACGATTACCACCGGAGTATCAACATCAAGAGCCTTTTGCCATACAGTGAGTAGCTTTTTCTTGGACAACGATGGAACAATAAGGAAGGCGCGCTCAGCTATTCCGTGAGAGAGTTCGTCAAAAAGTGTTTCAGCTTCGACAGTTGTGGGTGCCACGACGACGATTGATTTTTGCTGAGCAAATGATTCACGAATGAATGAGCGGTATCGTGCAACACGATCGGTATACGACGCTTGAATGAGGCGTGGAGTGGTTCGTTTTGGTTCAGATGTCGTAGTGTCCGCGTTTTGTGCAACGAGTTCAGCACAGTTTTCAAAGATTATCTTGGGAACAATCGCTGATAGTGTTGGACCAAGCGACGAGGCGTGATAGTTGGCAACGCGAGCAACCGCCCCCATAAAGACTTCGCTGAAGCATTGTTGTGCAATAACACCGTCAATCTTTTTGAGCGTAAAAGCCAGACGTTTGATATCAGTTTTACTCGAGGCCGCCTCATCGACTCGCGTTACAATCGCCGGAATAGATTTTCCGCGCACAGGAACACGTACGAGCGCACCAGGATGTACGCCTCCGTTTGCGTAATAGGTGAGCATTTCGGGAGCAACGCCCTTGAGAATGGGTATAACGGAGAGAATCTTCATTGGTTGTACTGTATCGCACTCGGGGCACTCTTGAAAAACATTGTTTTTGAGGCCTATATTTGGTCTCAAAACCAGGTACGGTATCATGGAGACATATGGCAGAAGCACTTGATTTTAAGGTGACCGGTGGGCGGAAGCTTTCGGGCTCCATTACGACCAATTTTTCAAAGAACGGCTCCGTCGTGCTTTTGTGCGCATCACTCCTCAACAAGAACAAAACGACGCTTCGCGGTATCTCGCGTATCGAAGAAGTGAATCGGTTGGTCGAAATCATGGAGAGTATCGGCGTACAAATAACGTGGATCAAAAAGAACACGTTGGAAATTGTCCCGCCAAAAAAGTTTGCAATGAACAAGCTCGACAAAGATGCCGCCGCAAAAGTTCGCTCAAGTTTGATGTTCATTGGTTCGCTCATCCACCACATACCGGCGTTCAAACTTCCACACGCCGGCGGATGCAAGATGGGCAATCGCACCATCGCGGCACACCGGTACGGGCTCGAGGAGCTTGGTGTAAGGATTGCCACAAAAGAGACCCATTACGAGATTGCAATCAAGAAGCTCAAGCCGGCCGACATTGTTATGTATGAGGCAGGTGACACGGCCGCAAACAATATTCTCATGGCGGCGGCACTCATCCCAGGAATCACCATCATCCGTTTTGCACCACCCAACTATCAGGTGCAGGAACTTTGTTTCTTTTTGGAAAAGATGGGTGTGAAAATCGAAGGAATCGGCACCACCACACTAACAGTGCACGGCATCGAATCATTTGATGCGCCCCTCGACTATCACAACAGCGAAGATCCGATTGAATCGATGATGTTCATCTCGGCTGCAGTCGTGACGAACTCAAAGCTCACCATCACACGTGCACCAATCGATTTTCTCTCTGTTGAACTTTTGAAATTGGAGAAGATGGGACTCAAATACAAAAAGACAAAGCGCTACAAATCGTACAACGGTCGCACCGACCTCCTTGATCTCACTATTATGCCGTCAAAGCTCAAAGCGGTCTCCGACAAAATTCACGCATTGCCATACCCAGGCATCAACACTGATAACCTTCCGTTCTTTGTGCCTATCGCTACACAAACCGAAGGCGTAACGCTCATCCACGATTGGATGTGGGAAAACCGCGCCATCTATTTCACCGAACTCAACCGTCTTGGCGCGAACGTTGTTTTGGCAGATCCACATCGAGTGTTTGTGACAGGAAAGACCAAGCTCAAGGGCGCACAAGTCGTTTGCCCACCAGCACTTCGCCCAGCCATGATCATCCTCATTGCCATGCTCGCCGCCGAAGGCACCTCAATCCTCCGCAATATCTACTCCATCAACCGTGGCTACGAAGAAATCGCCACTCGCCTCAACGCCATTGGTGCCAAGATAGAGGTTCTGAAGGGGGAGTAGTGAGATTGATTTTTGTCCCAAAAGACGTATAACTATCGCGGACCTGTTGCAAACAAACAGTAGGCAGTCGAGCGAAAGGAAAAGTGCTGATGAACGAACACCAGGCAATGGTGCGCCGAATCCTCGATACCGCCGCGGGGATGTTCCCGTCGTACATCGGCGGACCAGGATTCTGGAGGTACGTCAAAGACGAGGCTGGGATCGAGGGGTTTCAGATTGAAGAAACCAACATCGAGGCTCCCCCGGCGCCGACGAAAGTCTACTTCCACACCAATGGCGAGACGCTGTTGGCGGAGTGGATCTCGCCTCGGTAGCTGAAGTCCCACCATGAAGGACCCGTGCCACCGCACGCAGGTCCTTCTTTTTTGAAAAACGGCAAAAGAAAGGTACGATAGTCCCACATGAAGATGTTCTCAAAGAAGCTCGGAATCGACCTCGGAACCACCAACGTGCTGGTGTTCGTGCCGGGCAAGGGAATTGTGCTCAACGAGCCTTCGGTTGTTGCTGTGTCAGAAAGCGACAATCGTATCTTGGCGATTGGTACCGAAGCAAAGCGCATGGTGGGAAAGACTCCCGACGACATCATCGCCTACCGCCCCATGAAGGACGGTGTTATCGCCGACTACCGCGTGACCGAAGCGATGCTCAAATATTTTATCGACAAAGCGTTGGGCAAATGGAATTTCTTTAAGCCCGATGTTCTCATCTCTGTCCCTGCGGGCGTCACATCGACCGAGCGTCGCGCTGTTGTTGAAGCTGCGATTAAGGCGGGAGCCAAGCAAGCGTTCGTCATCAAAGAGCCAATTCTCGCGGCCATCGGTGCAGGTATTCCGATTCATGATCCCGAAGGGCACATGGTGGTCGATATTGGCGGCGGCACCACGGACGTGGCGGTCATCTCACTTGGTGGAATCGTTACGTGTACATCGGTCAAAGTTGCCGGCAACAAGATTGATCAGGCAATCGTCGACTACGTAAAACGCAACTACAACCTCTCAATTGGTGAGAAGACCGCAGAAGAAATCAAAATCAAAATCGGCTCCGCTGTACCTGTTGAGCAAGAGCTTTCCATGAGTGTGCGTGGGCGTGATGTCATCACTGGTTTGCCTCGCGAGATGGAAGTCAAAACTAACGAAGTTGTCAAAGCCATCCGACGCGAACTTCGTGAGATGGTAAAGGCTATTAAAGATGTCTTTCAAGAGACACCACCCGAACTTGCTGCTGATATCATCGGTCAAGGTGTCACAATGACCGGCGGAACATCCCAGCTTCGCAATTTTTCTGAACTCATGTTTCGTGCCACCGGAGTGAAGGCTCGCGTTGCCGATGAGGCACTCTTTTGTGTCGCCAAGGGAACCGGTATTGCTTTGGAGCATTTGGACACCTACAAAAAATCTATAGTTGCAAAAAGATAGATAAAATCCGAAGCACGAAATCCGAAATCCTAAACAAATCCAAATGATCGAAATCCTAAATCCAAAACAAATGCCTTCGTTTCGGATTTTTGATTTAGGGTTTGTTTCGGATTTCGATGTTCGGATTTCGGATTTATGATTCTCAACCACCACGCCTTCCTCATTCCACACAGCTACGCATCAATCCGCGATGCGCTTCGTGCGCAGTTGACCGTGGGTGATGATGCCCCCGAGATTATTGAAATGGTCGAGCAAACGTTTCCCATCGACAGTGTTCGTCAGCTCATTGATCTTGCGCTTAGAAAGTCTGAAGAACGGGGGCAAGTGTTCCTTGTCGCTTTCGATTCCATCCTTCCTCCTGCACAAAACGCGCTTCTCAAAGTACTCGAGGAACCGGTGCCTCGTACACACGTCTTTTTGATAACCCCGAACCCACATACGCTTCTTCCCACTGTTCTATCTCGCCTTGGTACATCGCCATTCATATTCGATGTCGCTGAATCGTCACAAGCAAAGGAATTTCTTGCATCATCCCCATCAAAACGTCTATCGATAATCAAACCAATCATCGAAGAGAAAGACAGACGGGCAGCGGCTGAGCTTTTGCGAAATGTTGCAGTGCTTCTTGAAAAGAAGCGTAATGCGTTTTCTGATATGACGGCATGGGGACAGACAATGAAGCAAATTCAGGCCTTACAGAGCTACAGCGAGGACCCAGCGTCATCAGTAAAAATGCTTTTGGAACATGTTGCCCTTACTGCACCCACACTCGACTAAAATACGAGAATGACTCCGGCAAAACTCACAGAACGCAAAGAGCGCGCGAAGAAACTCTCGACAAAGCTCAAACAGCTCTATCCTGATGCCAAAATCGCACTGAATTTTACAAATAACTGGGAACTGTTGGTTGCTGTCGAGCTTTCGGCTCAATGCACTGACAAAAAGGTGAACGAGGTGACCGCCAAGCTCTTCAAGAAATACAAGACACTCGACGACTACGTGAATGCTGACATCGAGGAATTCTCACAAGACATCCGACAAACGGGGTTCTTCAACAATAAGGCGAAGAATGTTTTAGCAGCAGCAAAGATGGTCAAAGATACATTCGGCGGAAAGATTCCCACAACGATGGCAGAGATGCTCACGATTCCTGGTGTGGCACGAAAAACCGCGAACGTTGTGTTGGGAAATGCATACGGGATTGTCGACGGTATTGCGGTCGACACCCATATCAAACGCTTCGCACAGAAGTTCGACCTCACCGACCATAAAGACCCCGTAAAGATCGAGCGAGACTTGATGGAAATCTTACCGAAGAGCGAGTGGTTTCACTTCACGTATCGGCTCATCAACTACGGCCGTGAAGTTTGCACGGCGCGACCGCACGAATGTGTTGGACATGCCCTCACCAAGATTTATCCTCCTGCAGCAACAAAGTGGCCAAAAAGGTGAATCCTGTCAGGAGTAGTGATTTGTTTTTTGGGTATATACTGATGTCATCTGTGGAGATGGTTGATGTTATTGAACCTTAGG
>CAZMAP010000009.1:0-19243 GCA_964564385.1 uncultured Candidatus Saccharibacteria bacterium | reverse complement strand
ATTTTGGGATGTCTCGGTGGCTGCTACAAGGTCAGAGCGAATAGCCTCGAAGATTTCAGTGTTTACCTCCGTGGCAATCCTCCTTGCGATTTCTCGTGGAACACCGCCTCGCACAAGGTTTTCGATGAAATCAGAGGTTTTTTCAAGGTCGAGAAGAACAAGAAGCGTTTCTGTCTCAAGTATTCCTGATTGATCAACACGAAGGCCGTTTTTTTGCGCGATAGCCCAGAGGCGTTTTTTGATGTCGATTCGGATGAACGCTTCTTTAACGGGACGTGGAAGAGTGGCGGCGCGTTCCTGGATTATTTTTTGTACTTCAGGATCCATAGATTATGTTGTTGTTGTGCTGGGTGTTTGTTCTGGTGCGGGCAGAGTCTCTTCTTTTGGCTGTTCGCTCACAGTTTCACCGCTCTCTTTTTTGAACGCCTCCATCACAGCCTCATAGACTTTTTCTTGTTGGTTTTTGGACAGCTCTTTCCGGGTTTTGTCGGCAAGCTCGCGGAGTGTTTTTGATGTTGCGTCGGCGTTCGTAGCAGCAAATCCCTCTTTCGCGGCTTTTTCTTGTGCCCCCTTTTGCTTCTCAACATCAATGAGTTCTCTCATGGCGGTGTAGTAACGCACCTCTTTTTCATTGAGGTGTTTCATCAACTCTTTCATTTTTTCTGAGGGGTCTTTTATGGTGTCCAAGGTCTTGGCCAGCTCTTTGTCATCAAGAACAGTTCGTACGCGGGCAACGCCGTTGACACCGATTTCTTTTGCTGCAGCAGAAAGCTCATCGCGCACCGCCGATTCCTTTATTGGGCCTCTTTGTTTGAATCTCTGAGCGGCCTCGATTTGTTTTTGGAGGTTTGCGGCTTCTATGCGAGCCCGGTTTTGTTCCCCAGGGCTCAGGTCGGCGCGTCTTGAGTCAGAGAGGGCCGCGGCTTTTTGTTTTCCAAGGGTTTGAATCTCGTTGTCGATATTCTTAAAGCGAGCCTGCTGGGCTTTTTCTAGTGCGGCCGCCTCTGCTCGAGCCGCGCTTTCCATATTATTCTTAAGAACCCCTCCCGCTTCTTTGCGCTCCTTATCAAGCATCTTCATTCTGTCGATGTAGCCAGGGGCCGCTTTGCCGGCGCCAGGAACAAATCCGCGCGGGTCGTAACTTGCTTTGCCCACGGCTGTGCCAAAACGAGTGACAGAAGAACCGATTTTCTGACCGATAATATTGTCGGATGCCTTTAGGCGGTTTGCCCAATCAGAATCGGCAAGCTTCTTACCATACCTGCCGATACCGTAGGAACCAGCAGCCGCAAGGCCACCAAATGTAAGTGAGCCCGCCTTTTTGGTCGCCCAATCTGTTGCACTGTTTGATGCTGCGCCGGCGGACTGCTTGGCAGTGATGATGCCCACAATGAGAAGTCCGATGACGATTGCATATTGAGCGAGTCCTTGTACCCCGCCCACAAGTCCACCGATGCTGTCTCGAGAGAAGCCGTTTCTAAATTCTGGGTTCGATACAATAACTGCCGTTACCACCAAGAAGAGCATCATGATGGGGGCAAACGTGGCCTGGTTGATCATCTCCTTCCACCACTGCTTTGAGTATTGCGAGAGCTGTGGGAGCAAGCCACCCATCACCGATATTGGCGATGTGACGAGAAGAATGAGAAGGACGATAAAACGTCCGAGAAGTAAGAATCCCATAGCAAAGAACACGAACGCCAAGACAAGAAATTCGATCGATGAGAAGAACATCTGCTGAAAAAGCTTTGAGGTGAACTCTTTTCCGTTCAGCCCGGCGATGTTGCTCACTTGGATGCCGGTGCCTTGCATAAACACGGCGGTGATGCCGGTCATCCGAGCCTCTACGTCGCTATTCGAAGACTGTTGTGAGGCGTTCTCACCTATCCGCTTGATCGCCTCATACATCTGCACAGTGGTCACGTTCGATACGTCGATGATGGCACTCGTGAAGAAGAAGCTAAAGTTGATGAGGAGTCCTGCCAGGATGACGCCCTTGATGATGCCTTTTTCTTTGCCAAGGCCGAGAATCATTGATATCGACGCGTAGAGGAGGAGGAAGATGAACAAGATGTTTATGGTGTCGCGGAGCACGGTCCACGCGATGCGCACGCCGGGCATGCCGACCCACGTGTGAAAGTCGATGATGCTGAGCTGCAAGACGAAGTCGAAGAACGATGCAGCTATGTACACTAGGAACCCAAATGTTATGAAGACAGTGTAGTAAAAGAGCTTGCCGACGAAACACTGCACGCCGCTTGTCCAACTACACGACACATCCTGGGTGCCACCGCCTGTTGTCCCTGGTGTTGTGGAAGATGCGTTCGGGTCTTTGGGGCGCTGATCCTCATATGTTATACAGCCGCCTTCTCCGTCTGGGACTTGTCCTGCTGGACACGATGCGGCGTGGGCGAGCAACGGCGTCAGTGATACTACTTGTTCCGTGTCTTTACTGACAGGCAAAAGGAAGAGCAGTACAAAAAGCCCTATCGAAAGAGATATGCGAAGGAGATTTTTGGTGTGGTACCGCATGTTGTTATTTGCCTGTGTATTCGAGGGTGACGTTGAGGTTTGAGAACTCCCATCCTTCACCGAGGGCCACCTGGTACTCTCCGTTGTCATCTTGTACACCACCGATGCTGATGCGGAAGCCGGTGCCGTTACTTTCGATGACGCTTGCTGTGGTGTCGCTCCATGCATCAACGATGACACTGCTACCCGAGGTTATGTCCACACCAGCCGCTTTCTCCTGCGTATCGTACTCATAGTGTACGTGGAAGGTGTCACCAGGAGAAGGTTCAAAGGATGTTTGGCTGCTGTCGCATGCACCCGCAAAGTGCGGTTCCGAGACAAGTTTGCTTCCATCGGCACCTTTGATCTTGAGACCAACGTGACCGATGAGGTTGTTCCACCACTTGTCACCACGTGTGAGATAGAAGAGCTCGTGGTAATTGTAGCTACCGTCGATGTTTGTGAATTGCCCGACGGTGACATCAAAGTCAACGACCACTTTGGTGTATTTTCTGTCCTCACCTTCGCCAAAGTAGAAGTCGCGCACAGTATCGTCGGGAGTTGTTGTGAGGAATGTTCCGTTTTGTTCAAACTGAATGGTCTCTCCTGAGGCTCGTGCGTTTGAATCGCTTGGGGATGCCTTGCACGCTTCACCACCGCCGGTAAGACCTGAGTCGTCCCATACAATCTCTTCGTTGGCACCGCTCAATTCAGAGTCGTATTCCGCAAGACCGCCGTCTTGGGTGAGGATGTCGGAGACGAGCCATGCCGCAAGAAGACTGAAAATTTCATCAAATTCATCGGCAGTAGCAATCTGATCGAGGTTTACACCAAAGGTCTGCTCGAGAGAGTTTTTGACCTGTGCGCCAGGTGTCATCACCTTGGGCGGGTTGCACTCGATGCCCGAGGTCGCGTTGAGCCCGAGTCGAGCTTTTGCCTCCGCCACGGTCTCGCCTTGCTTGAGTTCAACTGGCTGGGTGGGTCCCTCTTGTCCTTCAGGAAGTACCACAAAACAATCCTGAACTTCCTTTGAGAGGAATCCGTTGCCAAACGAAATCTTTTTCTCGGCCTCGCCGGCTGACGACGAGATTTTGAGTGCGAGCTGGTCGCGCGCTTCAAAGTAGGCTCCGTAGGGGTTGTTTTGCGGATCAGAGAAGACCGATTGCCATCCTTCCCAGCCACCTGCATAGAAGTCTCCACCCAAGAACGCCTCGACATTCTCGACGCTTTCAGAAATCGAACAGCTTCCATTGACGTTGGCCGGTCCTCGCCCGCTTGAGTTTTTGTAGAGCAGATTGAGTTGGAGCTGGATGTCTGCGCGGAACGGTGAACACAGGAACGGAGCGACCTTTTGGAGGTAGCTACCCGCTTCGCGGTCGGCGACACTTCTGAGGTAGCCACTCACGTTTTGGACGAACGCGGGGTTTCCATTCATGCCGGTTTGTACCCATTGGACTGTTGAGCCCGTCATCTCTTGGATGATGGCGTTTTTGAATGCCCAAAAGAGACAGTCGAGGATTGTCTCTTTGATGTTTGTGGGGACATCGTTTGTAGGCACGTTGAGCGCGCTGGCGATATAGCTGATGATCATGAGAACCACCGCCGTCGCCGCACACATGATGACGCCGTTCTCGAAGTTTTTTTGTGTTTCTCCGCTGAATTGACCAAACCCAGAGCCTGCATGTGTGACAATTGGTGTCACAATGTTCAGAAAGAAAGCGCAGATGATGAGAACAGAAGCGAATTTTCGTAGAAAAGTGCTCATGGTGTTGGTTGGGTGGTTGTGGCGTTGATGAATACGTAGCCGGGCTCACCGGGGGCGAAGGTTGCGTCCGAATGCAAAAGCGACGCGCGGAGCTTTTCGAAGAGTCCCGTCATGAGTGACGAATCCCTCTGATATGCGTCGAGCGCGGTAATCGCCATAAGAGGATTGTCGCCCACTTTTGAGAGATCAACAAGGTCGGTGCGCACGGCGATGAGGGCGTTGGTAAGGGCGAGGTGTGTGTCGGTTCTGTCCGAAGAAATACCCAAGGCGAGAAAACGGTCAATCGTCATATCGTATCGCTCGATGACGTCGGCCATGTCTTTTTGAAACTTCTCTGAATCTGGTGTTTGAATGTACGTGAGCATCACATAGAGCTCGCTTGGTGCAGGAGTGCCACTTGTGTTCATGAGCGCGGCTCCAATGCCGTTGCCGTATTCTTTTGTTGTCATTGTTCCTGGAATGATGGTGAGATCGTTGATGGTGGCGATTGGGTAGGTGCGTTCGAGGTTTGTTGTGCCAAGTGCGATTTGTCCCGCAAGTGCGATTGAATCTTCCTTAAGTGGTACCCCAGCCTCTTTGGCGGCGAGGAACTGGGAGATGAGGATTCGTCCCGCAAGCTCTGTTGCTGAGGGCGGATTGGCGGGGTCGGTGCCACTAAGGACGGCAGCGGGTGCTTCATCAACAGCCTTTTTGCGGTTCTCGACTTCTTGAAAATCTCCAATGCCGTCTTCGTCGGTGTCGGCGTTCGTGGAGCTCAACCCCCACAGAGCTTCTTCCCAATCCGCAAGGTTGTCTCCGTCGGTGTCTTTTTTGTTTGTTGTCGTTTCGGTGTTTGTATCAGAAAGGATAACGCGGCGCGCGGCCATGTCTTTTGTTGGGGATGGTTTGCTGTGGAATATAAAAACCGCAACAACGGTGGCAATAACCACAATCAAGAGAGAACCAATCCGTTTATTTGGTGCGAACGCGCGCATATCGGAGAAAAAGCCCATATATGTCACATATGATAGTACACACCGACAGAGTTTACTAAGGAATAAGTGAATATTTTTCCAAATCATGTACGATGAGAGGCATGATGCGCTCACGGCTCACAGCTCACAACCGACGGCTTCCACCTCTTGTGCTGTGTGCTGTGTGCTGTGTGCTGTGTGTTCCGACATCATCAAGCGCCTACACATTCACGCGCAATCTGGAGCTCGGCGACTCCGGAGAAGATGTTTATGCGCTCCAAGTGAGCCTCAACACCGATGCTCGAACGCGCATTGCGGCCTCAGGACCTGGTTCCCCAGGCAATGAAACAGATTTTTTTGGTGAAAAAACACGCTCGGCGGTTGTTCGGTATCAAAACCTTCATGCCGACGACGTGTTGAAGCCCCTCGGTCTCTCTAATGGTACGGGGTTTGTTGGGATGGCAACGAGAAACAAGCTTACTGAAGGTTCTGGAGACGAAGAGGGTACTTCAACGGCAAGCATCAGCGATGCCATTGCCGCGTTTGATGAAATGACGGGCGCGATAGCCGAGGGTGGCGGTGCAACTCGTGCTCCTGTGGATGATTCGCGTATCCCTACCACCGAAAAAGAGCTTTTTGCAGCTGTTGATGATTTTGCTGGTTCAAAGGTGACCGATGAAGAAATACAGGACTTTAGCCGACAAATGGTCCTTGCGCGCTATGGCTATTCCACAACGCTCGGGAGCTCATCGGGCGACGATGGTGGGACGGGAACGCCACGCCCTCAGTGTTCTGACGGTATCAACAATGATTCTGGCGAAGACACACTCATCGACTATCCCAAGGATCCTGATTGCACGGGTTCGTCTGACAACACTGAGCGTGGCAATAGTGGTCCGTCACACACTGGAACAGGTGGCCAGGATGCGTCGGGCGGTTCGGGTACCGGCTGTATTGCGCTTCTCTTCACTATCCTTGGACTTTAAAACTATGACACCACTCATCAGAAAAGTTTTTTCGGGACTGATACTTGTTTTTGGTATCACGCTATCGCTCAATATTTGGCTTTTTAACCCACAACCAACAGTGGCATTTGGGCTCGTGCCTTTTGAGGGAAGCCCCACGAATATTGAATACAACTGTCTCTGCTCGGGTTCTATCATGGTGACCGTTCAACCGTCGGCTGCTACGGCTCAAAAAGGCGCGCAACGGGTCGATCTTCTCTATGTGTGGGCCGCCGATCTGCTTTCCAACTATATCGACATGGGTGTTTTTTCGGCGCTTGTTCCGCATGCATACCTTTGGTGTGGTGTTGCGTGGGAGGGAGATCACACTCTTTTGGGCAATTATGTTCCCGGCGCGTTCCCGTGCTATCAGTTTGTGGGGAACGGGTGCAGTTTCAAAAGTAACGCCAAGGGTGCAATTCTCAACGTCGGCTCGTCTCTCTATTAATAAGGTGTTTCCAGTCTTCAAAGTCGAGCTCCTCGGGCCGCGTGGTCACGGGGAGCTTTTGTTGTATAAGAAAATCGACAAGGTCTTCTTTTGATACAAGCGGTGGAACGGTGCCCACGAGTTGTTTTCGTTTCTGCGAGAATGCCCGTTTGATGATTTCGAAGAATTGCGTCTCTTTGTCTGGCACAAGACGATCGTGTGAGATGTTGGTAATCGAAAGAATCGCTGAGTCGACTTTTGGTGCGGGGGCAAAATCACGCGCAGGAACGGTCATCACAAGTTTTGGTGTGCCAAAGGCTTTTACCGAGAGTGAAAGAATGCTTTCTTTGCCATCTCGAGCAGCGATGCGTGTCGCGACTTCTTTTTGTACGAGCAGTACCATGCGCTCGGGTTGCGTGACTTCGGACAAGAATCGTCTGATGATTTCGCCGGTGATGTAGTACGGGATGTTTGCAACAAGTTTGTAGTTTGTAGCTTCGTTAGCTTGTAGGAGTGGCCCGATATCGATTGTCAGGATATCTCCATGAATGATTTGTAATCGTCTCGAAGCAATCTCATTTGCGAACATTTGTTCGAGAACCTCGATCATGTCGCTGTCTTTCTCGATGGCGATTACCCGTGCGCCACTTTCAAGAAGCGCTTTTGTGAGCGCTCCCCTACCCGGTCCAATCTCGAGCACCACGTCGTTCTCGGCTAATTGCGCTGCACTAATAATCTTCGCGATGGCGCGTTTTGATTTGAGAAAATGCTGTCCGAGCGATTTCTTTGCGCGCATGATTATAGATAGTATATACCTCTGCTAAGGCGATAATTAAAAGGCAACAATCTATTTCCATTTCAATTGTCGCCTTCTCTTTACAGATCATCCCAGTCGATAGTTAAAAGATCTTTCTTCCTTGGTGGAATTGGGATGCCCGAGCTGTCGACTGCTGTTACGAGCGACTCGTCGATGTCGGTAAGGAATCGTGACGGGATGTTTACGTTGGTCGAGCCAAACACCGTACGTACCGAAGCATATGAAAGGTGTGCCTGTTCTTTTGCGCGTGTGATTGCCACATAGAACAAGCGCCGTTCTTCCTCTCGTTCTTCAGGTGTTGCGCGCATGTCGCTCCGCTCGCTCGGAAAGAGCCCTTCCTCGAGACCAGCAATAAAAACATGTTTGAATTCAAGCCCTTTGGCTGCATGTACAGTCATAAGCTTCACTGATGCCTCGGCTTTTGACATCGCATCTTGGTCGCTTGCGAGTGCCACAGCATCCATGAATGCGTGAAGTGATTCTCCCTGTGGTAACACATCGTAGCGTGCCGCGAGCGACGCGAGTTCCTTGAGGTTCATGAGGCGTTCGTTGCCTTCGTCTCCGTCGGCCATGAGCTCGGCCTCGAGGCCACTCTCTTTCATGATGTATTCGATGAGTTTTGATGGTGAGAGCGTCTCTGACATGTCGCGTATGCGTCCGAGTAGTGCACGTACGTTCGCAATCTTTGCCGTGTGTGATGCTGAGAGCTCGTGTTCGAGTCCCGAGGTAATACGCAAGAGGGTTGTCTTTCCGATGCCGCGCGCGGGAACGTTCACGATGCGTGCGAAGTTTGTCATGCTCTCAGGATTGAGCGCTGCGTTGAGGTACGACATGACGTCCTTCACTTCTTTGCGTTCGAAGAATCGCGTGCCGAGCATTTGATATGGAATGCGTTCCGAAAGAAATGCTTCTTCGAGCGCGCGCGATTGAAAGTGTGCGCGGAACAAGACTGCGATGTCTGCGGGAGAAACGTTTTCCTTCTCGATCAGTTCTTTTGTACGCTTTGCGACCCACTGTGCTTCGTGTGTCTCGTTGTATGCGGTGAAAATCTCGATGGGTGCGCCGTCCATGTTGTTTGTGAAGAGCGTCTTGTCTTTGCGCATCGCGTTTTGTTTGATTGCGTCGTTTGCTGCAGTAAGAATCGTTTTGGTCGATCGATAATTTTCTTCCAAGAGAATGACGCGCGTTCCACTGAATTCTTCCTCGAATCGAGCAAGGTTTCTCAAGTCGGCCGAGCGCCACGTGTAGATGCATTGATCGTGATCACCAACCACACAGATATTGTTGATTGGATTTGCGAGGAGTTTGGCGAGCTCGTACTGAACAATGTTTGTATCTTGGTACTCATCCACCATGATGTGTGAAAAGCGACGGCGGTATCGCTCGAGTATGTCGGGATGTGAGCGGAGCATTTCGTATGTTGCCAGGAGAAGATCGTCGAAGTCGAATGCCTTTTCTTTTGCGAGCTCTTCGGCGTAGCGTTCCCATACTGCTGTAACAGTGCGGCCAACGCGTTCGTTCCCCCGCTCTTCACGGAATCGGGCAAGTGTCATCGCCTCTCCTTTGCTTCGGGACATTGTAGAAAGGATTGAACTGGCGGACATGGCTTTTGGGTCCATGCCAAGGTCCTTCTGGATTCTCTTGATGAGAGAGATAGAGTCGTCCCGGTCGAAGATACTAAAGCGAGCCGGTAGTCCGAGCGCAGCGGCGTTGTCTCGAAGGACGGATACGCCGAAACTGTGGAAGGTGCCGATGAATGGTTTATTGGTTCGGTAGTTCTTTGGTTCATTGGTTTCTGACCAATAAACCGACGAACCAAGCAACTCATGAACCCGTTCGCGCATTTCCCCCGCCGCTTTGTTGGTAAATGTGATGGCTAAAATAGACTCCGGAGCAACGCCTTGGGTGATGAGATGAAGCATTCGACGGGTCAAAACGCGGGTTTTTCCCGTTCCTGCACCAGCAACGATAATCAAAGGTCCGGTCGTGTGGAGCACGGCTTCTTTCTGGGCTGGATTGAGATCATCGAGGTGATGCATCTGCGCATCATATCATGGGGTGCGGGCCCAGATTTTGAGTGCACCAAAAAAGCAAAACCCGCCGGAGCGGGTTTGCACGTGGCGGGTGGTGTGGGGCGGGGGCGGTTGTCCCGAAGACTCAGGTTCTCCCCAGGCTTCCTCTGTACACAAACGAAATGAGAAAGAACCAGAAGAGGGTCACCTCGAGAAAGGCCGCAAACAGGCCCCAATGAGGGAACATGAGCATGTTGACGACCACGAGGATTGTGAGAATCGCTGTGGTCGGCTGAAACGCCATCATCGCCATTGTGAGTCCGATGGCGACGAACATCATTATGATTCGCGGACTTACTCGCCCGATGTCCATGGTCTCTCTCCGGTGTCTGTCTTCTTGTCACCAGGACTGCGCCTGGAGCGTCCAGATGAGCGCCTCGTTCTCGTTCGCGAACACTCCGAGCGCACGCACCACTTCGGAAAGATTGCCAGAGAACACCAGGTGTACTTTGTGTGCGGTGGCGAGCTCTTCCACGAAGTTCACCAGCAGTACCGCATCGAAGTGGGACAACGGATGCCGCATCTTCTCCATGTTGAGGATGATGTAGCCGTTCTCCTGGGGGAGTCCTCTCAGGATTGCGTCCTTGATGAAAGAAATGCTGTCGGGCCCAAGGGACCCCTCGCATTTCAAGACCACCGTACCGTTATGTAGCACTCTTCTTTCGACGATCATCTCACTCTCTCCATTTCTCCCCGGCTCCATGCCAAGGTTTCCGTGGCGGACTATACGCTCAAATAGAGAAAAATCAATCAACGAGGTTTTGGGAGACGGTTTTTGTAAAATCGGACCTGCAACAGGCTTAGGGGGACTTCAAAATATATACAGGGCGATTTTTTCGTTGTCTAATCAATCAAACATGTCACTGATGTCCCTTTTGGGCGTCTCGGGGTAACCTTTTCTTAGCTGGTGGAAAAAATCGTGATAATACGGTGTTTAAAAAATACGTCAATACTAGTCGCCTTCCCCACGACCGATAAAATGACCCTGTTTGGATACCGAACCGATTCGGCCCAACGAATCCCCTGCCTTTCGATCAGGGCTCGCGCCGACACGATAGACCCACAGGATTACTATCTAAACCAACTTGTATTACTAGTCTCTCTGGCGATTTTGACCCTTCCAAACGCACCGTTTTGTTGAAATGGAAGGTCATCAATAGGCTTTTTACCTCTCTCCGGGCGGGCTTTTTTGTGGTTGTTCTTGTTGCCCCATCGGCTGTGGCCTATGCGGGTCTTTTGGATTGGATAAGCAGTAAGGCATCGGCGGGTGGAATTCAGGATCAGATTGATACTCGAACCATGCCGCTTCTTGAGGGTACCCATGGCCTCAAGACTCAAACGGCGCTCGGCGGTGGTGATATCACCATTGTCGACGGTAGTGCGCTTGCTTCCGAAACAAGTCCACTTGCAGGCACTACGGTTGCTTTGGGTTCTTCCGACCAAATCAGCGTCTATGTTGTTCGTGAAGGCGACACTCTGTCACAGATTGCCGACATGTTTGGGGTGACGATGAACACTATTCGTTGGGCAAACGACATCCCCGCTAAGGGCTCAATCCACCCCGACCAGACTCTCGTTATCCTTCCCATCACTGGCGTGAAGCATGTGGTCAAAAAGGGCGACACCCTCGCCTCAATCGTCAAAAAATACAAGGCCGACAAAGAAGAAGTTCTTCAATTCAACGGCCTCGAAAGTGATGTGGTTCTTGCGGTTGGTGATGAGCTCATCATTCCTCATGGTGAAATTGCACCGGCGCGCTCAAAGACATCCTCGGGAGGTTCCACATCGTACGGTGGTGGGCCGTCATACAGCGGATACTTCATGCGTCCTATCAAGGGTGGTACGCGCACACAGGGAATCCACGGCTACAACGGCGTCGACCTCGCTTCGTCATATGGTGCTGCTATCTATGCCGCTGCAGCTGGTGAGGTCATCATCAGCAAGTCCGACGGTGGATGGAATGGCGGGTACGGTAATTATGTTGTCATCAAACATGACAATGGTACCCAAACGCTCTATGCGCACTTGAGCGCCAACAACGTCTCGGTGGGAGATGTGGTTGGACAGGGTGATGTGATTGGTGCAATGGGTGCCACCGGCAAGGCAACGGGCACACATCTCCACTTTGAAATCCGTGGTGCAGCGAATCCATTCTAGGTTGGTGTGCACGGCGTCAGCCCTTGGGTTGGTTCCGCGCTTCTGATCTAGATATCGTCCGAGGCGACATACAACACTCCGATTTTTATCGGAGTGTTGTGTTGTGGGGTTTGTTCATGCTGAATCCGATAGGGTTGCTTTTAATCGGCGGTGGTTCTATGAGCTTGTTGAGCACTTCAAAAACGATCTGGAAACGCTTGTCGTATTTCTTTTCAAGCTCGTCGAGTTTCTTGGCCAATTCATGATGTGTTGCCAGTATTTGGCGAAGCTGAACAAACGCGCGCATGATGGCAATGTTTACTCTAATTGCACGGTCACTATTGAGAACGCTCAAGAGCATTGCAACTCCTTGCTCTGTAAAAACATATGGAAGATAACGCCGACCTCCTGCACTTGGTTTTGAGGTCGCAAATTGCGACCTCAGGATGTGGGCCTCTTTTTTGGTGAGCTCGAACATGAAATCTTTGGGAAATCGATCTTTGTTACGACGAACTTGTTCGTTGGGGCGCTTTGTGGGAACTCCATAGAGCTCTGCAAGATCGCTATCGAGGAGCACTCTGTTTCCGCGAATGATGTGTCTCTTTCTAGAAATCGCTCTGAGCGCTACGAGTGATGTTTTTGAAGGGGTCATGCGGTATTTATTGAGCGGACAGCCCCTTTGATCGATATTGGAGCGCCTCGAGAATGTGGGCGGACTGAATTGCTTCGGCGTGTTCGAGGTCTGCGACAGTCCGTGCAAGTTTGATGACTCGGTGGTAGCCGCGTCCGGTCAGGCTCATCTTTTCAGCCGCTTCGTTGAGCGTGTGTGTCGCTTCCGATGACATCTGCGAGAATGTGGCGATATCTTTGGGGCCAAGGTCGCTGTTTTTGTTGAGCGCCGTTCCTGCATACCGTTCGAGCTGGACGCGCCGAGCGTCCATGACGCGTTGTGCGACCACTAGGCTCGGCTCTCCCTCATCTCTCGATGACAGTTTTGTATGTTCGACAGGTGGAACTTCGACCCACATGTCGATGCGGTCGATGATGGGGCCGGATATCTTGCGTTGGTAGCGCATGAGCGTATGAGCACTACACGTGCAGGGTTTCTTTGATCCCCAATTGCCACAGGGACATGGGTTGAGTGCAACGATGAGAATGACATCTGCTGGAAATTGCGCTGAACCGCGAACGCGGGATACCGACACACAGCGTTCCTCGAGTGGTTGGCGAAGTGCTTCAATGACACGCCGCTCGAATTCGGGAAATTCATCGAGGAAGAGCACGCCGTGGTGTGCCAATGAAAGTTCGCCAGGGCGTGGTAGTGAGCCTCCACCAATGAGTGCAACATAGGAGCTTGTGTGATGCGGGGCACGAAACGGCGGATAGGTGATGAGATCCCCGGCGAGTGTTCCCGCTACCGAGTGAATACCGGTTACTTCGAGTGCGGTTTCGAACGAGAGTGGTGGCATGATGCTCGCACAAGCCTTGGCGAGCAACGTCTTCCCTGTTCCTGGTGAACCCCACAGACCAATATTGTGTCCACCTGATGCGGCGATTTCGATGGCGCGCTTGGCATGCTCCTGTCCTTTGATGTCTTTGAGGTCGACGGTGTGTGGTGGTGGAACATGAACAAAGGGCGTTTCTTCTTGGTGCGGTATTCGTGCGCGCTTTGTTTTGCGGGAGTCGGGAGACAAGTGTTCGATGAGCTGTGCCAGTGTTCGTACGGGAATTATAGAGATACCGCGAACGAGCGCTGCTTCGCGCGCGTTGTCACACGGCACGTACACTTCGGTGAACCCAGCGCGCTTGGCGTGAAGCACAAGTGGCAACACACCGAGCACGGGGCGCACATCGCCATCGAGCGAAAGCTCGCCGAGGAAGAGTTTTGTTTTGGAATCAAATGAAAGATATTCTGCTGCACATAGATATGCGAGTGCTATTGGTACATCGAACATTGGGCCTTCTTTTCGTACGTCGGCGGGAGCAAGCGAGATGACAATCTTCTCATTTTTGCTTTTGGGGGATTCAAATCCAGAATTTTTGATTGCGGCACATACGCGGTCCCGTGATTCCTCGACGGCTTTGTCGGGAAGCCCCACGAGCGTGAATGAATTGAGTCCGCGCGATATGTCGACTTCGACGGCGACCGTGTGCGCCCGAAGCATCGATGTTTGTGCGCTGTACGTTTTGGCAAATGACACAGCGCTAGTGTACGGGCTGGCAGATGAAGGGCGTATAAAATCCAAACAACTTGACTTTTGTGTATTTCTATGCAATATTTAAATCAGAAAGGAGAAAGACGATGCCCTCTGAGACATCGGGAACCACGGGACTCCGCGCGGAGAGCCCCATGAACGCGCTTGTTGTTGGGCGTGATCGCGAGGCGATCTCTGTGGTCACTGGTGTGATCAATAGAGAGCTTCCTCATGTGAAAGTGTACAGCGCCAACACGCCCGCCAAGGTGTTGGCGCTGATGTGGGGTGAGATTGCATTCCGATTCGTCGTCATTGTTGATGATCGGAATGCCCATGACCCAGAACCCTTTCCAAAGGGCTGCGTGATGGACAGTCTCGCCGACGTCCTACACAACGGCGGAATCCTTAGCGAAGATTTTTTCGTCTCGCTTGGGTACCGCGTCGTCGGGTTGCGCGAGCAGAACCCGCGCGATGGCGAGATGGCACTCATCGCGGCAACCGCGCGAGATGTGGAGTTGCCCGAGGAGTTCTCTCGATGGAGACCGCTGTCGGTCGGCATCGGTCTCCGCATCGCTCTTTCTCCGCGCGTTGCGCCAAAGAAGCACGGCGCGACGCACGACCGCGCTCCACACAGGAAACGGAGAAAAGGGGGACGGCGGTAATCGCATCTTGCTCCGTGCACTCCAGGCCACATTCCAGAACACCGGGATGTGGCTTTTGTTTTTCATCACCACATGTGCAAGGCTCGGCTTTGCATAGTGTTTGATCAAATCCATCGTGTACGGCCGTAGCGAGCATCGTTGACCCAGCACTAACGAATGTTAGTGCTGGGTTGAGGAGAGAGATTGTGATCCGCACAGTATGCGTATCAGTAACGATGATCGTTGAACAGCCGTACACGGCGAACGTGATCTCTGTTTCGCTCCCCGACCGTAATCGGAGATGCTCATCAGGCCCGCTGAGCGGGCGACAGAGCCCCGTAACGTGGGGCGGACGTCGCACACCGACGAACTCGTGCGTTTACTGGCCGTTGCCGTAGAGGTGTGGGTACTTCGTCCGCACCTCCTCCACATCCTCGGTGGTCCCGAGGACACGTCCTCCTCTCCTCCCCAGGCCAATCCCCACCGCAACCCCTTGGGTCGGTGTCATGGGGATGAGGTGTGCCGTGCAAAGTGGTGCGCGCACCACACACGGGTAATCATCAGACGCGAACGTCAGGTAAGGGGACCCTTCCTCGAAGGGCATGTCCATCTCAAAAAAACACTCCGGGTCATTGAGAAAGTTGCTCTGAGTGTGAATGTCCCACTTCCACTCGAGCTCAATCACCTCTTCCTTTGTCGAAGGGACGGTCTTTCTGGTCTTTCGACCAAAAAAGTTACGCCCCTCAACTTCGACCGTGACCGTCTTGGTGACGGTCACGGTCTTCGGAAGGTGCGGAATAACCTCTTCCGCAATCTCCCTCGCCTGCCCTTCAAGGGCAAGCGTGGCTCTTTTGGTGAAATTTACCGACATTTGGCCTACTCCTTCAGCCCACGATTCACTGCGTGCTGGATGCACACATGATCGCGGGCTCAATAGAGCCCCGCACACCAACGAACCACGTTGGGTGCGGGAAGGCACTCTTTCCTACTTCTAGAACTTTTCCACACGATCCTTTCGGAGTGTGCCCACAATCCTTTCTCGGTGCACAGCAAGAGTCGATTCGACCGACTCCTCTCGCCCCTCGTTGTGGAGGGCGATGTGCCCGGTTGCCCACCGGGCCTCGTACTCGGCCCAACATCGGAGGGAGTGCTCAGGCATCCCCTCCTTCATGAGCCGTCGAACGAGCTGGTACAGCGCCTCTGCCATGAGACGCTTGCCGGGGACCATTGTGTGATCCCCGTCGGGCGACACACCCGTAACCTCCAAAGCCAGTGCTTCGGAGATTTTCAGGTGCGGTGCTGCGCCTAGCAGGTGCAGCACCGTCTCGACCTTTAACTCTCTCACAACATCTTCGATGTCCATCTCCCACTCCTTCAGCCCACGATTCACTGCGTGCTGGATGCACACATGATCGCGGGCTCAATAGAGAGGACGACCCGGCAACCACGCCGAGTCGTCCGAACCACCATCCTCAGCTCACTCGTGGAGGGTCAGAAAAATCCCTCCTTTAAGTTCGCGGCCACGGAGTTTTCCTGTGGCCGCGAACTTCCGGAGAAGCCCCCTACTTTCTTTTGTTTTTTCACGAAGCCCGGCTTCTTTGGCTTTCGCCAAGATTTCCGGGCTCACGGCGGGGGTCTCTCCGTACGCCCACAGCCACATGGCGGCCCACTCGGCCTTGGTGACGCCGAGACGAACTGTCGCCCAAAACGCACGATTGCGCTCGGGCAAGAAAGTGCTCATATGGCTGAGCACCTCCTGGGATTCCTCGAAGCCCAGGTAGGGATCCTCCCACCCCAACCGCTTGCGCTTGTTGCGCATGACGGCGTGGCGGTGACAAAGTCGACTGTAACGCGAGTCGTTGTAAGACGACTCGTCGGAACACCACGGCACCCCACAGGATGCCTTTGGTGAATTCTTTTTTGCTTCTCGTGCGATATGGAGGTCTTTGTATGGATCATCCTTCCCGCGCCGCCGGCGCACATCGACGATCGACTTGTGGCGCTTGCAGAGCCGTCCCATCGTCGAATCGTCGTACATGGAATCCTTCTTGCAGCCTAAGACCCCGCAGGGTCGCACGGCCGTCCAAAGGGTCCCGGCGGCATGTCCGCCGTGGCCGAAGCCCTTATTCTGGCGGTTACCGCCAACGAAAGGCGACTCTCCGACAATTCCACGATCGGCATTGGCCAGCTCTTCGTTGAACTGGCCTTCCGGTCGCGAGACCTTCCCACGGACCCTGTGAAAACCAAGGTCCTTGCTGAGCCGGTACAAACCACGGCTCATTTCACGGGCGACAGTTCGAGAGGTCGCTTTCGTGTCTCCCTCGAACTGCGTTGCGGTCAAGCCGGCGATCTGCCGGCAGTCATCCTTGGCGACTTGCCAAAGGGCGGGATAGCGATGGTTTGCTATCCAGATGCACAGGCGGAACCACCGGAGCTCTTCCATCGCCTCCTCCTTCAGCCCACGATTCACTGCGTGCTGGATGCACACATGATCGTGGGCTCAATAGAGAGGCCGAGCGCGAAAACCACTTCGCGCTCGGCCACATGAGAGATTTTGAACCGCAGGCAATCTCTCAAAGCCTGCCCGAGGAGGATTAGCTCTTCGGGTGGCTGACGTAGCGAAGCTCCCAGGTCATTGTGACCTGGGGGAGCTCGCCCTTGAAAACCAACTCGGCCAGCCGGTGGATCTTGTCCGCCGGCTGGAATGAGCTCTGGGCAAAGGTGGCGAGCCACTCGCCACCCTCGACCCAGCACGTGATTCCGGGGTATCTGAACCCCTGGTCACCGAGCTCTTGCGGAGCATCGGTGACCAAGCGCGACCATTCGGTCGCGCCGAGGTTGCGAATCTTGGCGAGCAAGTCGCCGAGCTCACCGAGCTCGGCGAGGAACTCCGGGCTCGTGTGCCGGAGTGCTCGAAAGAGCGCCTCCGGCCCGTCCCCGATGTACGTGTCCAGGTCCTCGCCCCAGCCCTCGCCGGGGATGAAGCCGATTCGGAGCTTCCGCCCCGAAAGGACCAACTCCCGAGCGAGCTCGGGGTTGACCTCCGAGAGTCGCAGGAGGCTTGTGAGCCCCCTGCGAACATCGGGAACTCCCGCCACGTTGCCCCGAAGGACAACGTGATGGAGGGTGAGTCCTTCGGGGATAGGAAGATACACCGCCTTCGTGTTTCCACGAAGGAGGGTCTCATGTCCGAAAAGGACCACCCTTTCGCACCAGCTTTCTCTTGCGAGAAAGCGGTGCGAATCCACCGGCAGGTCGGCCGGAAGGCCGACCTGCGAAGCCCACACACGGGCCGCGGATTCCGCGTCCGCGGTCGACGTGTTGACCCCTCCGAACGCGACGTCGATGTCGCGGGGGGGATCCTGGGTCTTGCCGGCCGCCCACGTGGCGGCCGACCCGAACACGATGATGAAATCGGTCTGACAGTACATTTCTGTCTCCTCTCCCCGCTGTGCGGGACAAATGTTCAGGGGACTTGCAACCCCTACCCACAACACAACCGGATTGTCGTGTTGGAGTTTGAGAGATTCCTCTCTCTGTGCGAACCTCCGACGAGATGCGCACAGAAAAGGGGCCGAGCGCGAAAACCACTTCGCGCTCGGCCGAAACCTAGATACCCCGCTTCTTCGCCAGACGGAGGGCGAACCCCTCCGTCTGGTCCATCAGCTGTCGTTCTTCCGGCGTCAACTGCCCACCGGAGTAGAACAACTCCTTCAATTCCGCATCGGCGCGCAGGAGCGCCAGAACCTCCTGCGTACCGAGCTCGCCGACGGAGGCGAGCACATCCTCGTCGGACGCCCCTCCTGCGAGGAGCGCCCGAATCGTCTCGTATTTCTTCCAGTCTACTGCGCTTCCGCAGTAGACTGGCTTGGCGGAACTCGGTGACGAGTTCCGCCGGAAGAGTCGTCCAAAAAATCCCATACATCCTCCCATGAACCCACAAAACAAAACTGCGGTACGCAGATGTTTGCGGGCTCAACAAGAGGGCCGACGCGGAAACCAAACCGCGTCGACCGAACCAGCTACTTCAGGTACTTCTGCACCACGCCCACCACTTCTTCGATGGTGAGCGTCGACGGCACCCCTTGCGGGGAACCGCCGATGGTGGGAGAACCGCCCCACCCCGGCTCGAGCGCCGCCAACTCGGCGAGCGCTCCGCGGATGTCCGCGACCTGCGCCGTGTAGGCGCAGACCGTGAACTTCCGGTGGGGCTCGCCCTGCCCCAGCCGGAAGGCAGGGTTCAGGGCAACGACGACCGGCGCGTGGGCATAGCCCACGGCCGTCGCCGCCCGGTGGGTTGACTCGACGACCGCGATGCGGTCGCCGGCGGCGAGCGAGATCGAGATCTCGCTCGTCTCGAGCGCGCGAATCATCTCCGCGCGCTCGGCCTCCACCTTGGTGCGGTAGCTCTCGGGCTCCTCGCCCGAGGTGAGCCACCGCATCATCCACTCGACTCGCTGGTCGAGCGGGATGCGAAAATCCGCGACCGCTGCGGCGATTGCCGCGATCGACCGCGTCGAGTCCACCGAACCCTCGGCTTCCTTCGGCCACGGGTTCTCCGTGGTCGGGAGCGGTCGCTGCCCGGGCCACGCGCCACGGGCGAACTTGTCCGCGGACGCGATGAGCGCGATGCGCTCGAGGGCGTCCGCGGAGAACACCTGGTCGACCGCCGGCACGATACCGGTGTCGACCGTCTGGGAGCAGCTCTCCCACTGGGCGATC
>CAZMAP010000008.1:11225-19676 GCA_964564385.1 uncultured Candidatus Saccharibacteria bacterium | reverse complement strand
CCCTCTTGAGGTCTTGAGCCTCCGCGCAATTTTTTCGCTCGTGTGAACAACACGGACGGGAGAGTTGCCGGGGGCTCTTTCGTTTTTTGTGCAAACAACATATACTTTTTGCATCTTGCTAATGTAGCTTGGGTCACGGTTCAAGCTCGCGAGATATCTCACCTTGAGATATCGCCAGAATGCCAGTGGTTTACGGATCACGGCAGCGTGCGATTAAGGATGGAGAGAACTTCTTGCCCGTTTCTAGGGGGAGATGGTTCCGCAAGGAATCTGCTCTCGAATAAAATACAGGTGCGAGAGGATATAGGCTCGCAAGAGCGGCAAACCTCGAGTGCTGGTGCCATGGACGGGAGCGGGCAGCTACCTCGACTCGGACGGCAACCACGTGAACGTCGGCAACTTCGACGCCAAGGGTCTCAACGTCAACAACTGGAACGACAACAACCGCAACAGCAACATCGGTCTGTCGTCCGCCAGGCAGTCATACCTCCATCCATAGTGAGAAACTCCCGCTTTGCGCGGGAGTTTCTACTAACGCTCTTTCGTGGACTTAATCCACCCGCCGAGCATCCTACCGATCTCGTCGAGATCAGCTTCGATGAGGACATACTTCTTGTCGTCAATCGCCTTCACATCTTTCAAGAGGCGCACGCATACCCGCATGAAGTTGAGCTTCACGCTTGCTTTCTCTAAGGTTGGTAGCTTCTCAGACTTCGACTGTTGGCTCGCAAGAAGGATGCTCTCGAGAATGTCGATGAGCAGATTCTCGCACTTCTGCCAGAGCGTGTATCGGTCTTGCTTCGGCACTGACAAGCGGAGTCCATAGAACTCTTTGTAGAGATCGTAGGACTTTTTAAATATCGGGATGTCTAAGTCACTCATGCTATGAAGGTTTATAAGAATCTAAGCTGGTTAATAATCTCTCCGCAGACATTGTTTCGAGCTTGGGAGGTATTCAAGCGCGACAAGCGGAACAAGCCAGATGTGGCGGAATTCGGGGTAGACATCGAGCAACACATCTTCGGTCTGTACCGAGATCTGAAGAATGATACCTACAAACACGGAGCCTATAAGGGATTCTGGATTCATGACCCGAAAGTGCGTCGCATTCATAAGGCAACAGTTCGCGATCGCGTGCTTCACCACGCTATCTTCAGCGTGCTCAATCCCGTGTTCGAGCCGACATTCATCCCGACGTCATTTTCCTGTCGTCTCGGCAAGGGAACGCACAAGGGAGTGCGGTGGGTCGCCCAAGTTATACGCGCCGTGAGCCGTAATAACACACGTCCGTGTTATGCACTCAAGTGCGATATCCGTAAGTTCTTCGACTCCATCGACCACGACACACTGCTCGGGATTCTCAGCACAAAGATCAAGGACGAGAAGGTCATGAAACTCATGCATGAGATCGTCGAGAGCTTTTCTGCAAGCAGACCAAGTCTGTTTGAGCGACGAGGTGTTCCAATCGGCAACCTGACATCGCAGATATTCGCGAACATCTACATGAATGAGTTCGACCAGTTCGTGAAGCACGACTTGAAAGTCAAACATTACGCTCGATACACAGATGATTTCGTCATCGTGTCCGCAGACAAGGCGTACTTGGAGAACCTGCTTGTCCCCATACAAGATTTCCTGCGAGGGAAGCTGCTCCTCGAGCTTCATCCGAAGAAGATAACCCTGAGGAAGCACAGACACGGCATAGACTTTCTCGGCTACATCGTTTTGCCCAATCACGTGCAGCTTCGTGCGAAGACCAAACGCCGGATTCCACGAAAGCTACAGCAGGCTGTTCGCGCTTACAAACGTGGAGAGATCAGCGAACTGACCCTCGAGTCCTCGCTCAATTCATACATGGGCGTGTTCAGTCATGCCGATGCATACCGCCTGCGTCAGGACGTATACAACCGATACTGGTTCTGGCGCACCGAGTAAAAGAAAACCCTCGCATCCAGATCCGGCCAATGGCCGAATCCTCTTGCGAGGAGACTTCCTTGGATGGTTTTTGACCATGCCCGCTGAGGGCGGGTTTAGGCCAGGTATTCGGTTGCGGGGACTATTCTAGCAAAGACGGCTCGGATATCCTCTTCTCGCTTTGAACATTACTGAAAATCCGCTATCATCTGGGCAGGCTCTTCGAAAACCCATCATTCGTCGTGCCGAAGCTATGAAGCTACGGCAGGTTCCACTCGACATCTGGCCGTTCGGCAATTCAACGGATGAAAAGTGAGTTCCAGTGAAATTTAGAGAAAGACTGGTTCGGATATTATTCAAGGCCATTCGGCAACAGAAGAAATCCGATCAAAGGACTTTAAATTCAGACAATCAAAAACCTAAGCGTTTTTGTGTTGCTTGAATTTAGAGTCTTTTTCGTTTAAGCAACCGATCACGCACATGATCGGTGTTTTCGTTGAGCGGTTAGTAACTAATCGCATAACGTATATGTCTACAAAAAAGCTGGAGTGGCACACCGAGCGTCGCAAAGTAAGCGACCTCATTAGGTACGAGAAGAACCCTCGTACCTTGTCGCCTACACAACTCGAAGGACTGAAGCGCAGTCTTAAGAAGTTCAATGTTGCGGAACTGCCGTGTATCAACACGGACGGCACCCTGGTCGCAGGGAACCAACGGGTATTAGCACTCTCCTTGCTCGGACGAGGCGATGAAGAGATTGAAGTGCGCGTTCCCAATCGGTCACTCACCAATAAAGAGTTCCGCGACTATCTCCTCACGTCAAATCGCTCGGGAGCTGACTGGGATTGGAGCAAGCTCGCACTCGACTTCGACGTAAGCGAATTGCTCACGGCGGGATTCGGCGCGGAAGACCTCTCGAACATCTTCGACGACAATCTGGAGATTCAAGACGACGAGTTCGATGAAGAGAAAGAGATCGAGAAAGCCAAGAGCACCGACATCAAACCTGGGGACCTGTTCGCTCTGGGAAGGCATCGGCTGCTCTGTAGCGATGCGCTCAAACCCGACACGGTGAAGAAACTCATGGGCGAGGCGCGGGCGGACATGGTCAACGATGACATGCCGTTCAACATCGGGCTCAGGTACGATCGCAACTTCACCGGCAAGAAGCAATACGGCGGCACGACCAATGACAGCAAGTCGGATGACGAATACAGGACATTTGCAAAGACAATCATGCAAAACGCGCTCTTGGTCACGAAACCCGACGCGCACGTCATGTTCTGGTGCGATGAGCGATATGTCTGGCTTTTTCAGGAGTTGTATCGCGAACTCGGCATCGACTCGAAACGTCTCTGTATCTGGCTGAAGGATTCCATGAACCCGACACCACAGATTGCGTTCAACAAGATGACGGAGTTCTGTGTGTATGGAGTTCTCGGCAAGCCGTTTCTTTCCGACAAAATCAAGAACCTCCACGAGATACAGAACAAAGAGGTGTCGACCGGCAATCGTCTCACGGACGATGTCTTAGACCTTCTGAACATCTGGCTGGTGAAACGACTACCGGGAGCCGAATATGCTCATCCTACACAGAAACCACCTACGCTTCATGAAAAGGCGCTTCGACGTTGTACGCGCCCTGGCGACATCGTTCTTGACCTCACAGCGGGCTCAGGGAGCATTCTCTCAGCCTGTGAGCAACTGAAGCGTACCGCGTATTGCTGCGAGCTTGAGCCGGTATTTTGTCAGCTCATCATTAACCGCTTTAAGCACATCTCCAATGACAAGGTCATCAAGCTCAATTAAACAGGGCGATGCATTTCGTCTAGGTAATCACCTGCTTTTGTGTGCAGACTCTCGTGACAAGGATGCAATCGCGCAGATTCTAGGCGACAAGAAAATAAAAGCAATCGTCTGCGACCCGCCCTATGGTGTCGCGATTGTTGAGAGCAAAGAGAACTTCCAGCCGATCTCGAAAGATAAGGTAATCGAGAATGACCATCTGCAAAGCGACGCGGAGTACGCGGCGTTCACAAACGACTGGGTCAAGGCGGTGACACCACACCTCGAGCGCAAGAATGCCTTCTACATCTTCAACTCAGACCGGATGATCTTCGCTCTGCGCGAAGGCATGCTCAAAGCCGGACTCAAGTTCGGGCAACTCCTCGTGTGGGTGAAAACAAGCGCAGTCGTGGGCCGCCTCGATTACGCGCCACAGCATGAGTTGATTGCGTACGGGTGGTTCGGTACGCACGAATTCCTGAAGTCAAAAGACAAGAGCGTCATCGTCTTCCCAAGGCCCTCTAAGAGCCCCTTTCACCCCACAACGAAGCCGATACCGCTCATCCGCCGCCTTGTCCTCAATAGCACGCGCATCGGGGATGTGGTGTATGACGGGTTCCTTGGATCAGGCACAACACTTCTGGCGTGCGAGCAGACCAAGCGGGTCTGCATCGGCGTGGAAATCGACTCGGAGTATTGTCAGACGATCATTGATAGGTTCGAGAAGTTAACAGGCCTAACAGCAGAAAAGATATGACTCGGAAGGACACCATCACACTCCGGCAAAGCCGGACTAAGCAGGCGTTTCTTGAACAACTGAAGCGCACACCAACGATTGAGCAGGCGTGTCAGAAGGCTGGAACATCACGCTCAACCGTGTGCCGATGGCGCAGGAAAAGCAAACGGTTCGATACTGAAGTCGAAGAAGCACTGCTCGAAGGCAGGCTGTTCATGTCGGATATCGCCGAGAGCCAACTCTTCTCTCTCATCGGCGAGAAGAAATTCGAGGCAATCCGTCTCTATCTCTCCACCCACAACGAGCGGTACACGAACAAGTTGAATCTCTCCGGCACTATCACCACAAAAGACGAACCACTGACGGCGGAACAGAAGTCGTTGATTCGCCAAGCATTACACCTCTCATCTCTCAAACCTCATGACCAAGGTAAAAAAGACGAAAATCGATAAAGTGTTCGACCGCGTGTTGAAAGACAAGCGGTTCCGACAGGAAGTCGTTCGGAAGCGGCTGGAGTTTTTCTTTCCGGTGTACTTTCACAAGTATCTCAAGTACGAGACCGCTCCATTCCACAAAGAAATCTTTGGCATCCTTGAAGACGGGTCAAATAAGCTCGCGGTCATCGTCGCATTTCGTGGGTCTGCGAAGTCGACCATCATCACGACCGCGTATGTCTTGTGGTCAATTCTCGGCAAGCAGCAGAAGAAGTTCATCGTCATTCTCGGACAGACGGAGCAGAAGGCGCGTCAGTACCTCATGAATATCAAGGCGGAACTTGAGCACAACGACTTGCTAAAGAAAGACCTCGGGCCATTTGATGAAGAACGTAACCAATGGGGCGCAACCGCGCTCATCGTACGCAAGCTCAACGCCAAGATAATGATCAGCTCCTCGGAGCAAAGCATTCGTGGCATGCGTCATGGCGAACATCGGCCAGATCTCATCATCCTCGACGATGTAGAAGATACCGCCTCGGTCAAGACACAGGAAGGCCGTGACAAGGCCTTCGATTGGTTTACGGGAGAGGTCATCCCTGCCGGAGATCGCAGCACGCGTATCATCGCGGTTGGGAACCTGCTCCATGAAGATTCGCTCCTCAAGCGTCTTGAGCAGCGAATCGTTGCGGGAGAAGTGAAAGGTATATATCGCGAGTACCCAATCATCGACAAGAACGACGTACCGCTCTGGCCGGGAAAGTATCCGACCTTTGAACACGTTGAGGAAGAGCGGCGAAAGACGGCGAATCCCATCGCGTGGGCGCGAGAATTCCTCTTGAAGATACTCTCGACCGATGAGCAACTCATCAAACCCGAATGGATTCGCTACTACGACGACATGCCTCCCGACAACCACGTTCGCTACGTTGCAACTGGTATTGACCCGGCGATTTCCAAGTCCGATCACGCCGACTATACCGCAATGGTGTCGGCTCGGGTATACGGGCGCAGAGACAAGATCGCCATCTATATCCTCCCGAATGTCGTCAACAAGCGGCTCTCGTTTCTTGAGACCGTCGAACAAGCAAAACTCATCTCGGACAGCATGGCGCGTAGCCACTTGTATATCGAGGATGTGCAGTATCAGTCCGCGCTCGTCGAGCAACTTGAAAAGCATGGGTACCCAGTTGAAGCGGTGAAGGTCGGTGGGCAAGATAAATATGCGCGGCTCTCAGCCGTGAGCCCTCTCGTACAGAGTGGGAAGGTGCTCTTCCCGCGACAGGGTGCGGAACACATGATTCGTCAGCTCACTGGCTTCGGTTCAGAAAAGCACGACGACATGGTTGATGCGTTCTCACTCCTCATGCTCAAAGTGATCGAACGGGATAGCAAGCCGATCGTGAGTGCGTTTTGCTTCAAGGGAGAATACAACGGAGAGTTTGACCATCTACCGCCGGATGAAAAGGAAGAGATGATGGCGAAGCGGGAGTGGATGCGAGATATGTTTCTGTTGTAACGACTGATTGCATTAAAACGCAAAAGACCCTCGTAGAGGAGTCTTTTGTAGAAGAAATCAAAGGGACTCCAAACAGCTTTCCGTTCGTAAGGTTGTATGTCATGATGACGCCGGATCGCACGACAAACCAGAACCTTTGACATAGAGAGGAGAATGACATGAGGATGCTTCTGCGGACTGGAAGAATCGCATGGGTATTGCTGTATCACGTCTGCTTGCGCCGCAGAGAGACTCTTGGAGTGCGGCTACACAGAGCATTCCAGGAGCTTGGCGTGACGTTCGTAAAGTTCGGGCAACTGTTGTCCGGCCGTTACGACATGCTTCCAGAGGAGGACTTGCGGGAGCTTCGGAAGCTTCTGGATCGAGTTGATCCACTACCTGACGAGGCGATGCTCGCGATTGTTCGCCAAGAGCTCGGCGCTCGTGCCGATGAATTGCAGAACGCGGAACTTCTCGCGAGCGCATCGATTGCGCAAACCTATACCGCTACGTTTCGCGGCAGGGATGTGGTGGTGAAGGTGCTCCGGCCCGGGATTCGGGAACGGATTGAGCTTGACCTCTCGATCATCCATCGGGTCGCCCAGCTGGGCGAGCTGCTCTGGCCAATGCTTCGCAGGCTCACGATTACCCGTGCGGTTCGTGACATGCGCGACTGGATCCGTGAGGAGACGGACTTCACTCTCGAACTGCGGAATATGGAACGCTATCGGTTTCATCTCGCATCGACCTTTCCCAAAGGAAAGATACGCGAGGATCTCGGCAGGATGGTGGTTCCGGTAACATATCCGGACATGTCCACATCGCGGGTACTCGTCATGGAACGTCTCGAGGGTGTCACGCTTGCTGGATGGATGCGCGGAGAACGACCTGCGGACGAGGAACGGTACGATCCACAGACATCCGTGATGACGCTCTTTGTGGGTTCGCTGCGCCCCGTCTTTCAGGGGATGTCAGCACCCTTTCACGGGGATCCACATCCTGCCAACATCGTGGTATTGCCCGGGGGCGACATTGGTCTCATCGACTTCGGTCTCATGGGGCAGTACGGCGAAAAAGTCATCCGTGCCGCGAACAGTCTCTACTTCGCGATCCACCTGCGGAACGCAGAAAAGGCAACCCAAGCGCTTCTTCGGTTCGCCGAGATTCCAAGGAGGTACTACGAGGAGTTGCTGCCTTCGATGGAGGCGTACATCGAAGAAGCTGCTGATGGAGGATTTGCGGAGTGGATGCAGGGAGCCGCACGGGTCATGCTGAAGCACAAGCTGTCCGGTTCGGTTGCGCTACCGCTCATGGTGAAGTTTGTTCTTTTGGTCGACGGCTTGGCGCACGAGTTCTTTCCGGGCAGATCGACGTCTGATCTCTTGGGGTCCGAGCTTGAGGCGGCGATCGTCACGCGCATCCGCTACAACATCAGCCGGAGCGATGCAAAAGGGACGGCTCTTGCAGTCGCCTACGTACTCTCTGAGATCGTTGCTGAGGGTCCCGAGGTAGTGGGAAGGGTGCTCGGCCGTTTGGTGTGATTTACGTGGCCGTTCCGGTAGCTTCCGGAGCGGCCCTCGTCTTTTCTGGTATAGTTTCTTATCACTATGTGGGTACTGCTCGCAATCTCAGCCTCACTTTTCTGGGGACTGACGTATGTCTTCAACGAACAGGTGTACAAACACATATCTGTTATTACATCGCTGGCACTTGCATCATTTGTGATTTTTATCACAATGATCGCGGCGTCGTACTTCTCTGATCATCTCAAGCCTGATCTGCTCGCGATCGCTTCATCCAGAAGGCTCCTGTTGTATGTCATTGCCGGAATCATTGCACTTCTCGTTGCAGAACTCTTTATTGGCTTTTCCATCACCACCAAGAGTGCCACTCTCGCCGGTCTGGTCGAGATCTCGTACCCAATATTCATTGCACTATTCGCGTACCTCTTTTTCAAAGAAAAGATTTCTCTGCCAACGATCATCGGAGCCGCTTTGGTATTCTGCGGCATCGGCGTGATTTACTTCTTCAATAAGTAATAATATATGCTCACAGAAAATATTCGAAAACATCTCAAAAAACTC
>CAZMAP010000008.1:6185-11215 GCA_964564385.1 uncultured Candidatus Saccharibacteria bacterium | reverse complement strand
GATAGCAGAATGGGTTTGCGCTTCCATACTTCTCCCGCATATCCGAAAGGTCGAGCGTAAGATAGGCTACAAATTAGTTTTCCGTAATATTCCGGCCCGCTTCATTGATGGAATCGTACCGTGGGACATGACGTCCCTCTGGCGACAATTCGGACTCACACTTGAAGCAGGTGCTAACTACTGGACAATTGGTAGCGTTGTTAATGGGATTTCCACACGCTACGACCGAAACGCTCCCGAATATCAGGCATGGCTTGGCGGCTACACCATAAAATTACCGCCGGGAAGCTCATGGAGACCTGAAGACCACCTGCAATTAGCGATTGCCGATCAGAGAAGCTGGCTTGGAACATATGGTGATTCTAATCCTCTTGCTTCAATTGAAGGATATACATTCGTACCACGGGGTGCGATTACTAATGGAATGTACTCCGGCACACTCTATGAAACAGGAGGCCTGACGCACAGCGACGTGGGCCAAGGTCACAAGACGCTATATGGAAATCTTTCTCCTTTCGGGCAGGCTGCATTCATGAATCTTTCTAATAAAAGTCTGCGAATAAAGGGCAGTATGATGAGACCACGACCGACTGATATTCCTTACGAAACCTTAAAACTCCATGCATATTTTGCGATCTTCGAGCTCGAAGATAACGCGCATGTCATTTTGTATGGAAATGGAGTAATAGTTCCGAAAAAAGAAGGTGATATCGATACGCTTTCCTTTATTGGAGATGATTTGCTCCACGCTATGCGTGCGGTGGAAATCGTAAAGGTGTAAACAGCCCCTCCATGAAAGTCCTTATTGTTGGTGGAGGTATCGGCGGGCCAGCTCTCGCAACATTTCTTGCACGACAAGGTAAGGAAGTGACGCTCATAGACAAAGCGCCTGCATGGAAGAATATCGGATTCGGTCTCACACTATGGGGCAATGGAAGAAAAGTTTTGCGGAAACTCGGAATAGACGCTGAACTCGCATCATATGGCTACGAAGTTCCATTTATCCGAGCGTATTCTGTTAAAGGAAAACAAATATGGAAAGATCTTCAATTCGGTGACTTCAAAGATCTCGATGGTCCTGTACTCATTGTTCCTCGTGCGAAACTTCATGAGCTGATTATCGATGCCCTACCCAAAGAGGTGAAAGTGCGCTTAGGAGTAAGTGTTGAGAGTCTGACCCAGACTAACAAGAATGTGGAAGTTATCTTTACTGATGGTACGAAGGAAGTATTCGATCTTGTGGTTGGGGCCGATGGCGTTTCGTCCCATGTGCGAGAACTGCTTTTTGGGAACGGCGACCTTCAACGATATGGCTGGCGTTTTTGGGTATTTTGGGTTCCGCAAGGAGCTCCAATAGCACCCTACGCTTTTTCTGTATCAGGTTCAGATAAAGCTTTAGGATTCTGGCCACTTCGGGATCGCGGGTTCATCGGAATAGGGCAAATCGGTAAAGATGCTCTCATTGCTGGCCCACAGTCGCTTCTCTCTACCTTCACGCCTTTTCTTAAAGAACGCGGATGGAGCGAGGAACATTTTGAAGCGGTTCTAAACAATGCCAAGAACGACTTCTTTGACGAACTTCGATATGTAAAGATGGGACCGTGGTACAAAGGGAGAGTTGCGCTCTTGGGTGATGCGCGGCACGCTTTCGCCCCCATCATCGGTCAGGGAGCTTCTTTAGCACTTGAAGATGCATACGTGCTAGCTGAGGAGATTGGTAAGCAGGACAATGTTTCTAAAGCACTTCGGGCGTATGAAAAACGCCGTAACGGTCGAGTGCGTGCGGTGAGAAGATTGTCTGCATTCATCGAGACGTGCGCCAATATCCAGCATCCTTTGTTTATAGCGATGCGCGACGTGATAGGTCCATTGCTCCCTAGTAGTTTACTTGTTAGGCCACTCAAATCACTTCTACGAAAGAGTATTTAAATCCATGGACCAAAAGAATCTAAATATCTTCAGACGCTACACCTTCCACGTCTTCTTGCGCCATTTGAGTCTGACGCTCTTCTTCTCATTCGGTGCGTTGCTCATCTATGAGCGCACTCACTCAATCTTTTGGGTGCTGATGTTCGGTCTGATAGCAAACATGGCGGGATTGTTTATCCGCAGCTTCGGTATCGCCATCCTCTGGAAAGCATTCATGCGATTTGGCGCACAAGTATTTATGGCTGGAGGACTCGTGTTGCTCTCGTTATCCTTGTTTGGGCTCTTCTATCTCGATCCCGCGTTTCCGTTCTTTGTTCCGGCACTCGTGCTCATTGCCATAGCCCATGATTTCGGAGCGGGATTGTATTGGATCCCTTCCAATGCCCTTTTATGGAAAACGGTTGGATCGCTCTCATTGCCGGGGCGGTATAGCGCTATCATCTCTATCGTCAAAACGACGGCTGTCGTACTTGGGGCGATACTCGGTCTTTTCTTCAATGTCCATGCGATATTCCTTCTGCTTTTTCCTCTGGCAGGATGCATCCTTTTGGCGAGCATCATTCCACTAAGAGGTATTCCGGTCGTGCCGGAGACAGGACTCTCGCTACGTCGGGCGTTAAACAGCATCTCTCCGGCAGCATTTCTGGGGAATATGGAACTCCATGTTCCAATCAGACTGACGGTCCTTCCACTCATCGTCTTTCTTATCTCTTCGTCTCTCTCCACATCTATAGGCGTCGTGGGTATCGCCGCAATCGGGCAGGCGGTTTTCGCGTATCTCACCGGGAAGTACAAAGACCGGAACGATCCCTTCCTCAACACGTTCGCGATCATAGGGCTCGTGCTGATCTGGATCATCTATGCGTTCGTTTCTGTTCCCGCATGGTTTATCGTGCTTGGGATCATCGCGGGAATACTCGATGATATCGTATCGACCGGACGCGAAGCTCGACTGAGCAGAGATGTCGCCAATACCGGACGTGCTGTCGAAGCCACGATCGCTATTGAAATCGCGCGACAGATCGGTCCGGCGCTCATTTTTGCCTTTCTCCTTCTTGTCTATTCAGTGACGGGAACACTGCCACAATCGCTGTTGGTACTCGGTGGCATCCTGCTCCTGCCGGTGGGGATATACGCTATCGGTGGGATACAGAAGCTCCGTATTCAATCACACAAAAATTGACTTCATTTCTCTACGCGATATTTTCATCGCGATGCCACCGGTCTTTTTATAAGTTTGGTTTTTGTAGACAGAAGTATCCCGCGCTGATAAGGACGACCATCACGACACCACCAAGCAGCTGGAATGATAATGGCATTCCCAACGTTGTGACCAAAAAACCGATTGAGATGGGGCCAACGAGAGGGCCAAGCGCCTTCATGTTCTCGACGAACGAGCTCAGAAGACCATATTCGTCAGGTTTTATTCCGCGCGTGACAAGACCTTCAATGGTCAGTTGTGTCAGTATCAGCGCAAGAGAAAGCAGGAAGATACAGATTAATTGAGCAGCTACGGAAGAGACAAAGGAGAGGATAAACAACGTAAGAGCAGAAGAAGCGAGTCCGACCAAGAGGGCACGGTGCTTCCAACGGTCCGCGAACGACCCAAGGTATGTTGAAAACACGAACGGCAATGCCGAAAGGCCGAATGCAAGAAAGACCTTGTCGGTACCAGCGCCCTCAGCGAAGAAATGTATAGGGAAAATGAACATGCCGATCGAGAGAAGCGAACTGCACAACAGTAACAGGAGTAATAGAGCACGTGTCTGGATATTCCAGTTCTTTATCGCACCGATGGCTTCGACAAGATATCGTCGGCATCGTTGAAGTATCGGGATATTCGTCGTAACGGTAGGAGCCACCATTTGCTGATGTGGGGGAAGCAGAGCGTAAAAGATCCATGCAGTCACAAGTGTGGTCGGAGGAACCTCCAAGAAGAGAAAGTATGGATCAACAAAACGTGATAAAAATATTCCGATTGTCACACCCGTGATTGTACCCAAGTTGTTGACAGCTTCTGAGAAACCGTATGCGGAAGACATCCCACCAAACAATGCCGTCTTTCGTATATATGCTGACCGGCCGATGACGTCGATGAGTATTGCGAAGGCAGTGGCGATCTCGGCTATAACAAAAAAGTACGCGAGTCGTGTCATGCCCGCAAAGAAATATCCTGTGCTCGATATCATAAAGAGAAGCAGGCCTGCAATGAGAACTTTTCTGATATCCGCACGATCGAAAAGGATTCCGACAGGTATGAAGAAGACGAAGAAAATCGTGTTGCTGATTCCCGCTAAGATACCTGCACCGGCATAGGTTCCAGTGATCGAAAAAGCGATCACTGGGATTAATGCTTCGCACATTCCCCATCCTATCCAGCGGATGCCGGTGGCATATGCAATGAGGCGAATGCCTCGTGGCAATACCTGATGGGATTCTAGGGTCATGACTCATTCACTTTATCTCAAAGATCTTAATGACCAAAGACCTGGAACATAGCGAGTAGCTGGACTTCCATGGCACCCTGCGGCATCCCTTGGGGCATGGATGTGACGCGACGGAAGTTACCAACAGGTTGTCGACTCAGGCTCTCGTGCGGTCTGGACTACCGGACGGGTCTGCGTCATCTGTGTAGGTATGAGCAACACAGCAATAGCGCCCACAGGGTTTCCGACCAAACAGGTACAAGCTCCCGTGTTGGTGAAATACTGCCTGTACGCGAGGAAGTCGACGGAAAGTGAGGAACGGCAAATCCTCTCCATCGATAGCCAAATCAAGGAAATGCTCCAACTGGCAGATCGGGAAGGATTGGAGGTCGTCTGTATGAAGCGTGAATCGCACTCGGCAAAGGAAACCGGCCAACGTCCGGTCTTCAACGAGATCGTCGAGGAATTGAAGGAAGGCAAATACAACGGCATCCTCACGTGGGCACCGGATCGCATCAGTAGAAACGCGGGCGATGTCGGGAAAGTAATTGACCTCATGGATGCGAATGTGCTTCAAGACATACGCACGTACAGCCAGCGATTCAGCAACAGCCCGAATGACAAGTTCATGCTGATGATTCTCTGCGGCCAGGCGAAGCTTGAGAACGACAATCG
>CAZMAP010000008.1:5220-6175 GCA_964564385.1 uncultured Candidatus Saccharibacteria bacterium | reverse complement strand
GACGAGGGCTGCGGACGCGAGTCGAGATGGGACTTTGGCCGACAACACCGCCGACGGGGTACAAAACACAGAAACTCATGGACAGAAAGTGTCAGGTCATCGTCGACCCGGACCGCGCAGCGGTCATCACGAAGATCTTCGAGAAAATGGCGTATGAAAAATGGTCAGGCCGGAAGATCCACCAATGGCTCAAGTTCGAGCTCAACTTCAAGACGGTCGGCAACAAGAACCTCGCGCTTGGCAACATCTACCGCACGCTCCAGAATCCCTTCTACTACGGTGTCTTCGAATATCCGAAAAAGAGTGGCAACTGGTACCAGGGCAAGCACGAGCCGCTCATCAGCAAAGAGTTGTTTGACAAAGTACAAGAGCAACTGAAGCGCGACAACATCGTCCGACAAAGCAAAGAGTTCGCTTTCACGAAACTCATGGTCTGCGGACTCTGCGGATCGAGCATATCAGCCGAAGAAAAGTACAAGCAGCTCAAGAATGGAACATCAGCAAAGTACATCTACTACGGCTGTGGACGGTCCAAGGACCGGAACTGCAAGAACCCGTATCTGCGCGAGGAAGAATTGACCGACCAGTTTGTGAAACTCATGGACAAGATTGATCTCAACGAGACCGGCGTGCATGTCAAATTCGAGGAAGAACTGAAGCGGCACAACAAGTTTCATCGAGGGGTGTTGGGCATCAAAGACAAGACGGTCAAACACCAAGAAATCGACCTGCGAGACTACGCGAAGTATGTCCTCCTCGAGGGGACGAATGAGGAGAAACGTGAGCTGATGGGGTGCTTCAAGTCGAAGATTGTGGTGAAAGAGAAGGCCGTCACAATACAAGGGGTTTGATGCCGATTTTATGCCAAGTCTGCTAAAATGAAGCCATGAAACTCAAAAGCAGAGTCGCCAGTATGCCAAAATACTCAACAACAAAGCCTCAGAAAACGAGTGTC
>CAZMAP010000008.1:4940-5210 GCA_964564385.1 uncultured Candidatus Saccharibacteria bacterium | reverse complement strand
TGATCTCTTTATTCTCCGGGTGTGGTGGGATGGACCTTGGATTCAAGGGTGGATTTGAATCCCTTGGTAAAAATTATTCTCAATTTCCCTTCGACATATTATGGGCGAACGATATAAACGAGGCCGCCTGCCGGACATATAAAAAGAATATTGGAGAACACATCATCGCAGGCGATATTTGGAAACTGATAGATCAGATACCTCAGTCGGCAGATGTGGTGATCGGCGGGTTTCCATGCCAAGACATTTCCGTTAATGGTAAGGGTGCTG
>CAZMAP010000008.1:0-4930 GCA_964564385.1 uncultured Candidatus Saccharibacteria bacterium | reverse complement strand
TATCGGGCAATGGTTGAAGTTGTATCCAGAGTTCAACCAAAGATTTTTATAGCGGAAAACGTCAAGGGACTCCTCATGCGGCACAACGCAGATTCTTTGAAACGTGTGCTCACGGATTTTAGAGGGCTTGGATATGACGTGACATTCAAACTTTACAACGCAGCGGACTATGGCGTTCCGCAAACTCGCGAAAGGGTCATTATTGTCGGTACTCACCCCGAAGCATCAAAGTTCAACCCGCCCGACCCGACCCATTCAAAGGAAGAGCGCGTTACGTCACGTCAGGCGATAGATGATCTTGCCAAATTGCCGGAGGCCGAGGCCTTCAATCATGTCTGGAGTCGAGCCAACGAAAGTGGAGAGCAAGGTGGACGGAGGCTCTTGGCTGATCGCCCAGGGTATACGATTCGCGCTGAGTGTCACGGAAATATCCAGTTCCACTATGAGCTACCTCGTCGTATCTCGATGCGTGAAGCTGCTCGGTTCCAGTCGTTTCCTGACAATTTCATCTTTGACTCAAAATTGAGAGAAACCGAGAGACAGGTTGGCAATGCCGTCGCACCGGTATTTGCATGGCATATCGCACGAGCCGTCCACGATAGTCTAAAGGCCTCAAAGTAAAAATAGAGGGGGCTTTCAGGTGTTTTTACACCGTGCTACGCTATGGTCAATTCGTCTAGAGAGAAGGCGAAACCCATATGACCAAAGAAGATTTTGAGCGGATACTGGATGCGGTCTGTAAAAAGCTGACCTCCGAAGCGCGGCGGACACCATTTCAGAGTTCCCAACAGTTTGAATATCGAGTAAGAGAAGTAACTCAAGAGGTGACCTCTGAGATGGGTGTCGCCATAAACTTCGATCCACACCCTCAGGCGTTTCCAGACATTGCTGTAGGAGCCTTCGGAATAGAGGTTAAATTCACGACGAATGATACATGGCGAAGCGTTGCCAACAGCGTTCTTGAAACAAACCGGATCGATGAAGTAAAGAAGGTCTATCTCGTCTTCGGGAAAATGGGCGGCACTCCAGAAGTAAGGTGGGGTGAGTATGAAAAGAGCGTCATGCACGTTCGCACTTCTCATGTTCCTCGTTTCGAGGTTGAGCTTGGTGCGGAGCATTCTCTTTTTGAAAAGATGGGAGTTCCCTATGACGAGTTCCGCGGCCTTCCCATGGAGGACAAGATGCGACACATCCGAGCCTATGCTCGTAGCCGATTGAAACCAGGTGAGCGCATGTGGTGGTTGGAAGACACGCCGGATGATCCCGGCCACACTCTGCCAGTTCAGGCCCGACTTTACACGAAGCTATCGACTGAAGAGAAAACTAAAATGAGAGCGGAGGCTGCTTTAGTGTGTCCGAAGATTGTGCAGTCAGGCAGGTCTAGAGACAAGTATGATGATGCCGTTCTTTACCTCCTGACGTACCATGGCGTGCTGTGCCATCAAGCGAGAGACTTGTTCTCTGCTGGGAGCGTTGCGAATCCAGACAACGATGACAACGGCGGTGTCTACATTGAGCGGTCATTGAAGCTTATCGAGAGCGACATGATTGATGCGGCGAATCGGCTTGAAGACGCTGTTTTTGTTGAGTATTGGGGCGAGTCTGTTCCGCCCGAAGAAAGGATTCGACATTGGCTGCAAAAAGCCGACGAGCTAGCACGTGATTGGGTACCATCGCAGAGTCTGTTTCTTGAATATCAACGAGGTAGACGATAGAGCACAGAAGAAGAAGCGACAGCACACCTTGGGCGGGGGTGCTTTTGGCGAGTCAAAGTCACAACTTACCATTTTCTTTTTGGGCACTACTAAAAGATGTTAACTCGGAATGTTTATTGTCCTTGATTCACAGCTCGACAACAAGGCTCGGGCGTATCCATCGGCAGCATCCTTTACCCATTTTTTCCGGATAATAAAAATCCATGAGATCAAAAAACACAGAGCAACACCCAAGGCAAACAGCACAAGCACTAAAGAAATCTTGCTCGGAAAAAGAGAGTATAAGAATATGTTCGTTACGATCGAGAGCATGACGATTAAAAGTCCAATTGCTTTCATCGCGTATAGATTCCGACGAAAGCCATATGCAACAAGCTCTTTAAACACCAAAGGAAATAGTTGCTGGTTGCGAGTATATTCGAGCAACCACTTTACGGCGCTGTCATAGCGGGCATTTGCTCCAACGCCATTTTCTTTCTCTTCCTCCCCAGTCGGCGCGTGCCACTCAGGAATGCGTGTCTCTAAAAAAGAGTGATAACGTCGCTTGGTTATCTCATCAAGGTTGGAGTCGCTGTGACGGAGCCAGATCGTTGTGGGCCTTCCTCCCCATTTTATATAAATACGTTGTTCCGCAGCTCTTCCTCGCGCACGCGCCCAGTTTGCGAAAAAGGCGACTACTCCAAATGTCGCTGCTAGGCTAGTAATCGTCGCAGCCAAGCTATATACAGAGGGGACCCAGACTACCACGGTCAGTATCATGGGACCAAGTGTAAAAAGCGCAGGCTGGAGACGCGCCTGTCGCCCATACGTGTCAAAGAGTTCTTTCAATGCCTCCATGTCTTTATGCTTCTACCTCGCCATAGAATGGATGCTCCGGCGGAACTCCGTTCCAGGATCGTGGTATCAGGGAGTTATGATGCATAATACCCGATCCTTTTGTGGAATAGACGCGAACACCGCGACGCTTAAAAGCGTTTACAACCTTTCTTCGTGGGTGTGTATCGCATCCTCCTGCAACACACGCATAGCTTGTCTTTTCCGGCGTGGTTCCCTCTGGGACAGGTTCTCCAAGCCATCTATTCAAAACAAGTCGAGATACATTATGACGACTACCGTGGTGGGGCATTTGCATAAAAGTCAGTTGCTCCGGAACAACCCCCAGTAAGGCAGCATAATCCGCAGCCTCATCAAGGGTATCAACGCCCGCGTCTCCCGTGAGAAGGATGCGAGCATCACCCATATCCGCGTACTGCACCACAGAACTTTCGTTAGAAGGCGAGGTTGGCTCCTGTACATAGTCATCGAGAGTTTCTGTGTCCCACGACTCAGGGATCCAGTTAAGAACCTCTCGTGCTGTACGCCTAATGATTCGTTGCAACGCTTCTGTTGCTGGAGTCGTTGGTTCGGCCGCTGCGGGAGTACGAGAGAATTGTGGGATCAAGGAGAGATAGCGTTCACGACTAGGAGCGAGTATGGTGAAGGCACCGACTTGAGTTCCTTGGAAGGCCTCTTCAATTTCGATGCCGTGTTCTGCGGCCAACTGTTCAATTTCTGCAAGAATCGGATATACCTGTCGAAGTCTTCGTTCCAAGCCTTCGATCGTAAAATCTCGCTCAAAGAGATGGAGCACCTCGGCCGCGTAAAGCCACGGGCGATTCATGTAGATCGTCCCAACGTCAAAGTTTTCAATAATTGTACGTAGACCTGAAGTGTGATCATCGTCACCATGGGTACAGATTACTGCGTCGATGAAATTAGGGTTGTCATAGTGTTCCCTCATGTGGTCGACGACCCCCTGTGCCGCATCTTGTGTTCCGCCATCAATCACATGAATGGTGTATGCACCCGGTGCACCATATCGAACAGTGATAGCGTCTCCGCTACGTTCGCCGTCACCCACTGGATGAAAATCAAGCTGAAATCCGGTTGGCATAGTAGGCCGATTCTACTCCTTTGTGGAGAAAAGATGAAGTGTCAGAAAGAAGCCTGCCATCAGGCCTTGTTTTGGGATGCTAGAATATAAGGATGCAAAAAGACTTCTCAAAACAGCTCATCAAAGGCAAGATTGCCGAACTCGTGTTTGACCAGATGTTTCGCGATTCCGGCAAATACACCGTCATTCCGTTCGGATATGAGTCAGTGGTACCGGAGTTGATGCAGTACACGAACGGAGGAGAATACAAGAATCTGTTGGACAATATACGCAACGCTCCGGACTTTGCGCTCGTCTCTCATGATCCAAAAGAGGTCTTTCTTGTGGAGGTGAAATATCGCTCAAGGATCGATGGCGAGGAAATCAGAAAAACGGCAGCCATGATTTGCGAGCAGTGGAAACTCGCATGGATCTTCATCGCTACGCCTGATGGATTTTATTTTGATACGTGTACTGATTTGCTGAAGGATAGTAGCACGGCCACTCTCCTCAGTGAAAAGCTGGTCTCGAAAGATCTGCAAGAGAAATATCAAAAATTGTTGACTGAGTTTATCTCTCAGTAAGGATTCCATCCTAAAAATATATCGGCCTCGTTTACGCTATTCGATGCTGCCACCGTGAACCCATCTCTTTATTTTTTCAACAAGCTCGTCTCCGTTAGGAGTGTTGTCAGCAACATAGTGCGCTGACAATGAGTGGGGGACATCGTCAATGTCAAGACTAAAAGTTTTGTTGCGTACCGAATAAGCTATACCCAAACGAGTCGCACCCTCACCAGAGGCTTGTGCCGATTCATAAGAATTCAGTAGGCGCTGTAGCAACCCTTGTTTAACCTCATCGTTCATTTGAAGGTATAATACCATCAATTATTAATCATGGAGCAACAATATTATGGAAGATTTCAACACATATTTCTTTGACAAGAACGGCGTGCGTATAGGCAGCCTGATTGGCCTCATACCAGTTACCCCTGGAATGGAATTGCAGGTAAAAGGTTATAAGGGACTTTTTACGGTCGAGAAGTATTTTCTTCGCATAGACCACCCAGATCGAGATCCTGGGTTTCATGTCTTTTGCAGAGAGGAAGCGTCGGCCGACTAATTTTAGAGGCGTGTAATTGATGTAAGAGTTCGAATCTCGTCGGGGCGAACCGCGAAGGGATTCGAACCAATCCAAAGGACGGCCCAAAACAAGGGCCGACGAGTCTTCCGATAACAGATACTTCGGGCGGAGGATGGGGGATTCGAACCCCCGATCGGGTTTCCCCGATACCGCCTTTCCA
>CAZMAP010000007.1:0-20085 GCA_964564385.1 uncultured Candidatus Saccharibacteria bacterium | reverse complement strand
CTCGATGCCCTTGGTGCGTGATTTTGTTGGGTGTTCTATTGCAGTCAAACACCACATAGGTGATGTCGGTGAGGCGTGTGGCTTTTGATGTGGGGCTCTGCTATCGTCGTTTTCATGGAAGGTCAAACTAAGCAAAAGGCATTTGTGGGCATGAGTGGTGGGGTAGACAGCTCTGTTTCTGCCGCTCTCTTGCAACGCGAGGGCTATGATGTAACCGGCGTCTTTATCAAGGCGTGGCATCCTGATTTTCTCGAATGCTCGTGGCGAGATGATCGTCGCGATGCGATGGCAGTGTGCGCCAAGCTGGGGATTCCATTTGAGACGCTTGACCTTGAGGAAGCATACAAGCGTGAGGTTGTCGATTATCTCGTCCGTGAATATGCATCTGGCCGTACGCCAAATCCCGATGTTATGTGCAACCAATACATCAAGTTTGGTGCGTTCTTCAAATTTGCACGAGATCGCGGTGCAGATGTTGTGGCGACAGGTCACTATGCTCGTTCGATTATCGACTTCAATGGCACCACCCGTTTGTTTAAGGGTGTCGATGCTCAAAAGGATCAGAGCTATTTCTTGTGGACACTTCCACAAGAAACGATAGCTCAAGTGCTCTTTCCTGTGGGTGGCCTTGTTAAGTCGCGCGTTCGTGAGCTCGCAACCGAATTCGGTTTGCCGGTTGCCGAAAAGAAGGATAGTCAGGGTATTTGTTTTTTGGGTGACGTGAGCATGGAAGACTTTTTGAAACGGTTCGTCCAAGTGTCTCCGGGCGACGTATTGGATGTTGATGGAGATATCATTGGATCGCATGAGGGTGCACTCATCTATACGCTGGGACAACGACATGGATTTGATGTTCGTAAGAAGAAGCCCGATGATGGTCCGTGGTACGTTGTCGCAAAGGATATAGAGTCGAACACGATTACGGTTTCTCAAGAGGGAAAGACTGATCCCCGCTTTGCCACGAGCACTGTCGAGTTGTCTGACACCAATTGGATCGGAGGAACATTTACTGACTTTGAAGAAAAGCTCATGTGTCGTTTTCGCTATCGACAGGCGGTGGTCTCGTGTTCAGTCACTGCCGATCGTCACCATGGTGCGGTTGTTCATTTTGATACACCACAACCCGCAGTAACACCGGGTCAGTCACTCGTTGTTTACAAAGGTGAAGAATGCCTGGGGGGAGGAGTGATTGTTTAAATCCTAAATCCTAAGCACGAATTCCGAAACAAATCAGAAATCCAAAAGTTCAAAAAGCTATATGGGTGTTTCGAGTTTTTGATTTCGTATTTTGGATTTGTTTCGAGTTTTGGATTTAGGATTTTGTGCTTTATACTTTTCTGCATAATGTTCGTCATAAAACTCGATGGGACACAAGAACTATTTGATCCCGAGAAGCTTTTTCGGTCTCTCCAAAACGCCGGAGCAGAACCTTCCGTTGCTGAAGGTATTCTCAAACAAATACAAGGTGAGATACAAGACGGCACAACAACGTCACACATCTATCGACGGGCTCGTGAATTGCTTCGCAAGCATACGGTGCACCCCATTGCGGCACGGTATTCTCTCCGTCGAGCTGTTCTCGACATGGGGCCTTCGGGGTACCCCTTCGAGAAGCTCTTAGGTGAGGTGTTTCGTAAACGTGGCTATCAGGTCGAAGTGGGCAGAATGGTCAAAGGAAAATGTGTGGATCATGAGGTTGATGTTGTGGCTCGTTCTGCTACGGAGCTTATTCTGGGTGAGGCAAAATTCCACAACAATCAAAGCTTCAAGACCGATGTTAAAGTGGCGCTCTATATCCACGCCCGCATGCTCGATCTGGAGGCAAATGATTTTGCTGGGTTATGTCCTGTGGGAGGAACGACTCATTCATATCTCATCACCAATACCAAATTCACAGATGCTGCAATCGCATATGGAACCTGTGTGGGGCTCATGATGATTGGGTGGGGGTATCCGCACAAAGGAAACGTTCAAGACCTTATCGAAGAGGCTGGCCTTCATCCTCTGTCGTGTCTTACAACCGTGACGCGCAAAGAGAAGGAAGTGCTCTACCAGAACGGTATTGTGTTGTGTCGCGCCGTTGCCGACAATCCCAATTTGCTCGAGCTCGCTGGGGTCACCGGACGTAAGGTCGATGATGTCATCGCCGAAGCAAACAGGCTTTGTGGGGTATAGTGGTTGATACAAGCTCTTGCCTTCATTGGTTATAATGAACAGAACAACCAACAAACCAATAAACTAATAAACCAACAAACTCTATGGAATTCGCGCTTCTTCAAACAATGCTTCCTATTATCGTTGCGCTTTTGCTCGGCATGCTCATCGGTGTCGAACGGTCGCTTGCACACAAAACAGCCGGTCTTCGTACCTATGGTCTTGTGGCAATGGGTTCGGCACTTTTCATTGTGGTGGCTCGCCTCGGCGGTGATTCACATGCCGTTCAGTATGCCGACAGCATCATGCGCATCACTGCCGCAGTCATCACTGGTATTGGTTTTCTGTGTGCCGGTGCCATTATCTTCCGAGACAAAAACATTGTCGGCCTCACAACGGCCGCAGGGCTTTGGATCGCGGCTGGCATCGGTGTTGCGTCGGGATTTGAGCTCTATGCACTTGCTGTTCTCACTACGCTCCTTACCCTTCTCACGTTTACTATCTTTTGGTATCTCGAACGCGGTGTGCAGGAGATTGTTGAGTAATCGCACTAATTTCTCAAACTATGGAAGGAGCACCGAAGCCATCCGAGAACGAACAACCGCTGATTGAGGTAAACAAAGATAACGAAGATCTTTTTCACAAGAGATTCGTTTTTGGAAAGGGTTTTTCTCCAGAGAAAAAGAAACGGACTAGGAGGCGTTCGCCTGCTAAAACCCAACTAAGCGCGCGCGAGCGGTGGGAGGAAAGCGCTCGTCGTTGCGAGGCGGACGCTGCGGCAGAAGAGCAGCATCCTGAGGCGTAAGGACAATGCGCAAAAAGAAGCCAGCCACGCTCGGGGTTGAGCGTGGCTGTTTAGGCTGCGGCGGGCACGACGACCTGGTATGGCCGGTCGAGTCCATCGAGCGCTGGGAGGAGGTGCACGACCTCCTCGTGAAGAACGAACGAACAGACAACAGGAGGCGATTCGAGGGCTCCCACATCGATCCGTGCAATGGGGTCGATGGGTACTGTGACGACGAAGTGTCCGTCGCGGACCACTATCGTCGAGCGTAGCTCCCAGGGCGCCTTCTGTAGAATCATCATCAAGAGAATTCGACAAACTGCGGTGGTTTCAATCTCGGGACCTCGGAGATTCATGTCGAGGGCCACGGTGGCTCTCGGTGGATATGCTTCCTCGATTGTCAGAATGAGCTGACGGAGGCTGATTCCTCCGGTGCCCTTTCTTATGAAATCGGTCTCTTGTGCCCCCGAGATTCTGATCGCCGAAGCGATTGCCTTGAGGGTTATCGGCGCAAAAAGCCATCCGAGCGTCGCGACGCGACTGAAGATATGTTCGCGAAGTCTCGCGCTCGTGCTGGGGAGACTGTTTTCCCCGATACGCCCTCCCGCCGCCGAAAAGGAGAGGGAGAGCTGAGGTCCTGTCTCAGGGACAAGAATCTTTGCCATCTCGATCTCCTTGGGTGACTGCCTGATTCGTTGTGGTCTGGGGTCGAGAGTATCTCTGTTTGCGAGCGTCTGTCAACTCTTTGGTGCTGTGGTTGAATAACAGTGCGTGTTGGTATATATAATAGGTCCAGATTTGTTCTCTGTTTTCGCCCTCAACACACCACAACTGACGTTTAGGAGGTGACGCGTGCCAGAACTTGTCAGCCGTGATGAAAGACCTGACCCGGAGCGTGGGCGGGGAATCATGCTTCTTGAACTCCTCCGTTGCAAGACGATGACGTTGGGAGCCTACAAGAAGAGGTGTGAGGCCCTCGGAGTTCACTTCAGCGAATTCCTACGAGGTGATCTCGTCCACTTCGTCGAGATCGAGATGGAGGGAGGGGAGCACGTAGGAAAGGGGGCTGTCTCTGAACGAGAACCGGGAGATGATTCCGTCGTTTCCCTCACGGAACGCGGGAAGGAGTCTGCCGGGTTTGTCCGTCGCGTGGACGATATCTTTGGTGGTGGTGCATCGCCAGGAATACCTTTACCGGTCACTCGTCGCCCGCGACGTCAGCGACCTCGACAGCTGAAGTTGGAGCTCTCAGGACAAGCCAGCTGACGCTTTCTGAAACACACCGGCCCTGGGGCACCGGTGTGTTTTTGCATCAATCTGCTCGGTGGGGTCATGGTACACTTTGTGCATGCCGTACAAGATATCCGAACGCAACACCTTTCGCCCCGATTCGTCGGAGCCTTTTCGTCTTTCACGATCGAAGATTGATCTTTTCACCGAGTGTCCGCGCTGTTTCTATCTCGATCGTCGATTTGGTATTGGGCGTCCATCGATGCCTGGGTTCACGCTCAATGTTGCTGTCGACCACTTGCTCAAAAAGGAGTTTGATGTCCATCGTGCCAAGGGTGATGCGCACCCACTTATGAAGAAGCATAAGCTCGACGTGGTGCCATTCGATCATCCGCAAATGGATGTGTGGCGTGAAAATTTCAAGGGCGTTCAATACGTGCACGAGCCGACGAATCTCTTGGTGACTGGCGCAGTCGATGATATTTGGGTCTCTCCGAACGGCGAGCTCCATGTCGTCGATTACAAAGCGACGAGCAAAGAGGAGGATCCAAATCTTGATGGTATATGGCAACAGGGATACAAACGTCAGATGGAGGTCTACCAGTGGCTTCTTCGCGGCCTCGGGTTCGATGTCTCTGAGCGTGGATATTTTGTTTACGTGAACGGCAAGAAAGACAGGGAAGCGTTCGATGCAAAGCTTGAATTTGACGTCCACCTCATACCCTATGACGGTGACTGCGCGTGGATTGAGCCGACACTCGAGAAAATCAAAGCGTGTCTTGTGTCGGACGAGTTGCCACCAAGTGGACCAGAGCGATGCGAATACTGTCCGTATCGCGACGCTGCAGGAAAAACCATTCGCGATATTGTTACCAAAGCAAAAAAGAAGGCAGATGAAAAAGAAAAACCCGCTAAGCTTTTCTAAAGGAGCTCAAACGCCGTTTGCTCAGAAGGTATATCTCATCGTTTCTAAAATCCCAAAAGGGAAGACGATGACGTATGTCGAAGTGGCGCGTAAAGCGGGGAAGCCTGGGGCAAGCCGTGCGGTTGGTTCCATTCTCGCAAAGAACAAAGACCCAAAGCGTGTGCCGTGTCACCGAGTTATCCGTTCGGACGGCGGCATGGGCGGGTATGCGTTTGGAGGAATGAAGAAGAAGGCGGAAATTCTCGCAAAAGAAAAACAGTCCATAGAGATAGTGGTTTGACCTTCGCTCCGTCACCACCCGTTTTGTCGTCGCACCCTGAGGCGTACAGGGTGACTCCGAAAAACAGACTGGTGACTTCGCTCTGCGCCATAGATTTCGAGTTGGCCGCTTTCTAATAGCCAATAGCTCATAGCTTCTAAAAGCTAGTCGCTAGTCGCTAGAAGCTGGTATACTGCCTCCATATGGCATATCAATTCAATACATTCAAAGAACAGCTTGCAGGTGTGCCCGACTGGCTTACCAAAGAGCTTGGCAACATTCAGACCGGACGTGCAACCATCGCATTTTTCGATGGGATTCGTGCGGAGTCATATGGTGCACAGATGCCACTCAACCAGCTCGCGGGGATGACTATCGAGGACGCACGAACGGTTCGCATCGCTCCATGGGCACAAGACACGACAACAGCAATCGAAAAGGCAATCCGCGAAGCCAACCTTGGAGTGTCAATTGTGAACGACGGCAAAGGCCTTCGAGCAATCTTCCCTGAGCTCACTGGTGAGACACGAGAGAAATACGCAAAGATCGTTGGCAAAAAGCTCGAAGAAGCGAGGATCTCGGTGCGTGGTTTTCGCGAAGAAGCCTGGACGGATATCCAGAAACTCGAAAAAGAAGGTGAGCTCTCTGAAGATGAGAAGTTCAAGGGTAAGGAGACAATGGAGTCGATGGTCAAAGAGACCAACGAAAAGCTCGATGCCATCGCCAAGCGTAAAGAAGAAGAGATTTTGGGGTAATAAATTCCAAACTTCATATTCCAAGTTCCAACTAAATTCCAAAATCCAAAACATGAAAAGCTCTTCTGATTTCGATATTTCAAAAAATTGGAGATTGTTTGGAACGTGGAATTTGGTTTCTGGAACTTCTCTATGTCAGTAATCCTCTTCATCGTCATTCTCGCGGTTCTCATCCTCTTTCACGAGCTTGGTCACTTTTTGGCGGCTCGATCCGTTGGTGCGCGAGTTGACGAATTCGGTATTGGGTTTCCACCACGCGCGTGGGCATTTCGTCCGAAGGGCAGCGAGACAGAATATTCGATTAACTGGATTCCGTTTGGTGGTTTTGTTCGTATTCTTGGGGAAAACGGACTTGATGAAATGGATGAGGCAGATAAGCCACGCTCGCTGACCTCGAAGAATCGTTTGGCTCAGGCGTGGGTTCTTTGCGCGGGCGTTCTTTTCAATGTACTCATTGGTTGGATTTTTCTTTCTATCGCATTTATGTCTGGTGTCCCAACATCGGTTGCGCCAGATACGCACGGACTTGTTGGGGCTCCGGAGGTAACCATTCTCCAAGCTCTCGAAAAAACCCCCGCATCCGAAGCTGGTTTTGAATCTGGCGATATCGTTCGAGCGATGTCACGCGCGGGCGATGTGACAGAGACTATTCCGCAGAGCGTCGCCGATGTTCAAGACTTCATCGCATCATCGGCGGGCATTCCACTTACGTTCACTGTTGAGCGTGGTGATATCGTGAAATCACTTACTGTTACGCCTGAGATTAATGATCAGCACAAGGGTATTATCGGAGTATCACTCGATCTCATTGGTACCATTAAGCTCTCTCCATTTGAGGCGGGTGTCGAAGGTGCGCGTATGACAGGTAGGTTCTTGGTTTCGATTGCACAAGGTCTCGGCGGATTCGTACGCGACGCGTTCTCTGGAACAGCTGACTATTCTCAAGTGTCGGGCCCCGTTGGTATCGTTGGCATGGTTGGCTCTGTCTCGAGCCAGGGCTTTATCGCGCTCCTCTCATTTGCAGCAATCATTTCGCTTAACCTCGCGATCATCAATCTTGTACCGTTCCCGGCGCTCGACGGCGGTCGTATTCTTTTCATCATCATCGAAGCCATTACGCGTAAGCCGTTGCCTGTACGGGTGACACAATGGGCCAATATCATCGGATTCGGCATTCTCATTCTTCTGATGATTCTTATCACTGTGAACGATGTCATCAATCTTTTCTAAACCTCTATCATGACCGTAACAAAACAATCACATCTCTTTACCAAAACGCGCCGCGAAGCACCTGCTGACGAAACATCAAAGAATGCACAGCTTCTTATTCGCGGAGGATTTGTTCACAAAGAGATGGCGGGTGTGTATGACCTCTTGCCACTTGGTGTTCGGGTACTCGATAAGATAAATGAGATTATTCGCGAAGAGATGAACGCGATCGGTGGACAGGAAGCGTATCTCTCCGCTCTCCAGAATCCTGAGCTGTGGAAAGCAACAAATCGTTGGGACGATGAGGTTGTCGACAACTGGTTCAAGACCGAACTTAAGGGCGGCGGCATGTTGGGTTTGGGCTTTACGCACGAAGAGCCGCTCACTGAGCTCATGAAGAATCATATTTCGTCGTATCGCGATCTTCCTCAGGCTGTCTATCAGATTCAGACAAAATTCCGCAATGAACTTCGCGCCAAGAGTGGCATCATGCGCGGACGAGAGTTTCTCATGAAGGATATGTATTCGTTCTCGCGTGATGAGGCGGAGCATGAGGTGTTTTATGCAAGGTCTCAAGAGGCGTACACTAACGTGTTTCGACGTTTGGGGATTGGTGATCGTACGTATATGACGTTTGCATCAGGAGGTAGTTTTTCCAAATATTCTCACGAGTTTCAGACGGTCTGTGATGCTGGTGAAGATTCCATCCACATCGATGAAAAAAGTGGCATCGCGGTGAATGAGGAAGTTCTCAAGGATGAAGTGCTTGCGGATCTTGGCTTGTCGCGTGATTCGCTTGTGACAAAAACCGCGGTTGAGGTGGGAAACATTTTCTCGCTTGGTACGAAATTCTCGAGCGCTTTGGGACTGGTTTATAAAGACGAGGCAGGTGAGACCAAGCCTGTTGTGATGGGTTCATATGGTATTGGTCCAACGCGTCTTATGGGGACGATTGTTGAAACGCTCTCAGATGACAAAGGTATTGTCTGGCCAAAGTCTGTTGCACCATACGACGTTCACCTTGTGGTGATCGGACGTGAGAAGCCTGACGTTATCGCACATGCAGAAAAAGTTGCCGCTGATTTATCGGCACAAGGATTCGATGTGCTTCTTGATGACCGTGATGCTCGTACTGGCGAAAAGCTCGCCGACGCGGACCTCATCGGCATTCCAATGCGTGTGGTGATTTCTGAGAAAACGATGGGAGAGGGCAAACTGGAAGCAAAGGCTCGCACTGCCGAATCAGCTTCGTTCATGACGTTTGATGAGGTGGTAGGGGCTCTCACGAGCTAAGACACGAACGGCCGTTATCCACAACTTTGTGGGGGTGCGTGCTTTCATCTACAATAAGCCGGCACATGTGGGACAAACTCAAACAAAAGCTCCAGAGCTTCGTCTCTGACGATATTGGTATCGATCTTGGTACAGCCAACACGCTTGTCTATGTTCGCGGTCGCGGCATTATCATCAATGAGCCTACGGTTGTTGCGGTCAACAACAAGACCGGTCAGGTTGTTGCGGTGGGTGCCGAGGCCAAGCGTATGCTTGGACGCACGCCTGAGCACATCGCGGCAATCCGTCCACTCGAGGGTGGTGTCATTTCTGACTTCGAAGTTACCGAAGAATTTCTTGCGCACCTCGTACGTCGCGCGCAGGGTGACAGCAAGAAACTTCTTGGGCCGCGTGTCGTTATTGGCGTGCCGTTTGGTACCACCAATGTCGAACGTCGTGCGGTGCGTGATGCTGCCAAGAACGCCGGAGCCCGCGAAACGTACATCGTCGAACAGCCTATGGCCGCAGCACTCGGCATCCGTCTTCCAATCGATGATGCGAGCGGTAGCATGATTGTTGATATTGGTGGTGGTACAACCGACATTACCGTCATTTCGCTCTCGGGCGTTGTGAATGGCAAAAATATCAAAATTGCTGGCGATCGTTTCAATGCAGACATCATTAGCTATGTCCGTGATGAATTCAAAATTCTCATTGGTGAACGCACGGCAGAGGATCTCAAAATTACTGCGGGGGCCATTCTACCCGAGGCACAACCAATTGAGGTCATCGTCCGAGGACGTGATCTTATCACCGGTCTTCCACGTGAGGTGGTTGTTACTGATGCCGACGTTCGTGAAGCAATCGCTGCATCAATCGATACGCTTGTGGAGTCCATCAAAGAAGTGCTTGAAACAACGCCTCCAGAGATTGTTTCCGATGTCATGCGTCGCGGTATCTACCTTGTTGGTGGTGGGGCGCTCATTCGGGGCTTCGATCTCTTTTTGGCGGAATGGCTTAAGGTGCCCGTATATGTGGCCGAGGATCCGCTCACTGCGGTAGCTCGTGGAACCGGTCTTGTCGTCGAAGAGACCGAACGACATCATGACATCATTGTTGATGAAGAACATGCACTTCCTCCAACAGCGTAGACAGAGAACAGTTCGCCCGTCGTTTCTTGCGACGGTTGTTGCGATTGTTATTGCACTTGTTGTTGCCGTTATCCAGCCGCACTGGCTCGATGTACTTTTTCTTGAAGCGTCGGGAGGGTTGTTTTCGGTTCGTGCGGCTCTTCTTGAGGAAACCGAAGGTATGGAGGCGCGTCTCATGAGTAAGCGGGAGCTTCTTGCCAAAAATCAATCGTTGTCCGATGAAAATGCGCGTCTTCGTGTGCGCGCCGCACTTTATGATGAGGTCGTTAATGAACGAGATCGCCTCTATGAACGCTTTGCTGTGGAATCGACCACGCCCGGGAAGCTCGCGCATGTCATCGCTGCGCCTTCGCGATCGCCGTACGACGTCATTCTTGTTGATGTTGGATCGGATGATGGAATCGGTGTTGGTGATGAGGCGTGGTTTGATACCACACTCATGCTGGGCACGGTCGAGAGTACAAGCGCGAGTGTGTCTCGGGTACGTCTTTTCTCGTCTCCAGGGGTTGAAACAGCAGTAACTGTTGGTACCACAACAGAGGCGCTCTTGAGTGCGGTGGGGGCGGGAGGGGGTGCCTTTGAGATGGATATTCCCAAGGATATCGTTGTGGCTCCCAACGACGCTCTGATGCTTCCTTACGCGGGTCATGGGACGGTTGGATTTGTCCGAGAAGTGACCGCAAATGATGCGGATTCTTTTCAGACGGTTCGAGCCATTCTCCCAATCAATCTTTTTGAGAGCAGGGAAGTTATGATAAAGAAACAAGGAGACAACGACACGAGGGTGCACTAGATTTTCTTTACCTCGTATCTTTACACAAACTATGCGCATTCGTCTTCTTACTGGAGTGGTTCTCATTATTGGAGCATTCATTGCGCCGTGGTGGAGTGTGGCGATTGGTATCGTTGTGTGTGGGGTGGCGTATCGAAATTTTCTTGAAGCGCTTCTGCCTGCAATCATCATTGATGTGCTCTATGGCGCTCATCCGATTTTTGGTATCACGGGATTCATCACGCTTGCGACGGCAGTTTTGCTTGTCGTGTCACTCCTCTTAGAGAGTTCTATTCGTGGCCATGTTCGCATTTAGACCATTCAAAAAAAAGAGTGTGAGGGAAATCGCGCCTGATGAGATTTTTCTTGATTCACACAATTCTCCAAAGTTCGACCGGCATCAGTTTGAGGGGCGCATCGAGCGTCCAATCGGGAGGACAGCATTGTCGCTCTTTTCTCTTTCACTTTTGCTCATAATGGGGGGATTGCTCTACAAAACATTTTCCTTGCAGGTGCTGCACGGCGACGCGTATCGTGAGCAGGCAGAACAAAACCGCCTCGCGCGCTCGGTTCTCTTTCCCGATCGGGGGGTTATTTATGATCGGACGGGCACACTTTTGGCGTGGAACGAGTTGTTTGAAAATGCTACGAGCTCAGACGAAACTCGAGATTTTGCACGTCGTGGATATGCCACAACAACGAGTCTTGCTCATGTCGTTGGATTTGTCTCGTATCCCAAAAAAGATTCTTCGGGGTTCTATTTTCAGGAAGATACTGTTGGTGTCTCGGGAATAGAAAAAGTCTATGACAAACTTCTCGCGGGCGTTCGTGGCACTACGATTTTTGAGGAAGATGTGCATGGAAAGATTATCTCCGAATCGGTGGTTGACGAGCCGCAAGCGGGCAAAGCGTTGACGCTCACGATTGACGCTTCGATCGAAAATCAGCTTGCAACCTATATCGCGGAACTTGCAGAAAATGTTGGTTTTAGCGGAGGAGCCAGTGTCATTCTCGATGTGCGCACAGGTGAGGTGCTTGCGCTTGTGAGTGTTCCTGACTATGACCCCGTGTCTGTTTCTGCTGGTGATGCCGAAGCACTCAAGCGGTATGGTTCCGATACTGCAACGCCATTTTTGAATCGTGCCATAAGTGGTCGTTATACGCCCGGATCAATCATTAAACCCTTTGTTGCTATTGGTGCACTTTCCGAGGGTGTCATTACGCCCGAAAAACAGATATACAGTGACGGTGCGCTTCGCATTCCGAATCCTTATGATCCTGAACATCCGACGATTATGAAGGACTGGAAGGCCCATGGGTGGACGGATGTTCGTCATGCGCTCGCGGTGTCTTCTGACGTCTATTTCTATCAGGTGGGTGGTGGATTTGGAGATCAACCGGGGCTCGGTATCGATCGTATCGACACGTATGTGAGCATGTTCAAAATTGGTCAGCTGACGGGGATTGATCTCCCTGGTGAAGCGGAAGGGACGATTCCAACGATTGCTTGGAAGGCGCAACTTTTTCCCGATGATCCATGGCGCGTGGGAGATACATACAACACCGCTATCGGACAATATGGATTCCAAGTGACGCCGATACAAATGGCGCGTGCTGTTGCGGCTATTGCAAATGATGGGTTGCTTGTCACACCACACCTTCTTGCAGATACCGAGAGCGAGAGTGAGCGGATTGATGTGGATCCTGCCGTGCTTCAGATTGTGCGCGAAGGTATGCGGCTTTCTGTTACCGAGGGTACATCGAAGGCAATGAGCTATCCCGATTTTGCTGTTGCGGGCAAATCCGGCACCGCAGAACTTGGTGTTAGTAAACAAAATGTGAACTCATGGATTGTTGGATTTTGGCCCTACGAGAATCCCCGCTACGCGTTTGCAACGGTCATGGAGCATGGTCCTGTTACAAATCTCATGGGTTCTGCTTCGGTTATGCGACGTCTGTTTGATTGGATGCGAGTCAATACCCCGCAGTACCTAGAGTAGCGAGAAGGGGTAGGTGTGGAGTTCGGAGTTGTCCGGTGACTTTCGAGACGGTGGCGGATAGAGTGGAGCGTCCAAACAATCCGTAAATTCTATGAACGAAGACCAAGCATACCTTACACAAGAAAAACACACAGAGCTCACCGCCGAGCTCGAGACGCTTATTACCGTGAGGCGTCCCGAGATTGCAAAACAGCTCGAATACGCTCGCTCACTCGGAGATCTCTCTGAGAACGCAGAATACCAGCAGGCTCGTCAGGCACAGGGCGAAATCGAGTCTCGTATCAAATACCTTGCGCGCATACTCAAGAGTGCCGAGATCGTCAAGCTTCACCACGGCACCACAGTGTCTGTTGGTTCCACAGTCACGGTCCGACGCAAGGGTGAGGATGATGACCGCACGTATTCCATTGTCGGTTCTGAGGAAGCTGACACGACGCTCGGTCGCATCTCGCTCAATTCTCCTCTTGGTGAATCCATGATGGGCAAATCAAAAGGTGACACCTTCACGTTTGTGGCTCCTAATGGCAAAAAGATTGAGTACACGATTTTGAAGATTGGGTAGATCTGCTCATAGACAAGGTCGGCATCGGCATGTATATTCTCTGCGGAATCTATTTTTCGAACCCATCGAAAATAGAACAGTGAAAGAAAGGGCCGCAGATGTCTTACAGAACTGGTTTTTGGGCGTTGAGGAAGGGGATTGAGACTTTTGCCCCAGAGATCCTCCGTCAGGCCATTGCTTTGGGCCTGACCACGCGCGAGGGTGACCAACGCAGGGGAGGGTACTTCTGTCTCCTTCGGTACAACGACCACCAAGGCGAGTGGGCGTCCATGAATTTCAAGTGCGGCTCGGTCCCCCAAGGCTCGCGGGCGCGCGCTTTCTGTAACGAGAAGGCGCGGAGGGTCCTCGAGCTGGGTGCAACCTCGAGCTGGATGAGTCGCGATCCCGAGAAGAACCAGTGGGGAGGGGCGGTGCGCGTTCATCAGGACGTCATTTTTTCTTTCGACGGTCTTCCGGAGGACACGAATGAGGCGCTCGTGCTCGTTTTGGCGGTTGAACTCGAGCTGTTGAATTTGGAAGAGGCTCAGGGGATTGCCAAGCTGAGCGCCAACGAGAAGTTCTCCCAGCTTCTCAAGGCGTTCAAGGCGGCGACCTGATTGCAGCTTCTGGGCGACCGGGGACGTTACGACGTCCCCGGCTTTGTTTTACTGAGCGGGCCACAGCAAAGACTTTTTGATATACTATCGCCATGTCTCTCGACGATATCCGCAACGATCGCCTCAAGAAGCTTGCCCTCCTCAAGGAGGCTGGTATCGATCCGTATCCTGCTGACTCACACATCACCACGACGCTCGGAGAGCTCGTGGCGGGCTTTGATGATGCGGCTGCTGCCGAGAAGCCCATCACAATTGGTGGTCGCATCATGTCGATACGCGAACATGGCGAGACAGTTTTTGCGGATGTTTTTGATGGAACAGGGAAGATTCAGGGATACATCAAGTCAGATGTGCTCGGTGCAGAAGCATTCGTGCTTTTTGCGCAAACTGTCGACACGGGCGACTTCATCGAGCTCTCTGGTGTTCCAACGCGCACCAAACGAGGTGAGGCGAGCATTCTTGTTGCTTCGTGGCGAATGCTTTCCAAATCTCTTCGTACACTTCCCGAAAAATGGGTTGGACTTACCGACCCCGAAGAACGTCTTCGCAAACGCTATCTCGATATTCTCGGCAACCCCGAGCTTCGTGAGCTTTTTGTGAAGAAGGCGAGATTTTGGGATGTCACCCGTACGTATCTCAAAGATCGTGGTTTTCTTGAGGTCGAGACACCAACACTCGAAATCACCACAGGCGGTGCTGAGGCGCGACCATTTAAGACGCATCACAACGACTTTGACCTCGACGTCTTCATGCGCATTTCCATTGGTGAACTGTGGCAGAAACGTCTCATGGCTGGGGGTTTTCCGCGCACATTTGAAATCGGTCGCGCGTATCGCAATGAAGGTTCGAGCCCCGAGCACGTTCAGGAATTTACGAACATGGAGTTCTATGCGGCGTATATGAATTTTGAAGAGGGAAAGGCACTTGTTCAGGGTTTGTATCGGACACTCGCTACAGAAGTATTCGGAACAACGAAGTTCGAGACGCGTGGCCACACATTTGATCTTGCTGATGAATGGAAAGAATTGGATTATGTATCGACTGTTGAGAAGATGACTGGCGTTAATGTGCTCGAATCTTCCGAAGACGATCTCAAAAAGAAGCTCATCGAACTTGGCGTCACATTTGACGGCACCACGCGCGAGCGCCTCACCGATAGCTTGTGGAAATACTGCCGTAAGCAAATCTCGGGTCCCGCATTCTTAGTCAATCATCCCAAACTTGTTGCACCGCTTTCAAAAGAGAATCCCACCGACCCTCGTCTCACCACAATGTTCCAAGTAATCATCGCAGGAAGCGAGATTGGACGCGCACACGTCGAGCTCAACGATCCTATCGACCAGGCAGCTCGCTTTGCGGCTCAGGGTGAGCTCATCGAGCGGGGAGATGAAGAGGCAATGATGCCCGATATGGAATTCGTCGAGATGATGGAATATGGCATGCCACCAACATTTGGCTTTGGCTTCGGCGAACGCCTCTTTTCATTCTTTGTTGATAAACCGATTCGTGAGACACAGCTCTTCCCGTTGATGAAACCGAGGCAGTAGGGATTGACTGATTTTTCTTTTTACTGTATTGTATTTTTAGATTATAACTGTTCGAGTGTGGGGGTCGATCATGAAAAACTGGCTCGTTAAAATACGAGTGGCGCGTGGTGCCCGGTTCTTGGACAAGAGGTTTGGTTGTGGCTGGGAAAAAAGAGTTAGTGTTGAAAAGTTGGAGATGGTCGGGCATGGTAACTTGCTCGAACAACTCACGGGGACTACCTATTGGCGTTCAGTTCTTTCCATTAGTTCGAGCCAATCGGTAAGGTTCGGTTTTGAGCCCGGTTTCAGGAATTTTCTGAGACGCGGCCGTTACGATGTTGCATGGGGTGTCCTCGATGAAGCGTGGAGGAATGTGATTCTGAACCGAATGAGAAAGAGTGATGCGAAGCGGTCGCGATGAGACTGCAATTACCGAGCGACAACTCCCCAACGAACACGTCCTCGCCACCTGATCGGCAACCGCACCTTCACCCGCTTCGTCCCATGGAACCGCCCGTCCCAGACGAGGCGGTTTCTTTTTGAAAATAAGGCGATTCGTAGACTTCGCTTCTCAAGGCGGGTTTTTTGTTTTGTGGTTGCGGAGGCAGGGTGTTTTAAGGTCTCGAGGTTTTAAACCATTGACTTTTTTATGGCTTTATAGTATCATCCAAATCAGAAAAACTGAACACCAGCAGGCCATTGGCCAAGGAGGTCCAACGTGGAACGCGTTCTTACCGGCAGCGAACACAAGAGATCAGTGCGATTCAGCTTGACCGGGGTCATCTTCAGCGGCCTCATCGTTCTCGCCCTATTCAAGTTGTTTGGGGGAACGTTCGGCGTCAAGCCGACCGACGCCGAAGAGGTGCGGATCGCGGCCGAGCGCAAGGCACGACAAGTGGCCACGCTCGAGCGGCTCAAGACCGTCGAGCTCCCTGCCACCGGCATCACCGATTACAACGATCTGTTCTGGATCGTGGACCGCTACGAGCAGAGTCCCTCGTTCACTGAGGTGTTCATCGAGTGGTCCGACAATGCGCATCGCGAACATCGCGACATGGAGGGGTTCTCACACGTCGTGCGCATGGTCGCCGGCAAGGAAGACCGGAGCGGCGTCCAGATCATCCTGGACGAGTGGTGGATGCACCGCACACTGCAGACCAACACGGACAAGCCGATTTCGCTCCCGCCTCCGAAGTAGCTCTTTCTCCCGCTTCGTCCCAGGGGACCGCCCGTTCCCAGACGAGGCGGTTTCTTTTTGAAAATAAGGCGATTCGTAGACTCCGCTTCTCAAGGCAGGCTTTTTGTTTTGTGGTTGCGGAGGCAACACCTTTGTGGGCTAAAAAGTGGATAACCGTGGTTGTGATTGGGAGGTGGTGGGATAGAATAGTAGTCAAGTGGGATAAGGTGGGATGAAGGAAAACGTAAGGAAAAACGCACATGCTCATCGGTGAATACCAACACACGCTCGACGATAAGAAACGCCTCTCGCTTCCGGTGAAATTCCGACAGCAGCTCGGCAAGCGCCTTGTGGTGACACGTGGTCTTGAGGGTTGTTTGTTCGTGTATTCGCAGAAGGAGTGGAGTTCAATCTCGGCGCGTTTGGCAGAGCTTGGTATGGGTCAGGCGAACACGCGTGGTTTTGCGCGCTTCATGCTCGCAGGTGCGGTCGAAGTTGATGTTGATTCAGCAGGTCGTGTCTTGGTTCCTGATTTTCTCAAGGAGTTTGCGCGACTCGGCAACCAGGTTGTTCTCGCGGGTGTTCAGACACGCGTTGAGATTTGGAACGAGAAGTCATGGACGGACTACAAGCGAAAGATCGAGAAAGAAGCTGACGTCCTCGCGGAGAATCTCGGGGAGATCGGAGCCATTTAGCTTGTAGCTTCATTAGCTTCTTAGGGAGTTTTCTACAAGCTAATGAAGCTACAAGCTAAACGAACATGTCCCACATTCCTGTTCTTTTACACGAAGTCATACGCGGATTAGATCTTGCTGCTGGTGCTACGGTGGTTGACGCCACGGTCGGCGGTGGAGGCTATACCAAAGCACTTTGCGATGTTGTTGGACCCACGGGTCGCATCATCGGCTTCGACGAAGACGAAGCGGCACTTGAACGAGGTGTACGGGCCTGTGGTGGATCGACTTGTTCGTTTATCCCGGTCTTGAGTAACTTTCGCCACATGCGCGAGAAGCTCATGGAGATTGGTGTTGAATCAATCGACGGCGTCGCGTTCGATCTTGGCTTTAGTACATTCCAACTCGAGACTGCCGGACGAGGATTCAGCTTTCTTCGCGATGAACCGCTCGTCATGACCTTTTCGTCGGTTGAAGGTGGACGGCCATTCACAGCAGAGGACATCGTCAACGGCTGGAGCGAAGAGACGCTCTCAAACATCTTGTTTGGTTACGGGGAAGAGCGCTTCTCTCGACAGATTGCAAAGGCAATCGTTGAGGCACGCCGCAAGGAACGCATCACAACGACCAACGCGCTCGTCGAGATCGTGAAGGCGGCGGTGCCGGGAGGATATCGCAATGGTCCTCTACACCCGGCAACGCGCACATTTCAAGCGCTCCGTATCGCAGTCAACGACGAGCTGATGGCGCTTTCCGAAGGACTTGCAGGAGCGTTCGAATCGCTTACGCCAGGAGGGAAGATGGCGGTCGTCTCCTTTCACAGTATCGAAGACCGCATCGTGAAGAATTTCTTTAAAGATCGGGTAAGCGAAGGGGCAGTCCTTCTTGCCAAGAAGCCGATTGCCCCAACGCTTCAGGAAACGCGTATGAATCCCCGATCCCGATCCGCGAAGTTGAGACTTCTCCAGAAGTAAGGGACGGCAAACGAATACTGAAATAAAAATTACTAACCCAAGAATCAATAGCTCATAGCTTCCTCATATGGTACGAGACCTCCTACAACTCAATACGCTCTGCAAACGCCTGTTCACAGGTCTTGTTGTCCTTTTTATAGTGATTTGCGGCACCTACGGATTTCTCCTCAAACAGACTGTTGCATCGGTTGTCGAGCGAAAATCGCTTGAGCTCGAGAAGAGTGAGCTTGCTTCTCGTGTCAGCGCCCTTGAGGCAGACTATATTCGTGCCGCCGACACACTCACTCTTTCGCGTGCGCACGAACTTGGATTCGTGACTACCACAGATGTTCGCTTTGTTTCTCGTGCGTCTGATTCATTCTCGTTTGCGTATCAGAACAATGACTAATGCTCCTGAGAGCCGTATACGACTTCTCTTTTCCGTCCTTTGTCTTTGTGCTTTGACGCTTCTCGTCAAGCTCTATTTTGTGCAGGTTATGAATGGCGAGGCGTTTGCCGAAAAAGCCGACCATCAATATACCCAACCGCAGGGAGGTCTTTTTAGTCGGGGTATCATCTATTTTGAGGACAAAAAGAAAGAGCTTATTGCTGGGGCGACGCTCGGCTCAGGATTCTTGTTGGCTATTAATCCGTCTCGGGTCGAAGACCCGAAAGGGCTCTATACGATGCTTGACCCGTATATTGAGATGGATGCAGACGAATTCGTCCGGCGTGCAAGTAATACGACCGATCCGTATGAAGAAGTGGGAAAGCATCTGACACAGGAACAAGCTGACGCTATTGAAGCTCTGGAAATTGACAGTGTCCGGACATATAAGGAACGCTGGCGCACGTATCCCGGAGGTATGCTCGCAGCCCACGCGCTTGGCTTCGTTGGATATGATGGTGATACGGATGCTCAAGTGGGTCTCTATGGGCTTGAAAAGTATTATGATCGAACGCTCTCCCGCAGGGCCAAATCTCTCTATACAAACTTTTTTGCCGAGATTTTCTCGAATGCCGAAGATGTCATCAAAGCCGCTCGAGGCGAAGAGGGTGAGGGAGATGTTGTGACATCAATCGAGCCTGTTGTGCAAGGAACACTTGAGGAGGCGCTCGCAACTATCGAAGAAACATGGAATACCAATTCGGTCGGTGGCATCATTATGGACCCGATGACGGGCGAGATTCGCGCGCTAGCAGCTCGTCCTACATTTGACCCCAATCATTTTGGTGATGAAGATTCGCCGTCAGTTTTCACAAATCCCATCGTTGAGAATATCTATGAGATGGGGTCGATCGTGAAGCCACTTACGATGGCCGCAGGACTTGATGCGGGTGTTATCACTCCCGATACGACGTACAACGACATGGGATACGTCAAAGCTGATGGATATACCATCTATAACTATGACAAAAAAGGTCGCGGTACTGTGGACATGTACCGCGTTCTCGGTAACTCGCTTAACACTGGCGTGGCATTTGTTGTCGGTAAGCTCGGTAACGAACGTTTTGCGCGCTATATGCGCGGATATGGAATTGATCGTGAGACCGGTATTGATTTGCCTGGAGAGGTCGCGGGACTTGCCAACAATCTCGACAGCCCCCGTGATGTTGAGTACATTACTGCATCATTTGGACAAGGTATCGCTGTGACGCCAATTGAAATGACGCGCGCGCTTGCGACGTTGGCGAATGGTGGCATGCTTGTCACTCCACATGTTGGAAAGAGTATTGATTATTCAACTGGCTTTTCAAAAGACATCATTCATGCACCGGCAACGCAGGTTCTCAAGAAGTCGACGAGTGAAACAATCACGCGCATCCTGGTGCGCGTCGTTGACGAGTATCTTGCTGGCGGAAAAGCCAAGCTTGAACACCACAGCATTGCCGCAAAGACCGGAACCGCCCAGATTGCCGATAGTGTAAACGGAGGGTATTATAGCGACCGCTACCTCCACTCGTTCTTTGGCTATTTCCCGGCCTATGACCCCAAATTCATCATTTTCCTCTATGCGGTAGAGCCCAAAGGGGTCAATTACGCCTCGGAGACGCTCACCGTGCCGTTCATGGATTTGGCCCAGTT
>CAZMAP010000006.1:0-24766 GCA_964564385.1 uncultured Candidatus Saccharibacteria bacterium | reverse complement strand
CCGGATTGTTGTACGATTTCTTACTGAGTCCCGACGCTTCGGTCGGGACCCCGACCTCCGCTTCGCGGAGCGTCGGGGCTAATCGTCAGTGCATGTCTAAGACAACATCTGATCAACCTTTGCAACGATATCATCGAGTGTCCATGAACCCTTGATGAGATATTCGGTGCTCCCCCGCTCAATCGCTTGTGAGACGTTCTCCATGTCGTCCGAATTGGTGAGCATAACAACACGAGCATCCTTGCCCCAGCCATCAGTACGAATCGCCGTGAGCACATCCCAACCATCCATCACCGGCATCGCAACATCGAGGACGACCAAGTCAGGATGGGTCTTGAGAGCCACATCGAGACCAGCCTGCCCGTCCGTTGCAGACAGCACCTCGTGACCGGCCTCAGTAAGACGTTCACTGAGAGCCTGAGTGAGTGTTTCATCGTCATCGATGATAAGAATCTTTTTTGATATCTTTGATGAATCCATAGAGAAAATTATGGGGAAATCAACCGTCTCGATACAGCGTACCAGAAAGAGTGCCCCGAGCAAATCGAGCGTTGATTTTACGATTGGCATGCGGTATCCTGTTTGCGTCTCGCCTCCGCGAAGCATTGACGGGCTTGCCCCGCCGAAGTTTCGCCACAGCGAAGCAAAGGCGGGCCCTTAGCTTAGTTGGTAGAGCGCCTCATTTGCAATGAGGAGGTCATCGGTTCGAATCCGATAGGGTCCACAAATTTGCCGGTGATTGACATTTATTGTGTAAATACACTAGACTGTTCGGCGGATTAAGGCTTCGACTTGTTTTGTGTGCTACAACCAGGAGGAGAGATTGTGCGCATGCGTATAAAACGTGGCACAACACGAGTAGCTGTACTCGCCGGAAGTTGGGTCATCAAGTTTCCCCGGATTAGCATGTTGGGCTTGGATCCGAGGGACACACTGCACGAGCTCCGGGCACGCAACTGGAGTAAGGCCAGAAAGCAACTTGGTAGGCACGCGTATGCGTTCCTACGGGGCGTCATAGCAAATCTTACCGAATTCGCCACGTGGATGCGGTGCCGGTCGCCCTTTCTGGTTCCAGTCTTCAGTGTTGGCTTCTTTTCCATCCAGCGATATGAGGAAGGTGCTCCCCCCGAGCGGTCCGAGCTGGATGAAAGATTCAGATTGCTTCCCGGTCGGGCACGGCGACTCATGGAAGCAATCGATCCTCACAGCTTGGACAACCCAAATTGGAGAAAGAACAGGCACGGGTTCCGCTTGCTCGACTACGGAGATAGCTTCGGAGTAGTGGGGGTTCCTCTATCCAGCTTTCTCGTAGAGTGGCATGTTCAAATCACTGACGTCCTTGTCTCCTCCACACCCGCCCATAAGTAAGGCGGGTGTTTCTTATCCAATTCGTTGAATAATCGGTTCCAATCAATTACACTAGGGCCCGCAAGCGGAGCGGAATCGCTCCCTGCACGCATCCGCTTCACATCGGGCTGTAGTATACCGGTAGTACATACGATTCGGGTTCGTATAGACTGGGTTCGATTCCCAGCAGCCCGACAAGATTTGAAAAGATTGACATCGATCACATGGGCCCATAGCTCATCTGGTAGAGCGCATCCATGGCATGGATGAGGCAAGGGGTTCGAGTCCCCTTGGGTCCACACACATGACAAACATCCCCTATTTTGAAGATGAGGACTCGAAACTCGACCCGAATCTCCCGATTGTCGAGCGGGATTCGATACACGCCATCGTCTTCGATCCATCGACAAACCGAGTCCTTTGTTTAGATTGGGAGAAATTCAACTGGAAGACGTTCATCATCGGAGGCATCGAACCCAACGAAGACCCCAGTACAAGTGCCTTGCGAGAGATACTCGAGGAGACAGGCTATAGAGATGTGCGCCTCCTAGCAGAAGTGGGCAGAACGAGATCCGGGTATTATGCGGCGCACAAAAAAGAGAACCGCATCTCGAACGCGGTAGGCTTGCTCTTCGAACTCATCAGTCCCAATCAAATCGATATAAACGAAGCTGAATCGCTGAATCACGTATACAAATGGATTCCGAAGGACGAAGTCTCTACTTTCATCAATCTCGCCTCGCAAAGATACATTTGGAAAAGAGCACTTGAGACACTCGACCAAAGGCACCCCTAGCCCGCGGCCTTTTTACAACGATTTGTTTGTGATTGTTTGACCAATGACGTGGTCCAAGAACTCCCGGAGCGAGCATCCTGCAGCAGCGAGCGCCTTGGGCACCAAGGATTCTTCAGTCAGACCAGGAAGTGTGTTCGTCTCGAGGATGTAGGGCGTTCCTTTTGACGTCACAATAAAATCAGATCGCGAATAGTGACGCGCACCAAGCGCCTCGTGTGCCGTGCGCGCAGCGTCTTGTATTGCCTTGGTCTCTTCACGAGAGAATCGTCCGGGACAAATCTCCTGACTTGTACCCGAGTATTTTGCGTTGTAGTCAAAAAACGATGCATCAGTCGGGGGAACAATCTCGACTGGCATAAGCGCGTAGAACTTCTCACCACGAAAACCGTCAATGATACCGCACGTCGCTTCCCTGCCCCGCACCATCGATTCAATCAGTACATTTGATGAATGTTCGTTCGCTTGCATGAGGGCCTCGTGGAGCTCACTGATAGAATGCGCAACCGACATACCCACCGACGAACCGCTCGAGACAGGTTTTACGATATACGGTGGTGGAAGCGAGCGAAAGATATCACGAACATCGGCGTCACTGATGACCGAAAGCTCAACTTCGACACCAGGAGCAACAGATAGACCGTGGCGAACAAACACTTCTTTTGCTTTTGCTTTATGCATCGCCACGGCCGATGCAACAACGCCCGAACCCGTATAGGGCAAATTGATTGACTCGAGAAGACGTTGAACTTCACCGTCCTCTCCATATGATCCGTGAAGCGCGTTCCATGCGACGTCCACACGGTGACGCAAATCACGTGGTTCCGTGGCAACACCATCGACATGCCACGAGGCATCCTTATCTATAAAAACATCGAGGGGCTGATACTTCTCACGGTCGAGATGCTTCAAAACAGAGGCGCCCGTTTTGAGCGATACATCATATTCGTTGCTTGGACCACCACGAAGTACCGCGACGCGAAGTTTTGACATGCGAATAGTATATCAAACAGTCTCTAAATCTTACTTCTCCGTTTGCGGTGAAAACCAATAGCAAACCGATGAGCCTCACTGTTGGCCAAAAGGATCGCTGAACCGTGTTGTTGAACAAGTGATGAGTCTCCCACAATCCTCTCGGGACGGTGCCGTTCGTTCTTTGTGACGGCAACAATAGGAATGGCGATGCCAAGCTCGTCGAGCACCCGCTTTGCAGCATTCACCTGTGCTGTTGATCCGTCAACAACGATGAGGCGGGGATACGCCCATTCGGGGTGGCCGAAGCGTCGTTCCAGCACCTCCGACAATGCAGCAGTATCGTTAACAAATCTGTCACCGGATTGTTGCCTTGTTGCCTTGTTGCCTTGAATTCTAAACATGCGATATTCATTTTTTGCCGCTTCCCCACCCTCAACAACAGTCATGACACCAACAACATCCGTCCCCGACGTGTGTGCGATATCATAGGCCTCGATTCTAAACGGCATTCCTATATTGTTGCCTTCTGATTGTTGCCTTTTAATCAGCGCCATGTCGTTGATGTGCTGAAGTGCAAAGACCTGCCGCTTAAGTTCGGCAGCTGCTTCAAATTCTTTGGCTCGGGCATGTCGCTTCATCTCTCGTTCGAGCTCAGCGAGGAGTTTTGTCTTCTTTCCTTCGAAGAACATGCGCAGGTGTTTGATTGTCCGGGCGTAGGCCTTCGGATCTTCGGACCCACCGCCCTTCGGCGCAAGTCCAAGCTCCTCATACAATCGAGAAAATTGTTGCCTTTTCATTGTCGCCTTAGACACAACCGGCGCGTCAGTCTTACCTCGATATGGAAATATCTTCCGAATAATCTTCATCGCATCACGGAGCTGTGTGCCGTATGGGAACGGACCATACATCTCCAAAGTCTTGAGTGGTGTCGTACCTGCCTGCGCAGACAGGCGCAGTTCACGCTCACGCACGGTGAATACACGCGGAAATGCCTCATCGGTGATAACGACATAGTTGTAGCTCGCGTCACTCTTTTCAACCACGTTGTATGGAGGCTGATGACGCTTGATGAGAGCAGCTTCGCGGATGAGCGCCTCGAGGACTGTGTCGGTCTCCTCAAAATCGACACGGACCGCTTCACTAATGAGTTTGGGAATTTTGGGCCCACGAGATATGGCGGCGGATTCAAGGAGATAGCTCCGTACGCGATTCTTGAGCGATGTCGCTTTGCCCACATACAAAATCTCCTTTCCTTTCTTGAAAAGATAGACACCCGGTGCATCTGGGAGCTTTTTTAGTTTTTCGAGCGTAATTGACATTTTTCAGATTATACCATAGAATTTTAAACAGGTGCACGACTATCCGGCCCAAGGAGGACCACATGAGCGAGGGGACCACTGACTCCAGTGCAGCTACCAGACGGCTGAGATTCGCCCAGACCTACGCAGACGAGTACAACCGGGAAGGCTACGAATGGCGCATCGCTGGCGAGACCGTCCTGGAATCATCGGTGTACGAGTACGTGAGGAAGAACTCGCCCGGCGACACTTCCTCTGAGGAGATCCGACTCATCACCGAACTCGCCCTCAAGGAGCTTGAGAAGCTCCGGTAAGATTCAACAACCCTGCCTCTCCTCAAAGGCCCCAACATCCACCCGCCTCACCCGTCTAGCCCGACGGAAGGCGGGTTAGACATTTCTACTTACGTTTCTCCTCTTTCTCCTTCCCTTTCACTTTTTGTTTCAACGCTTTTTTGAGGTAGTCACCAGTATAGGTTCCGCTCTGTGCGACTTCTTCGGGCGTGCCGAACGCCACGAGCTTGCCGCCCTCGACGCCGCCTTCCGGCCCGATGTCGATGATGTAGTCGGCGCTCTTGATGATATCCATGTTGTGCTCGATGAGCATGACCGTGTTTCCCTTTGCAACGAGTGTCTGGAGAATCTCGATGAGCTTACGAACATCTTCGTAGTGAAGACCAATCGTCGGCTCGTCGAGAAGGTAGATGGTCTTGTGAACGTGGGGGCGATAGAGTTCCGATGAAATCTTCACGCGCTGTGATTCACCGCCCGAGAGCGTCGTTGCCGACTGGCCAAGCTCGAGATAGCCGAGACCAACATCAGAAAGTGTTTTGAGACGATCGTAGATCGCTGGGATGTCCTCAAAGAATGCGAGTGACTCTTCGACGGTCATCGTGAGGACATCGTGGATATTCTTTCCTTTGTATTCCACTTCAAGTGTCTCGCGCATGAAGCGCTTTCCATTACAGATATCACAGGTCACATAGACCGTTGGCAAGAAGTGCATCTCGACAGCAATCTCACCTTTACCTTCACATGCCTCGCATCGTCCGCCCTTCACGTTAAACGAGAATCGGTTTGCCTTCCATCCGCGAGCACGAGCCTCTGCTGTTGCTGCGAACATATCGCGGATATGTGTAAATGCCCCGGTATATGTGGCAGGGTTCGAGCGCGAAGTGCGTCCGATTGGTGACTGGTCGATGAGGATGGTGCGCGATGCATATTCGAGTCCCGTAATTGATGCACAGTTGAACACTTGTGCCGAGCGATACTTGCGCTCGAAGCGAGCTTGGAGGTTTTTATAAAGAACCTCGTACATGAGCGTCGACTTTCCTGAACCCGACACACCCGTGATAACGAGAAAACGGCCGAGTGGAAAGTCGACATTCATGTTCTTGATATTGAAAGCGTTCGCACCCCTGATTTTGATGACGCCCTTGTCGGCCGTACGACGCGTCTCAGGAATCGGGATCATGTCCTCCCCACGAAGATACGACAATGTGAGTGATTTTGATGCATTTGTCTTGGCAGCCAACAAATCATCGAGGAAACCAGAGACAACAACATTGCCACCATGAACACCCGCACCCGGACCAATATCAATAAGGTAGTCCGAAGCAAAGATAGTCTCTTCGTCGTGCTCAACAACAATGATGGTGTTGCCGAGGTCACGGAGATTGAGAAGTGTCTGGATGAGGCGGGCGTTATCACGTGAGTGAAGACCAATCGTCGGTTCGTCGAGCACGTAGAGCGCACCCACAAGTCCGGAGCCAAGCTGTGATGCAAGGCGGATACGCTGTGCCTCACCACCCGAGAGTGTGTGGGCTCGACGATCGAGCGTCAGATAGCCGATACCAACGTTCTTCATAAAGGTGAGACGGTCGCTGATTTCGCGAACCACCACATGTGAAATCTCTTTTTCTTTTGGAGTGAGCTCGAGCGACTCAAACAGCTCATGTGCCTTGTCAACAGAGAGCGCAGCAACTTCAACGATGTTCATCCCTCGGTCCGCCGAAGCGCCAGCGTGGCGCGAAGGCGACCCACCAATGCGAACATTGAGTGCTTCCTGACGCAATCGGGCTCCCAAACACATCGGACACGGCTCATCACCGAAGAAATGCTTTGTCCCAAGACCGTTGCATTCGGGACATGCTCCGTAGGGGCTGTTGAACGAGAAGAGACGTGGCTCGATTTCGGGGTACGAATATCCGTCGTTCTTGCAGGCGAATTTGGACGACATAACGGTACCGATCTCATTGACGTGCTCACCGGTGAACTCATCGCCCGGCAACACGATACGCACGAGACCCGACGATTCGTTGATAGCACGCTCGAGACCCTCGCGAAGGCGCTCACGCGCACCGCCAGGGCTGTCGGTAAAATCTGCGAGTGCAATACGATCCGTGAGAATATCGATGTCGTGCTTCTTGTTCTTCTCAAGAAGAATCTGCCCGCGGAGATTCTTGCGAGCACCATCAACAAGGACTTCACTGTATCCCTTACCGAGCGCGTCGTAGAGGAGCTGGTAGTACTCGCCCTTACGTCCACGAACCGCAGGAGCATACAGCTCAAGCGATCCTCCTTCGCTTGAAAGCTCCGGAGGACGAGCGGAACGCTCAACCACTTCACCAACAATCTCTCCGAGGCTTCTGACTTCCTTCTTGCCCAACGAAGCCTTGGCGGAGTTTGGGCGGGGTTTCAATCCTTTTGATGCAACCCTCACCTTGTCCATGATGAAGTTTTGAATCTCTTCAAGCGTGAGACGCTTGATGGGCTCACCACACATAAGACAATACGGCGTTCCGATGCGCGCATAGAGAATACGAAGGTAGTCGTAGATCTCGGTGATTGTTGCAACTGTCGAACGGGGGTTGTTCGAGCGGCTCTTCTGATCGATCGAGATAGCTGGTGACAATCCAATGATCTCATCGACATCAGGCTTTGGCATCTGGCTGATGAACTGGCGGGCATATGCAGAGAGCGATTCGACATAGCGTCGCTGACCTTCGGCAAAGATGGTATCAAACGCGAGCGATGATTTTCCGGAACCAGAAAGGCCGGTGAACACCACCATCGTGTTGCGCGGCATATCAACCGTGATGTTCTTGAGATTGTGAGTACGAGCACCCTTCACGATGATGTCATCGTTGCGACGAGCCTTGATGGAGGCCAGATTCTCTCGTTTGCCTGTGCCGCGCCGAAGCTCCGCTGGAGCGTGAGCGGAAGCGAGCGAAGGCTGGTGAGGCTTTTTTTCTGTCATAGATAACGCCAAACGCCCCCTGGTTGCTCGTGGGGGGGGGTTGTGTAGACAGTATATAAGCCGATATAAAAATAGTGAAGCGCCAAAAAGAAAAGGCGCGACCGGAATCGCGCCTCACTGCCCGCCGTCAGCTTCTTGCTAGGCGGCCCGGCGGCCCTTCTCCTTCTTGGCCGGCTTCTCCGCCTTCTTGCCCAGCTTCTTGGCCTTCTGGGTATTGGCCTGCCGCCGCGCCGTGGCCTCGGCCTCCTGCCGCTCCAACTCGGGGCGAGTCAGGATGTTCCGCCCCTCGCAGACGGAGACCCGGACCTTCGCCGGGTCACCGACGAACTGGCCGCTCACCAGCTTGGGCGCCGGCTTGGGCTTCGAGGCCTGCTTGCCAGCCCGCGGGATGGCGTCCACCGCCGCGGCGACAAGCGCCTTCTCGGCGGCGTTGAGGGCGAAGATGACCCGGTCGCCCTCGTGCTTCGGGTGGAACGGCTCACGGTGGAGCAGGAGCTCCGCGTCCTTGAGGCGCGCCTGCGCCTCATTCAGCTTCTCGGAGGTGCCGAGCACCTCCGAGAGCGTCCGGAGCCGCCCCAGGAGCTCGTTGAGAAACGAGACGAGCCGATCACGAAACGAAATGACCATGACATGTTCCTTTCTTGCGACCTATGGTCGCTGTTGGTTGGACTTCTACTTCAGGATCCTGGGCGCATGAGCATATGCCCAAAATCCTGAAGTAGAGATACCCTTTGAAGAGATCATCTGCGAGAAGTGTAGCATACCAAATCTTTTTGTCAATACCCCTATTTTGTCTTATTTTTGGGGGGTTTTTTGACACCAGACAGCTTCTCAAGCTCAGCAATCTCATCGCGCAAGAGCGCCGCGGTCTCAAAGTCGAGCACCTTGACCGCGTCATTCATCTCGGCGGTCTTTCGTTTGATGACCTGCTTGATAGTGCCCCCCGCCTTCGTATCGAGCGCAACGAGCTCTTCGAGCGTCTCCTGGCGTTCGCGTGCGATGACATCGGTAATGTCAGAGATCTTCTTTTTAATCGTCATCGGCGTAATACCGTGCTCGGTATTGTATGCAATCTGAATCGCACGACGGCGATTGGTCTCGCCGATCGCCTTCTCCATCGATCCTGTCATAACATCAGCATAGAGGATGACGCGACCCAGAACATTACGCGCCGCACGACCAATGGTTTGGATAAGTGATGTCTCTGAGCGGAGAAAGCCTTCTTTGTCGGCATCAAGAATACCAATCAACTCGACTTCGGGGAGGTCGAGTCCTTCACGAAGCAGGTTTACACCAACAATCATGTCGAACTCACCCCGACGGAACTTCGTGAGAATCTCAATACGTTCAATCGTCTTCACATCACTATGAAGATAGACCGCCTTGATACCCTCATCTTTAAGATACTCAGACAAGTCCTCTGCCATTTTCTTGGTGAGCGTCGTCGCGAGGACGCGCGCGCCTTTTTCAATGACTTTCTTAGACTCCGCAATGAAATCTCGTACCTGCCCGGGGTAGTTTCCAGAAGACTCTCCGTTGTCGCCTTGTTGCCTTGTTGCCTTACCGGCCTGAATGGGACGGACAATGACCTCTGGGTCAATCAGGCCAGTGGGGCGAATAATCTGTTCGACAATGCCGTCTTTGCCGCTGTGCTCGAGCTCATATGCTGCTGGTGTGGCAGACGTGTAGATAATCTGACCGATACGTTCATCAAATTCATCGAAGGTGAGCGGGCGGTTATCGATTGCCGAGGGCAAACGAAAGCCGTGCTCAACGAGCGTCTCCTTACGCGACCGGTCGCCAGCATACATACCACCAATCTGCGGAATAGTGACGTGCGACTCATCGATGATGGTGAGAAAGTCCGGGATTTCTTTGGCCTGCCCGCCGGAGCCTTGGCGAAGGCGGGGAAAATACGAAAGAAGTGTGTACGGGGGCTCTCCAGGTGCACGGCCGTCAAAGTGGCGCGAGTAGTTCTCGATGCCTGACGCGTAGCCGACTTCACGAATCATTGCAATGTCATAGGTGGTGCGACGCTTAAGACGTTCTGCCTCAAGAAGCTTCCCTTCCTTTTCGAACTTCGCCAGTTGGTCAACAAGCTCCGCCTTGATACTTTCAATCGCTCGCTTCACCTGGTCTTCGGTCGAAACAAAATGTTTTGCGGGAAAGATGAAGAGCGTCTGTGGCTCAGCACGAACCATGCGAGAGACCGCATCAAGAGTCTGGATTGATACGATTTCGTCATTGGCGAGCTCGATGCGATAGACAACCTTCTCGTTCGTCGGCATTACTTCGACAGCAGACCCGATTGCACGAAAGAACCCAGGCGTGAGATCACTACCTGTCCGTTGGAAGTAGATACGTATGAGCTCACGAATGAGCTCAGCACGTGGGTGGTGGTCTCCAACAGTAAGCTTGAGATGAAACTTCTGATATTCCTCTGGATTACCGAGACCATAGATACACGAGACCGATGCAACGACGATGACATCGCGACGTGTAAGCAGCGCCTGTGTTGCTGCGTGTCGCAACCGTTCAATTTCTTCGTTAATCATTGACTCTTTCTCGATGTAGGTATCCGTCACCGGCACATACGCCTCAGGTTGGTAGTAGTCGTAATACGAAACGAAATACTGCACCGCAGCATCCGGAAAGAAGTCGCGATACTCTTGTGCAAGCTGTGCAGCGAGGGTCTTGTTGTGCGCGATAACAAGCGTCGGTTTATCGACATTGGCGATGATGTTTGCGGCGGTGAACGTCTTACCTGATCCCGTCACACCCAAAAGCGTCTGATGACGCTTACCTTCCTCGATACCTTTGGTGAGATCCTTAATCGCCTTAATCTGATCACCTGCAGGTGCGAATTCGCTTGTGAGCCTAAAAACTGACATACCGGCAGTATAGCAAAAGGTCAGCCATGGGCTGACCTGTCGCGTTAAGCAGAAAGAGCATACCTGGGAGTGAGTCAGGTGGTCGGTGTTCAACGAGTCGTGCCGACACCTCTCGTGACAAGACCGTTGGCAACGATCCGTTCAACTGTCCGACGGGGCTTGGTTGGAGGCTTTCGACCCCGCCGAACGCGCCGATCTGCCCCGGCAATCACTTGGTAATCGAAACCCGCCCGGACATCAGAATCAGTCCGGAGCATGTTGTATACCTCAACAGGAATCTCGAAGACGTCGACACCTTTGACTTGAGAAAGGTAGACGCCCTCTGGGATGCTCCGTCGGGAGAGCTCCCGGGCCAACACCTGACTCACGTGCTTCGAGCGCGGTTCAACAAAGACAGTATTTTTTGCCACGGCGCGCCTCCTTGTCTTTCGTGACAATACCACAATCTGACGCAATGAAAAACCCCTTACGAATCGAGATTTTCTACAACACCCAACCGCTCACGAACGACAGGACCATGAGAAGCGCGGCGGCAAGAGCAATATTGCCTTCGAACGACGTGCGCTCCTGAGAGCGCTTGGCAGGATCGGTGTCCTTCCAAAAGTTGTGGACCATCACAGATACCGCAATCAGGAAGACCATCATACCGATAAGCGCAACTTCGGGAAGAATACCAACAATGAGACCCGCGCCGGCGAGCATGATGCCGATGCCCGAGATGAGGACCATGTTCGGCGCCATCTTCATACCGCGCGACTGTGCATACCCAATCATAGCGGCTTTGTGCTTGATGTGAGCGTACCCATGTGTAATGAAATACAGACCAACGATGATGCGACCAATGAGATAGAGAATGTTCATAGAACTATGAATTAAGATTACTTGTCGTTTAAACTTTTGAAAAATCCCGTGAACCAAACAGGTTGATTGTCCAGTCGAGCAATGTTCTCAGTTTTGCGCGCATCCCAACAAGTGAACGGATATACGCTACGTGATAGATGACCCACGCGACGCGTCCAGAAAACCGCATCGTTCCAATTTTTGCGATGCTTTTTGACTTTCCGAGCGACACAAGAAAACCTTGCTCATGGAAGGAAAATGGGCGAAGTCCATGTCCTCGAAGTCGAGCAATGATGTTTTCTGCAGCGTGTGCGCCCTGTCGAACAGCAAATTGCGCCCGCATTCCATAGAGCCGGCCCGTTTCCTTGTCGGTGACAGCGGCAACATCTCCCACAACAAACACGTCCGGATATGTCGCCAGGGTGAGCTCCGGCGTCACAATAAGCCGCCCACTCCGCTCATCGTACATCGGCGAAGTATTCGAAACTACTGACGGCACCATAGGCCCAACCCCAGCGCACCATATAACAGTCCCCGAACGAATCTCACCCCTATTTGTCTTCACGCCATCAGCCGTCACTTCTTCGACAACCGTCTCATGCAATACCTTGGTGCACGGCTTCTCCATAAGTGCTTCTTCGGCCTTCTGTGAGAACCACGGATCTCCTTCTGCTAGAAGTCGTTCACCACGATCGATGAGAATAACTTCTCCGTGACTTTTGAGACGCGGAAAAGAGCGTGGAAGCTCGGCACTCAAACACTCACCAAACTCGGCTGCCATTTCAACACCCGTCGCTCCCCCACCAACAACAACGAACCTTGTGAGGCGGGCGCGTTCGATCGGATCATCACACTCGTCGGCTGCATCAAACATGGTACTAATGCGATTTTTGATACGACGAGCATCATCAAGCGTGCGAAGTGGGAACGAATGTTCAGCAGCGCCCGGCACGCCAAAAAAGTTTGTCTTTGATCCGGTTGCAATGATAAGCGAGTCATAGGAGATTTCACTTGGTTGTGCCGAGAGGTCGGCAGATTTATCGTGTCGAAACACCGTTAGGATTTTCTTGTCGTTGTCGACGTTCGAGACTGTTCCTTGGATGATGTTACGAACGTGACTGCTCGAAAAAAGCCGGAGTGGCATGGTGATGGAATCGGGACGAAGCAAACCTGTCGCAACCTCGTGAATCATCGGAATAAAGACGAAGGAATCGTTCTTGTCGATGAGTGTAATCTCAATCCGATCTTCTGCTCGAGCAAGCTTCTGGAGCGTGCGGAGTGCATAAATTCCACCAAAGCCTGCTCCAACAATCACGACATGATGTGTTTTGGAGCTCTGTTCGGTCATATTTCACACAGTATAGCGCACCACCAACTCCTTCGCCCGAGATAAAATTTTTCTAAAGAAACCCTTTACACATCGACAAAAGGGGTGTATATACCCTCAACCATCCTATGAGAGCACTCATCATCGAAGATGACTGTTACATAGCCGAGGCGCTCAAAAGCGCCCTTACCATTGAGAATCTTACCGTTGAAATTGCCCCCGACGGAGCGTCGGGGGCTTTTTCTGCCACAACGAACGACTACGATATCATCCTGCTCGACACGATGCTCCCCAAAAAGAACGGCCGGGATGTATGCCGTGCCATTCGGTCGGCAGGCAAAAAGACACCAATCCTCTCTATTTCTGCAAAAGCAGACCCTTCAACAAAAATAGAACTCCTCGAGGCCGGTGTGGATGACTATATTGGCAAACCGTTCGTCCTACGCGAAGTTGTGGCGCGGGTGCGAGCGCTCTTGCGTCGACCGCACACACTTGTTGGCGACGTCCTTACCGTGGGAGACCTCACCATGGATACACGTACCCGAACGATTGTACGGGGACAAACTTCAATACATCTCACCCGAAAAGAATTTGCGCTTCTTGAATATCTTATGCGAAACCAAGATTCGGTCGTCTCGCGAGGTCTCCTCCTCGAACATGTGTGGGACGAAATGACCGATCCGTTTTCCAACACCATCGAGGCTCACATCATGAGCCTACGACGAAAGATCAAGCGCAAAAATTCCCCACCCCTCATCCATACGGTACCGGGCTCCGGGTATAAGCTCTCATTGGTTTCATAAACACCCATGACCACACCGGAACCAACAAATCTCGTTTACGATGTGGCCCACGATCTTCAGACTCCCCTTACCGCTCTCAAAGCACACCTTTCTCTCATCACCACAACCCGCCGCTCCGATGAGATTAGAACATGCCACGAAATCATTGATTCGATGTCATCAATGGTAAGCGATCTCCTTGCTTATGCCCGCTCGGGAACTGGATGTGAAGTCACAAATCGAAAGCAGTTCGATTTGAGTGCCCATGTTATTGAAACAATCGACTACATCGAGACGGTCGCTCGTTCGTGTCGAGTGAAAGTTACGACAGATATCAAACCTGGAATTATTGTCGAGGGTATCCCGGGAAAGATTGATGAGGCGTTTCTCAACCTAGTGAGCAACAGCATGAAGTATCTCACCGCATCAGGACCCCGTGAGATAACAATACGCCTCGCAACAATCGGAAAAAGCTGTTGCCTATCGGTAGAAGACACCGGCATCGGCATATCTGCCGACGAACTACAGTATGTGTTTAGCCGCTTCTATCGAACCCGCCCCGCAACGCGACACGCCTCCGGTTCGGGGCTCGGATTGGCCATTACCAAAAAGATTGTCGAGATGCACAGTGGGCGTGTCTCCATTGAAAGTACCGAAGGAGTTGGAACGCGCGTCAACATTATGCTGCCGATTATTCAAAAATCCCACACCGCCAGTTCACCTTCATCAACAAAAAGCTGATGTGGTGCTAGACAACCGTCTTTGCCGACTGCATCTTGTCAGAAACAACCTGTCCGTCTTCGAGCATGATGATACGTTCTGCAAACGCGGCGTACTCGGGTTCGTGGGTAACCATGACGATGGTCTGACCTTTGGTATGAAGATCGCGCATAACCCTGATGACATCTTCACTCGAAACGCTGTCGAGACTCGCCGTTGGTTCATCAGCAAAGAGAATATCTGGTTTTTGAGCAATGGCTCGGGCGATTGAAACGCGCTGTTGCTCACCACCAGAGAGCTGACTCGGACGATTGTGGAGACGATGACCAAGCCCAACAGCTTCGAGACCTTTGGTAGCTTTCTCCCGAGCTTCGGCATTGGTGAGTCCGAGCATGAGAAGTGGCACCTCTACGTTTTCAACAGCATTGAGCTCTGGTAAAAGTGCGTAGTCTTGAAAGATGTAGCCAAGCTTCTGAAGACGGAATGTCGTACGTTTTTTCTCATCAAATCCGTCAGTAATGACCCCGTCGATAATAACGCTTCCCGACGTCGGTTGATCAAGCAAGCTCATCTGATACATAAGCGTTGACTTCCCTGCCCCAGACTTGCCCATGATCGCAACGAACTGCCCCGCAGGAATCGAGAGATCGATACCGCGCAAAACACGCGTAACGACTTCACCCTTTCCATAGTTTTTGATGAGATTTTTGACTTCGATCATGTAGGTAGTTTTAGGTTGAGAAGTTTGATGTTTGTAAGTCTCAGGTCTAAACTTACAAACTTATAACTTTTAACGTCCCAGAATTGCATCGAGCGTGTTGCGCTTTACGATCATCCGCGCAGGAATATAACCAGCCAAAAGCGTTGATATGACAAGAATAAAAAGCTTCGTAATCGTTCCCGAAAGAGGCGCCACAAGAATGCCATCGGAGAATGGAAAGTTGATGGGGTGTGCATCAAAGAACGGCACCATAAGACCATAGATGAGAATGAGAGCAATAGTTGATCCAACAGCGACATAGAGAAGCGATTGAATAACATAGGAAAGCTCGATAGCTGACGCAGAAACACCGATACCCTTGAGAATACCGATATATTTGCGGCGCGTGATTGCATTGACAAAGATGACAATAAAAATGGTGATTGACGAGACGATGAGGCCAATCGAGCTGATGCCGTTACCAAGCATCGCAAACGTATTGATCATGTCGATGAGAAACTGCGGAAGGCCTTCACGCGACAGACGAACAACGGCGACATCTTTTGCACCACTTTCAATAAGATCGCGTTTGATGAACGCGGGATCATATCCATCAACAGCACGAATGGCAATCTCATTGAGACCGAGATCCGTCCGACCTGCGAGACGTACAAATTCTCCCTTTGTAACAAAAACGCGCCGAGAGATCTCATCAACCTTTGTTTTGAGAATACCTTTGACGATATATTCTTTTGTTGCGTCTCCCACCGTAACGCGCACACGGCTCCCCGGTTCGATATTCGAGAGTGTTGGGTAACCGACATCATCACCCTGTCCAAGCGGCGAATACTGTTCAAGCAAGTTTGCACCAAGCATGACATAGCCCCCATCATTTTCGTCGAGAAATTCCCCCTCAACAATGTTCTTTGAGAGATGTGTAACACTGTCTTCAATCATTGGGTCAAGGCCAACGATAGTCGTCCCAACAGTATCCCGAAGCTCTTGGGGATCGCGACGCTCTCGATAATTTGCCTCAACCGTAGCACCTCCAGTATATCGAGCAGTATACGAATCAATACCAGGAATGGTCTCCAATGTCGAAATGAGGCTCGGTGATCGTTCGATGGATTTTTCACCCGTGAGCGTTGTAATAAAGACATTGCCGGTGAATTGATCTTCGTAGGTCTTAACGGAACCCTCAATGAGCCCAACAAGGATTCCCGAAACCGCCACGAGGTTCAAGAACGTCAACATCATGATGAAGATGATGAGACCGGTCGTCCACTTGCTCGCGTGGCGAATTTGTTTCCAACCGAGCATGAACCCAACTCGTAGCGTATCTTTGAACATATATTCCTCGATTTATTATTCGGAAATGACGAGCTCGTCACCTCGAGAAATACCCGCAGTTACTTCGATGAATCCGTCACTACCACGAAGTCCGAGAACAATCTCTTGTTCTACGGTTCCGCCACCATCGCTTTCGCGACGCAATACATAGGGTGTGCCGTCCTCACGATATTTGACCGCACGTGCGGGTAGCGCAAGGACATCGGAGCGCTTACTGGTCTCGATAGACACATCAGCAGTCATACCCGAAGAAATACGTTCGTCGGCATTGTCGAAAGCGATACGCGCTTCATAGACCGACACTCCATCAACAAGTGTCTCACTACGACTCACCGAAACAACCGTACCAGCAAAAACCTCATCGCCAAGTGCGTCGAGAGTTATAGAAACAGGGTTACCAACGCGCACTTTAACGCTATCAACTTCGGGAAGATCTACTTCGACACCGAAACCATCATTGGAGATGATCGACACCACCGGATCGTTTGCATTCACCGATTCGCCAGGATCGACAGAAACCGAGGCAACTGTCCCATCAAAAGGTGCTGTGAGAATGCGCTGGCCAATAAGCGCCTGAATGCGAGCCACCTCGGCCTCAGCTTGAGCAAGTTCAGCGTCTGCAATCGAGGCACCCGTTGTTTGATCGCGAACTTCTGCTTCGGCCTCATCGATTGCTCGATCACGCTCGCGAAGCGCGTCCTGGTAGGCACCGTATCTTGAAGTATATGTGTCAGATTTTGTATTTGGGAGCTCAACATACCACGTCGTGTCACGATAATATATCGGAGCTTCTGGAAACGTGACGAAAAGACCACGCGTACCAAGCGGAGTTGACCCTGTCTTTTCTATTTCAACAGATTCAGCATCTTCCATACCAAACACATAGAGATCGACTTCACCCATCTGTTTTCCAGATCGCACAATGAACTTATAGGTCCCTTCCCCCTCGATTCCATTGTAACGCCCACTAATAGTTGGTGGTGTCTGAGTATAGATAGAACTCTTTGGTTCGGACACCAGATCACCCGAAAGAAGCTCACTGTACGCATTGGCAACAAGGGTGTCCTGTTTTTCGCGAATAGCATCGAGGTTGACACTCGTGTTCGCATGTTCGGCACGTTTGATGGCAAGCGATGCCTGAGCAGACTGAAGTTCGGCACTAAGTGTTCCAAGCCCAAGACTCACGAGCGTCTGACCACGATAGACCGTGTCGTTAACATCAACAGCGACATTTCTGACAATGCCCGATGTCTCAAAACCAAGGTCAGAGACAATTCGAGCCTCCACTGTTCCGGCAATACGAACAGACTCAACAACGTCACGATGGTCTGCCGTGACAATCTCCTGATTGCCCGTATTTCTCCCAAAAATAACGAAGCCAAGAACAAGAATGATACCGAGACCGAGAATGCCCGCAATGAGGCGATTATTTTTGATCCAATTCATAGGGAACCATTATACCACAACGGTATTTAGTATCCTCGTCCCTCCATCTACTGCCAATCCTTATATATGACACGCTCCTCCCCCATTTTTGAGAAAATACTGCTGATGATACTCTTCTGCTCTCCAAAAAGTCGGTGCTGGCTCGATTGTCGTTGCGATAGGTGCGGTGTAGCCTCCATTCTTTTGTTCGTTCTCTTTTGATGCTCGTGCCTGCATGTACTGTTCCGATGTCGTCGTAAAGATAGCCGAACGGTACTGAGAACCATAGTCAGGTCCTTGTCGATCAACTTGTGTGGGATCATGCATCTTCCAAAACATCTCAAGTAATGCTTCGTATGAAATCTTCTCAGGGTCAAAAACAACCTCGGCTGTCTCAGCATGCCCTGTATCACCATTACAAACAGCTTTATATGAGGGACTCTCACGTGTACCACCCATAAATCCAACGGCAGTACTAACAACGCCAGGCACTGTACGAAATGCCTCTTCGACACCCCAAAAACATCCCGCCGCAAAATAAGCAGTTTCTGTTTTCATGATGAACCCTTAGGATGCGATTGGGACGACTTTCTCGAAGAGTGTCGTACTACGTGACGAAATATTGAAGAGTATGGCGAGCGTAAAAATGAAAAGCGAAAACTCGGTGCTAACAAAACTGAGAGCAATCGCAACAACAGCACTGATGACGGGGAACAAAATACGAATTGTGCCGTGTCTAAGTTGGGTATGATCCATTTCCGAGTTTCGTATCGTTGGCGAAGAGATAATGTATTGACGCATCCAATACAGCAGGAGACCGATAATGACAATGTGAACACCATAGATGATGACCGCGGCTTGTGTCATCCCATATTTACCAAGAAGAAGTGTCGAGAATGGTACAAGACCGACAAAAAGGAAAAAGAATGCATTGATGGTGGTGAGGGTCGTGTCGATATTCTTGGCAAGGACCGAAGCGATATAGTGGTGGCCACGCCAATACGTGAAGAGAAGCATGAAGCTCAGGAGATAGCTTAGAAAAAGTGGGATCACCGACACGAGTGAGTGCAGTACCGCGGCATTTGTGAGAGGACCGTCGATGAGGGGTACTCGGATTTCGAGCACCAACAGCGTCATTACTATCGAGAAAATACCATCGGCAAGTTGGTCAAGACGTGTTTGTTTCATATGGATAAAGTATAACTCACCATAGAGTGGGTACGAAAACAGCCCTGCATAATGCCGGGCTGTTTTCAAAACCGTCGTCAATGACTAGTTTGCAGGTGTACCACTGGTGTCGTCGCCTGTGCCACCGCCGACTTCGATCTGGATGCCACCGTTGTCATCGGTCGTCGTGGCAGGAGCCGGAGTTCGTGCGAACCACCAAACACCAAAACCAACGAGCAAGAGAAGGACAATGACGATGAGAACCGTGTTTGTTGAGCTTGAATCGTTCATAAATAGATAGCAAAACGAATAATGGTTAATAAACCTTATTTCGTCTTCGACGCTTTCTTTGTTGCAGGCTTTGCCTTTCGGGCCGACTTCTTTTTCGTCTGCGTTGAAGCAACAATAGAGCGCCACCCCTTCTTGAGGTCCGCAGCAAGCGCAAGAATCTCCTTCTTGGACATCTTTGACTCCTTGGCGTACTTGGCAGCGACCGTCTCGACAATCTGGTCGTAGACAGGCTCGCTCACCTCCTTGAGGTCTTCGAGGCGTTCGATAATCTCTCCCTTCATCTTAATCATCCAACCTTGTGCTTTGGTTCGGTGCTGTTTGCCGTGAGGACCAAAGAGGTAATATGCTGCTGCGCCAAGCGCAGCCGCGCTTGCTCCAACCGCAACTACCACCCCTGCCGCATTGCCTGATTTTTTCTGTGCCATAGCCTATCTATATATATCCATTACTACTACCAATAGTACTAAGTCTATCATTCCTCCTGCGAGGCGGAAGCCTTTCGTCGTCGAGGCTTGCGTGCAGGAGAAAAGATGTGCTTAGCAAGAGCATTGCCACGTATCCACGAACTGAGTGCTGTGACATGCTCCTTGATATCGCCTGAGATTGCATCCACTGTCTTGAGAAGCTTAATAATATAGAAGAGCGCAATCGAAACACCGACCGTGACAACGATGACGCCAACTGATGCGATAACAAAAAATATCTCCGATTTCATGATGCTTTCCATATGCCAAGAGTATATCAAATCATATCTTCCTGCTGTCATACGCCCAGTGGAGAATCGCCTGCCGTTGACGACGATGACATGAGAGATCCTTTGGACGACACGCGTGCACAATCTGAGCGCTATGTCGTCGCATCGCCTTCCAACGACGAATTTGTCGCGCATCCTCTTGTGGAATACGTCTCCCTTGATAGTAGCGACAATACCACTGAAACCACCCCCGCGGATCATCGGGGTATATCCATCCTTTCTCTCTCCACACACGAAGCGGTTGGCTCGCAGACACCCCAAAAAAATTGAGCTCGGGGTTCGAATATTCCGGCGAGAGTTTCGCCTTCGTAAACCAACTCTTGGGAAACTCCGCACGACAATCGGTCATGTATTTCCCACCAAAGACACCAAGCTCAAGCATCTCGCGTGGTGTGAGATCGGGCCTGAACTCGGGGTCAAAGTCTCGTCCTGCCCGTTTGACAAGCTCATAGCGATAGCCTTGTTGCATGCGGTCGTTCACCACAATAATTTTCCTCGATTTCATACAAACATGATACACGAATACCGGAACACAACGACAGATTCCGAACGCACTAGTATCGACGCTTCTTCTGATCGTCAACTTCAAAATATATGTGCCCCTTCACCTTGTCAGGAAGCAAATCTTCTTTGGTGTATCGCTCATATCCTTTTCCATAACCCATTTCCTTCATGAGTTTTGTCGGCGCGTTTCTGATTTTCATCGGAACCGAGAGGTTGCCGTACTGCTGAACGTCTTTTTGAGCAGCACCAAGTGCATCATAGATACGTCTGTCTTTGGGAGCGAGTGAAAGATAAACGACACCGTGCGCCAAATTGAGTCTGCACTCTGGGTAGCCGATTGTCTCGACCGCACGAAACACCTCGTTGGCAACAACGAGTGCCGTGGGTTGTGAGACACCAATATCTTCTGAGGCAAAAACAACCATGCGTCGCGCGATGAACTTGGCGTCTTCTCCAGCATCGATCATCCGCGCAAGGTAATAGAGCGCGGCATCCGGCTGACTCGCTCGCATACTTTTGATGAATGCACTGATGGTGTTGTAATGTTCCTCGCCTTTCTTGTCATAGCGAAGATGTTTTGATTGCAGGGTATTCTTGAGGTTCTCAAGCGTTACCTTTCCATAGAGCTGTGTCGTCGCGTCAAGAAGCGTGAGCATTTGGCGAGCATCGCCATTGGCCATCGAGATAAGCCATTCCCGAGCATCTTTTAAGAGTGGAATCTTGGTCCGTTTAAGAATCGCGACCATATCATCACCATCGAGCTCATTGAGTGTAAAAACCCTTGTGCGCGACAAAAGTGGCGCGATGACTTCAAAACTTGGATTCTCCGTCGTGGCCCCAATGAGTGTCAGTTCACCTGACTCAACAAATGGCAACAAGAAGTCCTGCTGTGATTTATTGAAACGGTGAATCTCGTCAAGAAACAAAACCTTGGGGCGACCGTCGAATGCAAGTTCACCCTTTCCTTCAGCAACAATTGATTTGATGTCATCTTTGCCGGCACTCACCGCAGAGAGTTCGTAGAAGTGTGCGTCGAGTGCCTGTGCGTAGAGTCGTGCGAGTGTCGTCTTGCCGACACCAGGCGGACCCCACAAGATGAATGACGAGAGATGCCGCTTCTCGATAGCGACACGAAGGGGCTTCCCCACTCCCGTCAGGTGTTTTTGTCCCACAAATTCTTTGAGACTCTTTGGTCGGATTCGTGACGCGAGTGGTTCCATGGAAACCATTGTACGTCCGTTCACTCCATGGAGGCAACGCCCCCCGCCCTGAAATTACTTACCCCCAAAGGGCGAACCACCGCAGAGGTGGTGCCTTAGTAGGCTACCCCCGACGCGCCTTTGCGCGTTCGTTTTCGGTGAGAAACTGCTTGCGGAGTCGAACACTCTTGGGAGTAATCTCGAGGTACTCGTCTTCTATCATGAACTCGAGTCCGCGTTCGATCGAAAGCTCGATTGGCGGAACAAGTTCGATAGCCTCATCAGAACCTGACGCGCGCATGTTGGTGAGCTGTTTACCCTTGGTCGGATTCACCATCATTTCTTCGCCTTTTGATGTGTTACCGATTACCATGCCCTCATACACTTCGACTGCTGGACCGACATAGAGTGTGCCGCGCTCCTGAAGTCCCCACAATGAGAAACCGAGCGTCTTACCTGAAACCATGGAAATCATCGAACCGACGATGCGCTTTTTGATCTCACCCGCATAGGGACGGAATCCGATGAAGTGGGACGCGAGGATACCCTCACCACGTGTATCAACGACAAACTGATTGCGATACCCAAGCAGGCCGCGCGTCGGCCCTTCGAAAATGAGTCGTGTCGAGGCATCGTGCGCGTGCATGTTCTGCATAATAAAACCGCGCATGCTCAGACGCTCAATGATAGGACCCTGAAATTCATTTGGTGTATCGACAACAACTTCTTCAAACGGCTCGGTGATAATGCCGTTCTCTTCTTTCATAATCGCTTTTGGTTGCGACACTTGAAGTTCAAAACCTTCGCGACGCATCGTTTCGAGCAAAACCGCAATGTGGAGCTCGCCACGACCGTAGACTTCGAAGGTGTCGGGTGTCGGAAACGCGAGACGCAAACCAACGTTCACTTCGAGTTCGCGCTCGAGACGCTCGCGAATCTGGCGAGATGTAACAAACTTACCTTCCTTACCAGCAAAAGGAGAGTTGTTGACGAGGAATGTGAGGACGATGGTTGGTTCGTCGACAGCAATCGCCGGCAAAGGTTCACTTTCGGGGTCAGAAGTGATTGTCTCGCCGATGTAGATATCAGAAAGACCCGCAACCAAGACAATGTCACCAGCACCCGCCGATGGTACATCGAGTCGCTGAAGCCCATTGAATGTGAAGAGTTTGGTAATCTTGCCTGTACGCGCGTGACCGTCGGACTTCTTGATTGTCACCGTCTGACCAACACTGATAGTTCCTTGATAAATACGCGCAACCGCAAGACGTCCCAAAAAATTGTCATATGCAAGATTAAATGGCTGGGCAAAAAGCGTAGCCTCCGATGATGCCGCCGACGCCGAGGGAACATGTTCAACGATAGTATCGAGAAGTGGTGTAAGATCTTTTTGTTCGTCGTCAAGCTTTTTCATTGCAACACCTGTGCGTCCGATTGCATACACAACGGGAAAATTCGCTTGCTCGTCAGACGCGCCAAGCTCGAGAAACAATTCGAGGACCTGTTCCTCGCAACGAGCCGGGTCGGCAGCCGGTTTGTCGATTTTGTTGATGACAACAATCGGCTTGAGACCGAGCTCGAGCGACTTCTTGAGAACAAAACGCGTTTGAGGCATCGGACCTTCCTGCGCGTCAACAACGAGGAGAACGGAATCGATTGAACGCAACACACGCTCGACTTCGGAACCAAAGTCGGCGTGACCCGGCGTATCGAGAATGTTGATCTTCGTGCCCTTGTACGGAACCGAGGTGTTCTTGGCGTAGATGGTGATACCTCGCTCCTGCTCAAGCGCGTTGGAATCCATTGATACTCCTTCGTCTTCAACACCACCCTGACGCAAAATGGCATCGGTAAGTGTGGTCTTACCGTGGTCGACGTGGGCGATGATTGCTATATTTCTGATTTCCATATTGTTTTAGTTTGGCGACGCGCCATGCCGTAGCTTTAGCGAAGGCAGGTGTTGCGGGTTTTCATGAGATTTAAATGAATTGTTCATCCGCCTTCGCTATGGCTACGGCGTGATAACGAAAAAAGCCCGAGGGCCTGATGGACAGATAATACAAGAGAACGCCCGATAAGTCCAGTCGCACGGGAACTAGTCTTCCTTACCCCACCTCCATCGAGGCTTCTCTCCAGTGAGATAACAGATGATGATGAGAAAAACGACAAGAACCACCGTCACCGGTATGGTATGGAGCAGCACATCGCGTGGTGATGCGACAGCATTATCAATACCGAAAGTATTGGCTGCAACCCCGACAACAAAAAGCAAGACGACAAGCCAGCCCTGCCATGTGCATGGATACCATCCCCATCCATATGTCTTTGCTTTGAACCAGAGTGGGCACATAGATTAGATTCCCGCAAAGCTGATGGCTGCATACAAAACACCAGCACCAAGAAATGTCATCACCGTGGTGAGCAACTTGGGGTGTGCGTGGTGACTTTCGGGAATGAGGTCAGAAGCACCCATATACATAAAGAACCCAGCAAAGACCGCAAGCATGGCGCCAAGAGCATCCTCAGGAATAGAAATCATAACCGTGGACAGGATACCGAAAACTGGAGCAACAGAAGCAAGAGCGAGCCATTTGAACGCTCGACTCTGGCTTCCCTCTTCCTTGAGAATGACGCCCACGGTGCTGATACCGTCAGAAATCTTGTGGATGAGGACCGCCGTCGCAACAAGCGCACCGACTTCGACAGAGACTTGAAACGCCAAACCAACAGCGATGCCATCAAAGAAACTGTGCGCAACCAATCCTCCCGCACCCAAACCCCCAACATGTGTGTGGGCATGCTCGTGCATATCCATCGCGTGTTCATTGTCGTCGCGACGCGACGCATGGAAAAAGAGGAGACGATCAACGAGGAGATATGCAAAGAACCCGACCGCCATATACAACGCAATGGTAGCTGGTTCGCGAAATCCTTGTGCAAGCTCACACGACTCGGGAATAAGATCAAAGAATGCAACAGCGATGACCGCACCAGCACTGAACCCAAGCACAAGGTGAAGCTTGTCACGAAAACGGAGTGCCAAAAGACCACCAGCGAACGTGGCGATGAATGCTGCGACAGAAATGAGAATCAACATGTCTTTATAGTATCAAACGTGTCAACTAATTGTCGCCAATAGAAAAAG
>CAZMAP010000005.1:27377-27712 GCA_964564385.1 uncultured Candidatus Saccharibacteria bacterium | reverse complement strand
TGAGACCAACAGCACTACCTAAATTTACCTTGTTTGAAACAAGGTTGAGAAGATTAGAGCTATTGATAGTAAACAGATGTGATCCACCATCAAACGACAACTCGTTTCCACCACCGTTATATATTCCAATTCCCGTCGCATTCGCAAACGAATATGCAGGTGTTGTGGCATTTCCATCGGGAGCAAGCAATGCTCCCGAGGCGCCCACAACAAGAGCGCCCGATGTTCCAAGACATCCATCAAGAGTCAAAGAAGCGCTTGCCCCCGTACCTCCAACAAGCGTCTTCCCACCAGAACGTCCGTCACTTAACGCGGAATTTGTGTTGTCATCATCA
>CAZMAP010000005.1:0-27367 GCA_964564385.1 uncultured Candidatus Saccharibacteria bacterium | reverse complement strand
GAACACTCAATAATCCACCCACATTGATATCTCCGTCTTCGCTCACGGTCACGCGTCCCGCCGTTGCGGCAGAACCATCACGAACGAGATCGTCTGTTGCCCCCGTTCCTCCAACAAGCGTCTGCCCACCAGAACGTCCGGCAAGTAACGCGTATTGTGTGTGGTCATCATCAGAAAGTCCGGTGAGTAGTCCGTGGTCGGTGATGCCCGAGATGCCGAGTGATGATGTGGCCACACTCACCCACCCCGAGCCATCCCACTGCAAGACATCTCCAGAAACACCCGACACATGAGGGATGGTTGAGGAGCTCGCGATATAAGAAGCTACTCGTGCATCACTGTAATAGAAATTGGAAAGCCCCTCATCGAGCGCGTCCGTTGTTGTTGCGTACCATTCGGACAAGGAGAAAAAATTCGATGTGTCGATCGAAAGACCGAGTGTCGATGTTGCAACCCAATCAGTCCCCACACTCGTTGACTGTAGAACATCCCCGACACTACCAACATCGCCATCACTGTCCGCCAGTGTTCCTTCGACAGAAAGATTGCCCGAGAATGTGGCATCTGTACCAGACAAGGCTCCCGTAAGATCCCCACCAACAAGCTGAAGATACCCCGAGAGATCGACACTGTTCCCCCCACTGCTCCGTCGGCTACTCGGACTATCACCTTCGCGGGGACGAAGCATGGCGAGATTAATGAGAGGACGCAACTCGTCACGAAGCCCGCCGATGGCGAGCGTGAGATCGTATGCAGAAACACCACCGCCCGATGTGGTGATATAACGATACACGTCCCGAGTCTCTTGAGTAACAACAGCTTGTGAAATTGGTGCGACGACCGAAGATGGTTGCTCTGGAGCACGATCAACAACTACAGGCTTCTCAAAATTCACCACTACATCATCCGAGAAGAAATCAACGATAGTTGTAATCGCATCATCAACACCGACAACAATCGTCCCCCACCATGAGCCCAGTGCCGAGCTCGCATTTGCCATAAGCACCGATGGACGAACGGTCTCGGATGCCACTCGAGAAAACGCATCAAGTCTTTCCAAACGAAATGTCAAAGAAACACCCCCGCGCTCCTTGGTCAAACCTTGGACAAAACGTATACCGTCGATAACAGGATTATCCTTTGATAGTGCAACACTCTGATTCCATATCTCTTCGGGGTATACTCCAAGCACCAAAAATCCTTCCCCTACCAATCGTCCAAACTCATACCCTCTCTGATTCGTACCTTGGTAAACACTCTGAAAAGAAGCAACCGTAGATTCAAATCCAACAGACAAAACTCTGAACGTGTCCGATACGCTCATGGACGCCGCCACACCAACACGCCCAACAACACCATCGGGAATCGTTGGGAGCGCCCCAACGAGAAGCGATGCTGATTCAGAGATTCCGCCACCGATGATGTCGTGTGAGGCATACCCGATACCTGTGAGACTCGACCCGATGAGATCGAGCCCACTCATGACATCATCGACAAAAGCATATGTGGTCGCGCCAAGAGCAGAAAGAACCCTGCCCCCCGTCTCAGACAATGAAGCCACCCCCAAAAAAACATTGTCGACAAAAGCATACGTAGTCTCACGCACAAAGAGACCCGCCCGCTCAATCCCCCGTGCCCCACGCTGTGTCGTGTCTAAAGCCGAAAAGGCAACGGTAGATTTTGGGGGTACAAGAAACAGCCCGATAAAGACGAGAGCTGTCGCACAAAAAAGAGCTGCGTGATGTGAACGCCTCATGAGCAAGATTAACCCCTCTAGTATGACACAAAAACACCACCGTATGATTATCTCAAAAGGTGGATAAGCGTTGCTGTATAAGGAAAACTCACCAAACGAAAATCCCGCCAAAGGCGGGGCTTTCGTAGAACATCTAGAGCGGAAGCTTTGCAACCGCACTCACACCAAGAAGCATATCATAGCCGACATCAAAATGCAAGTGTTTTATTTTATTTTGATCTTCTTCCCCGCTTTGATTGCAGCAATCATTTGGTCGGCTTGTTCCGCAAAATCTGGTCGGATTGTCGCAGCCTTTTGAATCTGCACAATGGCGTCGTCGCGACGACCGAGGTCGAGATAGACAAGCGCAAGCGAGACACGCATACCCGGATTATCCTCGGGTCCAGCATTTCGGAGTCGAAGTTCGAGAATATCTGCAAGCTTGTCTTTTCTTCCTGCCGTCTCATAGGCGCGGAAGACCAAGTCATTATCGACAGTTGTGGTGCCAAACCGCCCAACAAGAAGATCCTCGGCCTCGCGTGTCTTACCGGACAACATCAACGCACCCGCATAGTATTGGAATGCAGTATCATTCTCCGTCTGAGCATCGTAAGCTGTCTTGAACGTGTCGATTGCCTTTTGAAAATCGCCTTCAGCAAGATAGATTTGGGCGACCTCGTAGAGGAAATTTTGACGTGTCGGATTGAGCGCGAGAGCTTGATCAAAAACAACGCGAGCATCATCGGGACGATTGGCAGATTTGAGTGTGTGTGCAAGGAAATAGAGTCGGCGCGTATTATTTGGTTCTGCTGTAGCGCTATCCACAAGCTCGGTGAGAGCACGCCCCACGACCGCATTTCGTCCAGCGTCATCGATTTGTGGATTATCGAGGGCACGGAGAGCTGTTTGTGAAAGCTGCTCTCGCGTCTCTTCGAGACCCGTGATGTTTCCGTAGGCAAGCACTTTTTCGTAGAACGCGAGCGCCCCAACTTGGTCATGACTGTTGTAGTCAATGCGAAGAGCATCAATGAGCGTCATTGAACGTGCCATTGGGCGTATCGCGGAAAACCATATGAGAGCAACCGCCACAATACCAAATCCAAGCACAACAAAGACATCACGCTCCGACGATTCAGCACGTTTCGGGGTATCGTCGTCCGACGACGATGCTCGTACATGAACATACGCAAGAAAAAGCGCGAAATACATGTAGCTCGTAAGATTGTCGAAAACGAAAATGTTGTTGCACACGTATGCACCGAGAAGACCCGTGAGAATAGCTTTTTCGGGAAACGTCAGTCCGCCATTCCAAAGAACCCAGAGACTTGCCCCAAAGAGCCCGAGATACGCGATCACGCCAACAACACCTGCGGCAACAAGCCAATCGACAAAAACATTGTGAGCACGGTCAAACCACGGCTCCTGTCCATACATGAGCGGATCATAGTATTTTCCAAAAGCGACAATGAAGTTGTCCTGCCCCCACCCAAGAATCGGCCGCTCGAGAAATGCATTCCACCCGATACTTGTCCACAACGTGATGCGCGATTCAACAGTGGTATCAGTGAGTGAAATGTTCGCGATGCGCGCAAGTGTCGGATTCTCTTGGAAGAATGCTGTATTGCGCAACATAAAGAATGCGCCCATACCCACCAAAACGAGACCGGCAATTACACCAGCAGTTCGTCTCATTCTCGGATGTTCTTTGCCACGAAGAAGCACGATAAGTGCGGCAACGCCAATACCAGCGACAAGACCAAGAAAAGCGCCTCGAGTTCCTGTGTAGTAGAGTCCAACAATTTGCACGATTATTGCAACAACATAGCCCAACAGACGGAGCTTGTTGGTTCGTGCTCGGTACGCCATAAAAAGCACGACAAAGATGTTGATGAGGAGATAGACAGCGAGGTATGTCGGATTGCCAAGTGTTGCATCAACACGGATGAGCTGCCCTTCGGGAATTTTGGCAGCTTCTCCAAAAGCCATGAGGCTCGCAAGAACGCTTCCAACAATCGATACGTTCCAAAACCAATCCCACAGCTTTTCGCTTCGCATAACCGAACCTACAACAAAGAGATATGCCACCACATGTGCAATGGTGACGAATCCCTCCATGCGCTCAAAGTTGCTCCAAAAACTTCGAACCGCATTAACACCAAGCAGGTCAGCGACACAAACAACGCCCAAAAAGATTGCTGTTGAAATCATCACTGGTGACCAACGGGGACGATAGGCCGGATTAATGAACGCGAGAGAGGCCCAAGCACCAAGCATCAGCCCAACGATTGTGCGAAAAAGAACAGCTTTTCCAACAACGTATGGAAAGAATGATGAGTAAACAACGATAAACGGCACAAGTAAGACGAGAAAAGCGCCGACGATGATGCTCCGGCGAAGAATTGTTTCAGTCATATAGGTGCGACTATATCACATCTTCAGACATTGCTCATCGCTTTGTTGCCCACACGGATATTGCCGGAAAAAGAAGCTCGCGCTGTGCTTTTTGCATACCCGAAAGGTGGGGCGAGATGTCGAATTCCCATTCAGAGAGACGGGTAGCGAGCGTCTCAGCCTCATCGGACGTCGGAACGAAGTCCTTAAGAAATTGCTTATGATTTGGCATTTGATGGTACGTGACAGCATCGACATGAGCACCAGCCTTCTCGATTGAGCGAACCACCTCATCAGGATTGACATAGCGAACGAATTTATGTTCAGGCAACAACTTAGGAAAATGATTCCCTAGAAAAACTTGAAAGCGTTCTTTAATCGACGATGGGTGGAGCGAGTGACCAAGATCATATCGATGAATGATGCGTCCACCGCCCTTTGCCATAGCGATGCTGTTGGCGAGAAAACGATCGAGTTGTTTGACGTGTTCGAGAACACTCAAGGAAAGCACAATATCAAAAGGCGCTTCATCAGGAAGAGGCTCGTATGCAAGCTGTGTATAGACGCGCGCATTCGGAAATGGCGCCAAGAGTATGCGTGCAATGGCGGCGGCAGTCTCCGAGGGTTCAATACCAACATATCGCGTCTGTGGATATCGTTTGAGAAGCGGTATGACACTCCGTGATTCCCCACTCCCAAGATCAAGAATAGAGATTATGCCTCCACCAAAATCGTGCGCCCCTTCAAGTTTGCTGAGGAAAAATTCTTTTGACTGCATATGCGGACGACTATACCATCTGACCCGCAATCACTCCAGTGCACCTGCCTCGCCGAAAGCAAATCTTTATAAAACGATACTCCCTTCATTCTTTTGTGAAGACGGGCTACACTACGAATCGCCATGCAGTCTCTCAAAGAAAAGGCCCTACACGTGCTCCAGTGGAGCGAACGCTATACGAAAACCGATATGGTCCACCTCTCCAAGGGGGGGTTTTGGCTTCTGTTTGGCTATGTTTCCCAAACAGTAACCGGGCTCATCCTCATGGTTGCCTTCACAAATCTCACCTCGAAAGACACTTACGGAACATATCAATTCATCATGGCTGGGGCTGGGATCATCACAGGGTTCACCCTGTCAGGTATGGGGACGGCAATCTCCCGTGCTGTCGCCAAAGGTTCTGATGGTGCTCTGCCTTATGGTTTCCAAAAACAATTCCTGTGGAACATCGGGGTCATCATTGCTGGTGCTGTTGCTAGCATCTATTACTTCATCGTGGGAAAGAACGACCTCGCCATTGCTTTTCTCATGGTCGGTTTCTTTGAAGCGCTTCTTTCCGGTCTCAGCCTCTATAAGCCGTTTCTCGTTGGAAAAGAACTTTTTAAAGAAAACGTCACAATCGGCATATGGCGAAAAAGTATACCAATCGTTGTTATATTGATTGCCTTACTCCTTACCGACGATCCGATTGTGCTTGTTCTCGCATACTACGTCTCAAGCACGATTTCTACGGGCCTCATGTATCGGCTTATAAGGCGTCGTTACCCCGCCCCCCCAGCCCCAGATCCTGAACTTTTTGATCTCAGTAAGCATCTGAGTATTATTGGACTCGCGACAAGAATCACAGCAAATGTCGACAAAATGCTCATCTTCTATTTTCTTGGCCCAGCACAGGTCGCCATCTACACACTTGCTCTCTTTCCCGTCACACACCTTGAAAATCTCTTCAGCCTGGTTGGACAGCTTGTCTTGCCCAGATTTGTCAGACACAACCTCTCCTCAATCAAAGAGGGGCTCCCCCGCAAACTTGGGATATTCTTCTGCGCCATCGCAGCAACTGTTCTCGGATATATACTCCTTGCAAAATATATATTTGGATTGTTCTTCCCAGCATATACCGAGGCTGTCCTTTTGACTCAAGTCGCAATGCTTTCGATGCTTGTGAAACCACGCTCACTCTTCGAACAAACATTCACCGCGCATAATATGAAACGTTCGTTGTACACCTATCGCATCTCGAGTGCGGTTATCAAAATAGCACTACTTGTTATCTTGATTCCGATGTACGGACTCTGGGGTGCGGTTTGGGCATTTCTTGCCACACATGTATATTCGAGTATCCTGAGTACCACGCTCTTCTATAAGTACGAAAAATAGTACCACCATCGTATGAAAGCGCTTATTCTTGCCGGGGGTCAGGCAACACGATTGAGACCAATAACACACAATATTCCAAAATGTCTTTTAACCATCGGTAAAAAAACCATCCTCGATTTTCAACTCGACACACTTGCCCAAAACGGGATTACCGATGTTATCATCGTCACTGGGTTCAAGGCGGAGACCATTAAAGAGCACGTCACCAAGCGCGGTGGAAACATACAGATAACATTTGTCCATAACGCCCGCTATGAGACGACGCGTGCAGCATACGGTTTGTGGGTCGCACGCGAACACTTTACTGAACCAACAATCTATTTAAACTCCGACCTGCTTTGTGACCCTCTTATATTCAGAAAATTGATTGAATGTCCGCAATCCTCCGCAACCGCCGTACACAGAAACACGTGGGACGAAGAGGAAGTGAACGTGATTGTTGACGCGGAACAAAACATCACTGAGATTGGTAAGCTGATACCCGAGGATAAAAGCTGGGGAGAATTTATCGGCGCAACCAAGTTCAGCAAGGAATTTCTCGATGGCCTTGTCCGCGCCCTCGATGTAAGCCTTGGAGCAGGCAAAGCTGATATCTTCGCCGCCGATGCAATCAATTCGGCAATTAACAACTTCGGGCAAACTATGTACGCCCTTGATGTCACTGAACATACCGCGATCGAAATCGACACCATTCAAGACTTTGAAGATGGGAAATTGCTCTGGCAAAAATATGAAGATGCTTAGTAAATTCAAGACGGCGCTGACGCTCATAACTGCATGGCCGCTTTATATGCTCTCGTACCTCTGTCCGCGTGACCACCGTCTTTGGGTATTTATTGGTTGGCATGGTCGAGATGGTAAGGGGATATTCGCCGACAATACCAAGTATCTCTTTTTACACACATCAAACACATACCCAGCCCTACAAACCGTGTGGCTCGCCGAAGATGAAGACTTGGCCAAAAGATTACGACTCAAAGGATACCGTGCCTATCACCACACTTCGCTAAAAGGTATCTGGACTTCAATACGCGCAGGCACCACCATCATCGACGCATTCCTCCAACCAGAAACATTTCGGTGGACGGGGGGAACACGTCTTGTTCAACTCCTCCATGGACGCGGGATGAAAAAGAAAGGCTACAACGTGCCACCGCCACGCAAACACGATTATATCTTCTGCCCCTCGCCATTCATCGAAAAGTTGCTTTCACCTGTATTCACAAAAAAAGCAAAGATATTCCACACCGGATATCCTCGCAACGATATCTTTGCACACAACATCAAAGGTAGTGAGATTGACGTAGATTTGACACTCCAGCAGTTGCTTACGACAGATTCGTATACAAAAAAAATTTTGTACGCACCAACATATCGTCGTGGACAGAGCACGCTCCCACTATCACAAATACTTGACCTCACAAAGCTCACATCGTGGCTCGCAGAGAAAAACTACCTCCTTGTCATCACGCTTCACCCAAAATACCTCGCGCAAGAACGCTTGCAGTCTGGCGCAGGTCTCTATTTCTGCCCCCCTTCCGACCTATATCCCCTCCTTGAACATTTTGACATCCTTATTAACGACTACTCGTCGCTTATCTATGATTTCTTACTGCTCGATAAACCAATTATCTTCTTCCCGTACGACTTAGAAGAATACACAACAAGAGAGGGGCTCGCGTTTCCCTACGAAACTTATACTCCTGGGCCAAAGGCGTATGACACAGATGGCCTGATTTCAGCACTTGAGGCAACCGTGGTACAAGATGTGTATGGTGCTAAGCGCAAACAGGTGCGTGACACCTACTTCGTCCATTCAGACGGACACGCAAGCGAACGCATCGTGCAAGCACTCTTAGAAGAGAAGGTATGACAATGAAACCCATTCTATATGCGTTTAGGCTCATAGGAAACCTGAACTTCATACGTTGGGGGTTGAGATATAGACTGTTTCAATTTCTCACCGCAAAAAATTTCGAGTTTGCAGTCCCCTTCTTTGGCCACACATACCGAGGAAACTTGAATAACGCAATAGACCGAGGGGTTTTTTTCTGGGGGGCGCACGAACGTGAGTTCATGTTGTATATGGGCTCATGTATACCACACGACGGTATAGTCCTCGACATAGGAGGAAACGTTGGACATCACTCGCTTTACTTTTCGACTCAAGCAGCCCACGTGCACGCATTTGAGCCATTTGCACCTGTAGCAGATATATTCAAACGCCGCATGCAGGAAAACGACATCACGAACGTGTCCTTGCACCGAGTAGGATTGGGACAGCACGATGCCGAAACGACTTTTTATTCTCCTAGTGAAGAAAATCTTGGAACGGGCTCCTTTGTGAAGAGTTCACAAACAGAACATCTGGCGACACAGACCCTCCGTGTTGCTAAAGGCGATGATATGGTGACATCTTTGGGACTTGATCGACTCGACTTCATCAAGATAGACACCGAAGGATACGAACGCGAAGTCTTGCTTGGCCTGCGAAAAACACTCAAAAAGTTCAAACCTATTGTGGAGCTTGAATTCAGGACTGACACATTCGAATCAGAGGAAGATTTCCAGTCGACCATCGAAGGATACACTCCATATCTTTTGGAAGCGAACAAAAAAAGATTCTTCATAGGCAACGACCCTTCTACAGTATTGCTCCCTTTTCGATACGATATAAAAAAGGCCGAGGTGATTCTCAAACCTAAAAATTAATCCCGTGAATCAACGAACTGTGATCGCCTCGACAATGAGCTCTTCGTAACTCTTTACCGTCGCAGCGATGTCAAAACGCGCTGCGCTTAATCGGACTTGGTCGCGCATCGCAGGAAGATCCGCAGACAGCATCTTCATCAGCCCTTCCGTGACTGCCTGAGGCGTGTGTTCGTTGATAAAGAATCCATTCAACCCCTCTCTAATCATTTCATCGGGGCCAGCGGTTTTGGTAGATAACAACGGGAGTCCCGCGACCAAGGCTTCAGCGTGTGCCAATCCAAATCCTTCAATCTGTGAGGTTGATACGAAGAAGTCGCTTGCCGCGTAATATCGATAGACATCATCACAATATCCGAGAAAGTGGACCTGTCCTTGTATACCTAGCGCTCGCGCCTCCCGTTCAAGCTGTTCTCTCTTTTCACCCTCCCCCAACACAACAAGGTGTAGGTCTGGGTACCGCTCAGCAACTGGTGCGAACCCTTTCAAAAGCAGTGAGTGATCCTTTTGTTCGGTCAATCGCGCAGCGTTGATCATAATCCGAGCATTCTCGAGTCCGAGCTCTTTTTTCACTGCATGCACATCCGCCTTTTGGACCGCCGCCGTGATGCCAGCGACATCGATACCGTTATGAATGACTTTGAATTTCGAAAGAGGGATCTTTTCCTGAGCAGCAGTGAACGTCTTAACTGTTGTCGAAACGGCGATTATCGCATATGTCCACATCGCCAAAATGCGATCAATTATCTGATGGAGGCGTTTTTTATTGATGTACGTATTGTGTTCTGTCGTGATGACCTGGTAACCAACGAAGGGCTTGAGAACTCGAGCAACGGTGTTGCTGAAGAAAAGATGGGAGATGACCACATCGATTCGTAAACGAATGAGTGCACGACACAGTTGCATCAACGATCCAAGATCAAAGAAGCCTCTGAAGTTCATTCGGACAATCTCGATATCGGCCGGGAGCAGATGGTACATGGTCGCTCCACCCTTCACCTCAAAAAGTGAGATGAGCGTCAAGCGAAAACGCGTCTTATCGATACGGGAAAGTATGTCTGCGACGAGCTTCTGGGCGCCAGCACCCGAGAAGTCGTTGATGATAAAAGCTGTTCTTATAGGTTTCATGATGTATGAAGAAAAAGAGCTTTGATTGCTTCGACCGCCCGGCCATCATCAGCGGGCACAAAAGGTACTGTGCTCTTCGCGAGAGCCTCACGAATCACTGTTGTGTTGTGCCGAATAATCTCCTTCCATCGTGTCATATACGCTTCCCCAAGACGACAACGGGGGTGTGTGGAATCTGTGTAGCGATGGAATTCTCGTTCTGTCGATGTCACGACAAGAACATACTCCGGCGAAAGAAAATGAATCAACCAAGCGGCTCGCGATGGAGATATTTTTTCCTCATAGACACTCAACACTCTTTGGAGGAGTCCCTCATCCACTATCGCAATGCCAGGAAAACGCGATGCACCGCGCAATACCGAATAGGTGCTTCCAATGACAGCGAGCCTCCAACGCAGAAGCGACCATGTTCCCGTGCGAGCCGTCTGCCACATAATTGTAAAAAAGAAGAAGAACGAATAGAGAGGGTGCGAGATCGCATACACGATCGAATCCCGTATTCGGTGTTCACCCCCCTTGAGCACGATCGGCAAACCGAGCTCTGCCGAAAGACTGCGTGCCCCGGATGTCTTCCCTGCTCCCGGTGCGCCGAAGAATTCGATGATCATGATAGTCAATTAATCACTCACCTTCGTGAGGATGTAGAGGTAGCTTTCGGATGCATACTGCGCGAAGAGTGGCGCAACCATTCCTGTTTTGAGACTCACCACGAGCCTGTGGAGCATGTGAAAGAAAATGCGAGAAAGCCCCACGCTCGACTTCCATCGCATCGTTGCTGGATAGTAGTTCTCGACACAAAGTCCGGCTGCATTTGCCATGCGGATGAATTCGGCCGGAGTCACCTGCCCGTCATGAAGCGTGCGCTTAGGCTTTCCACGAAGTGTGATATACCGAGGATCTTTGGTAACGATGATGAGACGTCCGCCAGATGCAAGAAGAGATGCAAACGCTCTAAGCGCAAGTGGCTTGTCTTCAAAATACTCAAATGCACGGATCGATGCGATGAGGTCATACGTCTGGCTTGGGGCATCTTTTGGAAAGCTGCCGCGCACAACCGACACATTCGAAAATCCTTTCTCTTTGATGAGTTGCTCAACACGTTGTTTCATCTGATCTGACTGTTCAAGTAGCGTCAATGAACCAGATCGTTCTACGAAAAATGGTGTCCACGCACCATCTCCAGGTCCCACTTCAAGCGCGGTGGCAAACCTATCATTTCCAAGCGCGGCAAGTATAGAACGTTTTGTCTGTTCATAATCAAAACGAGCAGGTTCTGACGAGAACCAGCGTGCATCGCGATATGTCTTAACATTCTTCTCGAGATACGAGTTGTAATAGTCGCGAACGTAATCGTTCGTCAGCGATGCTCTTGTTCCTGTTGAATCAACGTTGGGGCTCATTTTTAACATCTTAGATGCGTAACTATCTCATAAAATCAATGTCTCAACAAGACGAATTATCGGAGCTCCGCGAGTATGATGTCTATGAGCCGCGAAAGCGCATGGTCTTTTGCAACCCGCTCATGAAGTGACATCCCCCACGCTTCCCGCTCAGTCTCGTTCATTCCGATTGTTTTTTTAATCGCATCCGCAAAGCTCTGAGCATTCGGACGACATACGCCAGTGGAATCGTCACCTCCTAAGAACGCTACTGCTGCCGGATTGGACGAAACCACAGGAAGCCCTGCTGCCGCTGCATCAAGCAAAGCTTTATCGAGGCTTCCGGTCATTCCCGCATTAATGAAGATGTCATACCCAAGCAAGAGGTTCGGTAAATCTGCATACGGAACGCCTCCCGTAAAACGGATCGCTTCACCAAGCCCTTTGTCTTTTATGTATTCCTTCAAAGTGACAAGATATGTCTCATTTCCCCGATCACACGACCCAACAACATCGAGCGTCGCCGGCACATCAGAAGAGCGCAAGATTACGAGCGCGTCCACCAGCATCTCAATATTTTTAGAAGGTATAACCCGACCAACAGTGACGAGGCGCACGGGAACTGTAATCGCGTAATCGTTTTTTGGAATAAACAATCCTGTATCAATCCCCTGTCCAACGATGTGTCGCTTCGGCGTAGCGATTCTGAATCCTTCAGCGGTGGATGTGAATACCTTGTTTGTCATGAGTGCCGCACAACGAAGACTCAGAGAGACAGCGCCGTGGGCGTACCAAAGACCAATCGGTTTTCCGAACAATCTCCAGAAGAGCCCGCCAAGAACCACATAAATCTGGTTCATGTGTACGAAAACTGCGTCATAGTTTTTGCGTTCACGAACTATGTACGAGTAGAAACGCTTGAGATATTTGATGCGCGAAACACCACCCTCTTTGCCAAGCGAAAGAACACGCACATTCTGTGGAAGGCTGTGTGTGCCCTTGTAGAGACAAATAACGATAATCGACTCACAGCGTTTCGCGAACTCTTCAATCCATCGGTGAAAGAATCCGAGATTATCATCGAGCGCATCAACTTTTTGTGTGAGTATAAGCAGCTTCATTTATGGCTTTCGTTCCAGGATGAAAAAGATGTGGTATTTATTGAGTACCGGGCTAAATTCTTCGATGATGTTGAAATGATTCTTGATCTTCTCTCGAATTTTACTCAGCTTATATTTCTTTCGATCAATTTCGAAATAGTGCTGACCCGACGTCTCAAATCCGCCAAAGTTAAGATGACGATTGATGGTGAGATCGATGAACGGTCGCTTGAGTAGTGTGCGAATAAACGGGAACTTGATGACGAGCTCGAAGTACGCGCTGATGCGCGGAAGCGCGACGATGGCATAACGCTTGCTAACGCGTCGCATCTCCGCAAGACCTTTCTCAAAATCTTCATACGGAATATGCTCGAGCACTTGGCATGCCATAACGAGATCATATGACTGGTCTGGAATCGGCATATGCCGTACGTCCGCAACGATATCCGGATTGAGTTCTCTATCAAAATCGACCGTCGTAACGTCAACACCTTCACGCTTGAGATACCACGAGACGAGTTTGTTGCCGACACCAATCTCGAGAAGAGTTTGAGGACGTAGCTTAAGGACAGAAAAAATCTGATGGTGGTAGGAGATGAATCGCTCCAAGGTGTCGTACTTCATGGCCGCGTAGTGCTCTTTTGGCACTTGAATCTGTGGCTCTGTGGTTATTTTTTCTGGTTCAGTCATAGGCTGTACGATACCACCTGACTACTGCCCCTGCACCCCATTGGGCAGAACCCCTAAACAGCGTCCGAGAAATTCGGCGAGTGGCCGCTGATAATCAAGGACTGTTGTACCGCCATACATCTCTTGCCAGCGCTTTCTAATCACCACAGAAAACGACTCGAGAAGGGCCCGGTCTTCTGCAAGCCTCTTGATACGCTCGGCAATCTCTTGTCCGGATGTACCCTGTGGCACAACAAATCCACTCTCCCCATCAACAATCAAATCTTTGATGCCGCCAACATCGGTCGTTATGACAGGCATGCCGGCAACCGCAGCCTCCATAAAAACACGAGGAAATCCTTCGTAATATGAGACCATCAAAAGGACATCATGATTCACCACGAGGTCAGCAACTTCCTCACGCGATACAGAGCCGGGGACGCTGCAGGCACCGAGCAAACCACGCGTACCAATCTCACCCTTGAACCAATCATGCTCAGGCCCGATGCCTACAGCAGTGAAATAAGCTTTGCTTGGAATCTGTTTGTTAGTCTGCTCAATGACATCAACAAGAAGCGGAATATTTTTCTGCGCAACAAACCTTCCCATAAAAAGAACCTTGAGAGGCCCTTGGGAATGGAGTGGTTTACGGGCCCCAAGCACATCGATGTTCGCCGGTATCATCGGTTTAAAGAAAACCTTATCGCCGTACACACCACGAAGACGTTCAACGGTCTCGGGTCCGTCTGTTTGGATTGCAGTGGCGCGCGGCAAGACGAAACGAGCAACGAGCGCATAGAAACGATGCTTCAATGATTCTCTACAAAAGAAAACATTGCTCGTATCTGTGCCGTAAATACCAACCGAAAAGACACCCTTTCCTCCACGAGTCAAAAGATAGGCAATGAGTCCGAGCATAAAAGGATCCTGAGACATCACACATCGAACTCTGTGTTCGCGCATCAGCTTTTGTGCACGACGGTACATCCCCCACAAGACTTTGACCTTATTCCCGCCCTTCGATGAATACACCGACGTTTTCTCACTGAGTTTAACCACGTCTCTTCCCTCTTTATCAAAAGCAGATGTAACGATGTAAATCTTCGAGTGAAATTCTTCGTACGTCTTCATACGAAGCGCTGAGTCACTCTTTGGATCGAACACCGACGCATCGGTGCCAAACATAATTATCGGATAGCCGACCCTCGTTGAATTGCTATTTTCTTTCATAGAGTTGTTTGAGCAAAGCTGAGGTCTCCTGAAGCGTTCGTTCAATTGAGAATGTTTGTGATTTCTCTAATGCGGCAACAACGCACTGATTGCGGAATGCACGGTCATCTACCATTCGCACAATCGCTTTCTTAAAGCCTTCACGATCATCAGGAGTAAGGAGAATCCCCTCACGTCCATTTGCAACAAGTTCGGGGAGGCTTCCGATGTTCGTTCCAACGAAAGGAGTCTCTGCACGCATCACTTCGACAGTTTGGAATGAAAAGCTTTCGAATGAAGAGTTAAGGGCGAACACGTCACTTGCTCGACAATACGCGAACATCTTTTCTCTGGGTTGATTCCCAGCGAGCGTGATGTAATCTCCAGCACCATAATCAGCAATCATGCGTTCGAGATGGGCTCGTTCCGGATCGTCACCTAAGATAACAAAACGCCATCGCGAATCTTCTTTGTGTAAATCAACGATGACATCAATAAGTGCAGGAAATCCTTTCCACGGAACGAGTCTTCCAGCTGAAAGTACGAGCTTGTCGTCAACAGCAACACCAAGACTTTTTCGTGCCTGTTCGCGCGAAGGTAATAATTGGGGCGACTCGATACCGTTGTAAACCGTCTGCACTGAAATCTTTGATCCTCGCTTTGCCCATCGAGATACAAGCCGAGTAAAATAATCGCTTGGGGTGATAACAAGATGTGCGTGGCGCACAATGATTCGCTCTACCGAACGAAAGATTTCAACCATAAAACCATACCGACGGTCTTGAAAATCGTCGATGCTATCAGTGACGCCGAATTTTTGTGAAGCAGTCTCCCACGCATAATCACCTGGAACACGCACGGCAAAAGGTTTTCCTCGAAGACGAGCGCCGACAAAAGCGGGAAGGCCCGCACTCCCAACATCTTGTGCATAGATCACGTCTACGTCCCTCGCGCGACAAAAAACTTCCCACGCATATGCAACGTGTCGTATCACTTTTGGAAGATGCCCGACGACTCTGAATGGAAGCACTTCAACTTCCCAACCAAACGCCGGAAGCCGATCGAGCATCAGCTTACTGTATGTTGCCGGCCCACCAACCTCGGGCGGATAGATTCCTGTTGCTATGAGAAGCTTCATGATACAGCTTGATACACCTCCCTAGTGATTCGATCTGCGACCACATCCCAATCGTAACGCTCATGAACCATTTTTGTCGCATTCAAAACCAGTCGCTCACGAAGAGCCTCATCGGTGACGAGCCGACGAAGCGCCCACGCAATCGAATCGACATCACGCACCTCACACAAGAGGCCTGTCACATCGTGTTCGATAAAATCAGGAATACCGCCCGTCCGTGTGCCAATAACAGGAACGCCAGCCGACATTGCTTCGAGAAAGACGATACCGAATCCTTCAGCCCGTGGCGTGCGCGCAAACGCATCCGACAGAGAGATAATCGGCCCAACATCGCCATACGCAACCTGCCCCATAAATCGTACATGTTTCTCGAGACCTTTGTCGCGGACATACACCTCAAGCTCTTCCCGTTTGCTCCCGCTACCAATGAGCACGAGCAAAATCTGTGGATGTTCGTGTATAAGTTCCGCGACCGCATCAATCAATTCCGAGACGCCATTCTTGGGTTCAAGACGCGAAATGTTGGAAATGACAAAAGCGTCGCGCGGAATAGTGTATCGATCGCGCAATACCTGTCGTTCATTCGAATCAATCGGCTTGAAGAGACGCGTCTCTACACCATTGGGAATCATCACGCACGACGTCACCCCTTGGCGCAGGTAGTGCGCGCAAAGATCATTGGAAACCGCATGACACACAGCCGCGTGACGAAACACGAGTTTTTCAAAAAAATCCTGCATCTTTACGATAAAATTGAGACTCACTTCCTCGTGATATATAGTGAAGTCAGCAGACTGGATTGTGAGCACATAGGGCACACCCGTGAGTGCGTGCGCCGTAAGACAGATAAGCCCACTAAAAAATCCGTTGGCGTGAAGGAGTGTGATGCGCTCAGTGAAAATGAGATATATCGTATAGCACAGCAGTATCGGCATCATCGAGATGATGTACCAGTACGAGCTGTACGAAAGGTCACGAAGTGGGTAGAGTGATGCGTTGCGAATGATTGTGGTTCGACCGCGATGTTCGACCGGAGGCTGTCCGGCCACTTTGCCAGTCACGACGAACGTGTCAGTATGGACTCCAACCCGTTCAACGATGTTTTTGAGAAACACCTCGAACCCTCCCAGAACGGGAAGATAGTGTAAGACCGGAAGAAGAATTCTATGATCACGTTTCATCCTACAATTCCTTTTGGGGCTTATATCAAAAGGCTCATGACGCGTCCTCAAGACCCTGAACTTCGGCTTTCTGCCTTGTTTCCAGGCCATGATATCACACTGACCGACTCCGGCCGATCGGCGCTCGCACTCATCATTGAGACGCTCGGGCTCGAGCACAAGCGCGTGGCACTCCCTGCCTTTCTCTGCACCAACATTCTTCCAGTACTCAAACACTACAGCATCGAGCCAGTATTTCTCGATATCGATCCCCTCACCTATCAACCAACAGAAAGCGCGTACGAAACAAAATGCGATGCGACACTCATCGTCGCTACGTACGGTAAGTTACCAAGTCCATCTATCATCCAATCATTGCGCAACCGCGGAATCGTTGTCATCGAAGATTGGGCACACATGGCGCTCCCAACAACACCGATCGACCGCATCGATGGTGATGCGCGCTACTACAGCCTCTCAAAAACGCTTCCCGTCCCCGACGGTGGGCTCGCGATTATTCCAAAAGGTCATGTCATCGCAAGCACACTCACACAACCACGCACAACACTCACATCCATCAAAGATGTGAAGAAGCTCTTGTGGGTCAATGCTGCGGTCATTATGTGTCTCCGTCTCCTTTTCTCACGCAACAAAAAACCCTCTCACGCGCCCACATGGAACAGCCTCGCCCGCATGCGTCGCTTGTCACGCCGCTATCTTGGCCACGCGCTCGAAAAGCGCAAGGCAAGCATGGGCTACTGCTATCCGATACAAGTCAGCAATCCAGGAACTGCGCAGAAGCGTTTGTTCAAGCACGGCATCATCGCCGAACGGCTCTGGAATCATCCAATTATCGAAGCAACAGAAATCGACCGCTCACCATTTTCCAACACCATCGAAGCTGCACAGCACACACTGTGCATCCCGCTGTGGCATATCAAAACCAATGAGGAGATGCTGGTGTATAAGAAGAGGGTTTCCGATATCGTGGGTGTTTCCTAAAATATTAAAAGTTGCCAAGTCGGATACTCTGTGGTGTATTTGCTGAGGTGTTGCCTTGACGCATTAAAACACCCTCCTCCCTACAAGTTTCGTGGCCTTGGAAAGCAGACCGGCAGGAATGAGCCTCCAGAGTGCTCGGAGCGGCGAATGGCGAGCCGCCTCATGTGCAGGAGCGCCACCAACGGTATAGATTTTGCACTCTTCACCGCGCCACCCCTCTTTGAACGTGCGGAGCGACGAGGACGCGTTCGTGCCTCCCAAGAAAAGACCAGATTTTCCCGCCTGCTGAAATTGTTTGATTGCATGAAAAAGAATGTGATGTGGCGCGTGGACATGCTTTCCTACTTTTGATGATGCACTAATGAAGTGATACACAGAAGCACCATCGGCGAAAAATACCGATGCGGCTTCGATGGTTCCATCGAGTACAAAAACAAAGACATCCCTACCCATGAGTTCGTCAAAGGCTTCTCGTGGCAAGGCGGTACCTCCCGCATTGTGCATCGTTTCCAGATAGAGTTTGTAAATCCTACCGGCCTCCGATGCTGTGGCGGAGCGAATCTCAGAACCGACAGGCAAATCATCGTCAAGAATATGACGAAGTGTCTTGCGTACCGAATCGATGCTAAACGATTTCAGATCGAGACGAAAATCGATAATATCCGCGGACGTGTCTGTCGGCACAGCACGGGCATGGTATTCGTGAACGCGCACCATACTTTTCAATCCAAAGCATTCAATAAGATCCGCACGGAACAATTCAATCGAAAGCGACGCATCCGAGAGTGCAACAACATCACCCCCATCAGAGAATGGAACGCTCGTGATGCGCCCATCGATATCTGCAACGCGCACCGCATGTGTACCACGGTAAATAAAATAACGAAGTGTGATATATGGAAACACGGTGACAAGAAAACGCTCCCACGTCGCATCCCAAAACGGGGAATGAGTTACATGTGGCTTAACTGATTCTTGAAAAACGTTATTCATGGTGGGAATTCATATACACTTTGGCATGTTCACCCATCGTCACAATATCAAGCATACGACGGTCGCGAAGCTCGGCAGCATGTGTGAGTACCGCATGAAGTATCTTGAATTGCGTATCGGTACTGTACGAAAAGTTCGACGGATGAAACCAAAGATGAAATGTTTCGCCACGCCGTGATGCGACATCAAGCGCGTGGCATATTTTTCGAACTGCCTGAAACGGTGGGAGAAGTTTTTTGAGGCCCTTGCGCGAAAGAAATGCGAGACTATCAGGAATATTTATCAATCCGCTTGAATGGACTACTGGAATCACCGTATGTGCCGTCGGCAACCAATAATCAATACCACTCCCAAGTGGCCAAAGGCGGTACGGAAACTTGTGATACCAGGCCGGACGAAGGCCACGAAACGCTGTGATGCCATGATCCGCAAGAAGCGCGTAATGTCCTTCTTTGTTGCGCGGGAATACGAACGATTGGAACGCAAGACTGTGCTTTTTGTGAACATCCGCGGCACGAGCGATATCATCCTGTGCGGTTGCGCCGTCAATCTCACCATAGAGAGGATGCGCGTACGAATGACTAGCGATTTCGTGACCAACCGACGATGTTGTAATGCGCCGTATGAGACCACGCGTATCAAACCATGCACTGTCTTGGCCATGCTCCCCCACTTCGAGAAGATGCCCAACGATTGCCCATGTGGCAGGGACACGATGGTGTTCAAAAAGCTCGATAAGCCGCGTTGTTATTCCTACCTCCTCTCTAATTCTTGCTATATCCGACGAGGAAAGCTCCTGGTCTACATATCCCCAAGCATACTCGTAGTCGATACTGATGATGAAAGAGCCTTTCTGTTCTGGCAAAGCAGTCATACAGACAGCATACAGGTTCTCGGTGCTAGGTTCTAGGTGTTAGAGAAAGCGACAATTGGAAGGCAACGATTCTAATTTTAATTGTTGCCTTATCAAACACAGAGCGAAGGTCATACCCCCTCAACAGACGATGTTGCAATCGATTCTTCAACAACCCGCGCTCCGCTTGGGAATTGGAGAATGACGGCGTCGTCGAGGCCAGGAGTGAGTTTTGTGACACGATTGGAAAATCGCACCGACGATGAAGCTCTGATGATGGTATCGTCAGGCATCACAAACGTGCCCGCACTCTTCCTCCCACGTGCATAATCAACAAACAAGCGCCACCGAGACAAGTCGACATCCGATGATGAACGATTTTCAATCTCGATGAAACCGCGCACACCAGAGACAACGCTCTTTACTCGGACATCTGCCGGAAGGACCGTGATGATGATCTTGTCCTTGTGTTTTTGGTCGTTGCCGTAAACCGTAAGCACTCCCACATACGTCCCCGGTTCATAATATGTGTGAAGCTGTTCCTTACCCTTTCCTCTCGATCCATCACCGAACGACCACTCATACCGTGCAGCAGAAACACGGATGTTTTTGTCGGTCACCGCATATCCTTCGATCAAAACATCTGCGCCGGCAATCGCCGAGAGATCCTCACCCGCATATGCAAAGACGACCTGCTTGTATCCACCGGTCACAACAATTTTCTTCGCCGCAGGCGACGTACTAGCCGTACTCGTGCCCGCACCAGAACCAGTATCGGACGACACCGTGGTATTCATCGCCTTCGGCGTCGGGATGCCGGTAATCCATGTTGAACCAGCTTGGCGTTGTGGTGTGTCTTTTGTGGTATTGTTCCCCCCAATTCCGCTCCAACCACTCCCCCCAACAACAACATCAACAACCGTGGCATCACCATCAATGAGCTTGAGCGTCTCACCCGCATTCGCAAGATCTCCAGTGTAGATTTTGTCAGCGGTGACACCAGGCGCGCTGTCATCATCGGTGCGCTCCATGATGTAGAAACCCCCTGCCGGAATACTCCCAGAAAGCGAAATAGTCGGAGCGCCATCATCAGCAACAAGCCTCCAACCACCAAGTGCGACCGCATCCGCACCATCGTTATACAGTTCGATCCATTCGTCGCTTGCTGATGCAGGCCCACCCATCCATGCGACTTCGTTGATAACAACGGTAGCGTTCGCAATCATTGGAATCGTGAATAAGAGAATCGCGACAATAATCGCAAGAAGAAGGTGACCCGCCCTTACAAAGCTTCGGCAAGGTAAAGAAAATGCTCTCATGTGGGAGAGCATAGCGCGGGGATAGTAAAGAAAAGTTAAAACGAGTCCTTCTTCTCAAAAATCTCTTTGAGCACCTTTTCGGGCACTTCGGGCACGGGTTTTTGAACCTTCGGCTGAGGCTGTTGAGGAACCGTCTGTGGTTCAACAGGTTTCGACTGATGGTGTGATTGTGGAGCGGGCTGTTGTTTTGGTTCTGACACAGAAACTGGTTGAGACTTTTGTTGTGAGCTGTCGACTGTTGGTTGTGAGCCTTCTCCTCCCGCTTTTTCCAACAACGCCTCAAGCGCGCTCTTCAAATCCGAGAGCTTTTCAGGCGTCGGGTCTTTCATCTTGTTCATGTCGCGACGTGGAGCTTGTTCGGCCTTGAGACGGTCGAGTGACAGCACCTTGCGCAATTCTGTTTCGCGCTCAACAGGTGTCTGCTCGCGACGAGGCTCGGGACGGCGATCAGTGCGTGGCCTCTCTGAATTGCGCTGTGGTGAAGACTGCACCAGACGTGATTCTTGAGACTTCTCCATGTGAGCCGGCGGCCGTCCACCAGCCATATCTCGCGCTGGTGGAGGAGTTTGACGACTCATCCCACGCTCGTCCCCGCGACCGCCACGACTGCTCTGTCCACCTTCCCCTCGAGTGGTGTCCTTGATGCCATGCTGTCGTGTATCCTTATCTCCCTGTCCCCTCCCCGACTGATCGCGCTGGTAGCCTCCACGCCCACCAGCGTCGCGCTCACGATCACTAAAGGACCTTTGGTGCCATGCGATGACTTCATCCTCAACTTCTTGCCGCGGACGCGCAAACTGAGCGCGAGAACGCGCAATGGCAACATCACGATACGAGATGTGTGGCGGCGCAATAGGTCCGAGCGTATGTGCGGAAAACGGCGCAGACGCCATGCCGTCAATCATGAGCTTCATGTAGACCTGCGCGAACCCGAGATTGACAAGGTCCTCGGCGGTAAATGCCGGCGCAAATTCCTTTTCGAGATATTCGGCATCAGTCGCTCCAACACGGAACGTAATCATCGTCCCAACGTTGCCAAACACCGCCGCGCGCACTTCATCGCTCATTTGTTCGATGTATTGGTGAGCGATAGTGAGGTTGAGCTTGTACTTGCGGGCCTCAGAAAGAATGTCGGCAAATGACTCGTTTGCGAACGATTGAAATTCATCGACGTAGAGATAAAAGTTTGGAAGCTTTGCGAGCTCGGGTTCGCGCATATCCGCACGCGACATCGCTGCGAGATAAATCTTCGTAATGAGCATGGACCCGAGAAGGTTCGCACTGTCTTCACCGACCTGACCTTTGGACAAGTTGATGATAATAATCTTCCGCTGGTCCATCATTTCGCGGATATTGAATGTCGATTTTGGTTGGCCAATGAGATTGCGAATGACCGGATTCGCGGTAAACTGTCCCACCTTGTTCTGGATAGCGGGCGTTGCCTCGGCGGCAAACTTGTCGGTGTAGTTTGCAAACTCATCTTCCCAAAACGACTTCACCCCTGGATCAGTGACATGCGAGACAACTTCCTTGCGAAATTCTTTGTCGGCAAACATGCGATTGATGCCGAGGAGTGTCGAGTTGGGGTATTCGAGGAGCGCGAGGATTGTGTTGTTGAGGATGTATTCCATGCGCGCGCTCCACGCATCAACCCAGATCTTCTTGAACGCCGACATGAGACCGGCAGCCACAAGATGACGCTTGTCGGGACCGATGTCTTCCATCACGTTAAATGACACCGGATTTGCCAAATCAAACGGGGCAAAATAGAGCACATCGTTGATGCGGTGCTCGGGGATGTAGTCGAGGAGGAGGTCTGCGGTCTTACCGTGCGGATCGAGGAACGCAAAACCTTCGCCGTTCTGGATGTCCTGAACAGCCATGTTTTCGAGAAGTGTCGACTTACCGGTACCCGTCTTACCGATAACGTACATGTGACGCGTTCGGTCGTTGGCTCTGATGCCGAACTTCACTTTTTTGTTACGGTAATCGGTCTCTCCGATGTAAGTGATTCGTTTTGGATCAAAGGACATGGATAGAACTAGTATAGGTCAGGTCCCCCGAGAATGCGAAACCTATGTGGAAGGTACAAGTGAGGCAGTACGGCAACAATTTAAATTACACCTTCACAAAGAGAGCCTAGTGTTTGTGGCGACGTCGATGCGGCGCGAGCGAAAGACCACGCAAAGCATGAAGCGGACGAATGCGTGGATGATAGAGCAAAGCGACTGAGACGAGGAACGTGACAAACAAGACGCTTGCCCCCATGACGATGACACCCCCGGGACCGATGAACTCGTAGGTTAAGCCGGCGACCAACGGCCCAATGGCCCATCCAAGGTCTTCGAAGAACGTGATGACCCCGTTAACGAGGCCGTTTTGGGCATGGTCGGCGTCGAGCGCGTCGAGCCACGCCCACAGCGATACGCTCGAGAGCTCATCACCCGCGGTAGCGATGAAGCCAAGAAGCAGGAACAACAGGTTGAGATTAAACCCGAGCAAAAACCCGGCACCAGCAAACAAGAACAGCCCGCCGACGACCAAAAGTGGCTTGTGGAGCGTATCGGCGAGCTTTCCAAAGAACGCCCCAAGGATGACGACCGCGAGATCAAAAACGCCCAAACCAACCGAGGGCAAATCACCGGCAAGACCTTGTGCAATTGCGATAGGAACCGCAAACCAAATCATTCCGTAGAAGGTCGCTGATGAAAAATTTTGCAACGCAAGAAGCGCACTCGCGGGGTTGAGCTTCCTCATGGCAGCAATGACGTTATGAAGAAACTCTCGGCGGATGTAGTAGTGGTGACGCGGCGTCTTGGGAACGTGGTGCACAAGCGAACGTTCGCGTGGAACAAAACAGAGAAACGCGAACGCAACCACCAAAAGCCCAAAAACAACCGTCCCAATGACATATGACGGTGCAAGGATGATGAACGGCAGCACCGCAGCACTTGCAACAATCCCCGCACTCTCGAACGCATGCATGCGGCCCATCGTTTTTCCTGCAACCGCATGCGGCGCCTCAGAAAGTATGTATGCGTTCACGCCGGGGCCGTAGAACAACCACCCAAATGTTGCGAGAAAAACGGTTCCGACGAACAGCACAGGATTCAGGCCAAAAAACATGATTGCGGACGCACCAAGAAAGACGCCGACAAAAATCTTAAGAAGTCTTGTGTATCCCCATCGATCAAGAAGTATCCCGGCAGGAACATCAAGCACCATCTGTAGCACCGAAGCGCCAGAGATGATGATTCCAACAACCCACACCGGGAACACACGCTCGCCGAGCGCCGAGAGTACGGTGTAGTGGATACCCGCACCAAACTTGAAGAAAAGCGTAAAAAAGAAAAGAGAGAGAAATGATTTTTGTGCAAGATTGGTGCCACGCATATGACATCTTAGTATACCCGAAGAAACACACAGGCCGTCCACATGTGGACGGCCCAAAGAAAGAGCGCGACGTACCCTAGTATTGGCACTCCTTTCGCAAGACTCGCCGGCCACGCAGATCGCCAGCGACCCACACAATCTTGAGCAGCAGCGCCACGGGCCACATTCTCTCTGCTGTCTCAGCGAACCCGAAGACAACACCAAGAACAAGAAACGTGCACACCCACAGCGTCGTGAGTGCGACCACCGGGAGAAACAAGAGTCCCGTCCCCGCAAGAAACCTCCGCGGGGCCCCGCGGAGAAACTTGTGTACGATTGGGTGCATCATCGCCTCCACCCCCTCATGGATTTCACAAGAGATGCCGTGACGAGGAAATGCTCAAAAAAGTAGCCATTCCACACCACGACGAAGCGCATACGGGCCTCCTCGTTGATCCAATGCTGACCAACAACCCCGTATTGTTCCTTGTACCTGATCATCCTCCTTAAGGAAGGCCTGAACCGTTCCGAACCGCTAAGACAAGAACGGAACGCTGACAAAGGATTTCTGACCTCCCGAGAACAACAGTAGCGGAAAACAAACTGATCCAAAGCGTGCTTTCTGACGATGACGTTGGTGCCGTCAGGTAACTACATGTAGTTATGGCGTCTCACAATACTCTTCTCCTCCGTCCGCTATCTTCATGTTGAAAGAATCGGGTACAAACAAGAAACGCCCGAAGAACACCTACAGAATAATCTACTCTCTTTGGAAAACCCCGTCAAAACAGGCTATTCGCGTGCGGGGGTTGGCGGCTCACTTTCGAGAGCGGCACGGGTATATGTATTCCCCGCATCCCACAGCGCCCAACTATCGAGCCCCGCATCATAGGTAGCCTGCATCTGTGCGCGCACCATCTCGGGTGTGTAGGTAGCACCAAGATCGAAATCCTGGAGCCACGGGCGAAGCTGCGACGCTTCGATGTGACCTCTTCCCTTGCTCGCTTGATCACGAAGATATGCAACATCAGTTGAAGTGGCGGTCGATGTAACGCTTGTAGCCATCATACCGGCACGGCGCACCGCCTCATCCATCGAATATTTGATGACTTTATACGGCTCCGTCGCTGGTTTGGTGATATTGATGAATCCGGAGTTGTAGTGCGACGGGTACACCATCGGCATCACATAATCGAAATACGGAAGGGCACGTTCGAGCACCTGTCCGATACCAAGATCGTCCTTGTTGGTCGTGGTGTACCCAAAGAGATCGACAGAGAGTTTTGGCGTGGTATCAAAGTCGCCAAATGGCTCCGAGAGCTCGCTATGAAGATATGAAAAGAATTCTTCGAGCTTCTCGTATTTTGGCTTCCCTTCGGAAAGGGTGAAGGCAATGTCTTTCATATCACCATCCGACGGATAGCGCACATAGTCATAATTGAGCTCATCAAAACCAATGGCATACGCCGCCTGAGAAATCGCCACAATGTATTTCCAATACGCCTTGGCACCAACGTCGATGAACGAGAGTCCTTTGTGGTCTTTCCACACGGCACCATCGCTCGCGCGTCTCACCGCAAGCTCGGGGTGAAGATTGCTGTAGTAAGGATCCTGAAAAACCGTGATGCGTCCGACCACATAGATATTCTTTTCATGGAGTGTTTCGATAAAGCTTTTCATGTCGCGCGCACCACAATCGTCGGAGACTGACGATACCAAGTCGGGATCGTCGGGTGTAAACGCAAGCTTGCCGGTGAAATCCTTGATATCGATAATGACCGTATTGAGCTCTGTCTCGTCGATGAGGGCCACAAGTTTGTCACGGAACGATGGTGTCCCCGAGACACACTGTGACATATAGATGGCCTTCACAGCATCAGGCGTATCAAGATGTGCAACCAACGGTTGTTTGAGTGGTTCGGGAAGAAGTTCGTTTGACACACCAGCATCCTTTGCCACCACAAGCGGGCTTGTGTATGTCGATGAAAAAATGTGCGGAACGAATGCAAAGACCGCAACAAAAACAAGCGCACATGCGACCACGAGAACAATAAGATGTTTGAGGTGAGATGGTTTCGAATCCGCGTTTGACATACGTGACATAGATGAACGAGTATAGCGCGCCTTGGGTTGGACACCAAAAATACCTTGTGCTATTTTCCTTCCAGACCTTGGACAACCTGGAGAGAGCATGGACAAAGAGGCGGTTTGGATGATGGTACGGAGCCTGTTACTAGCCAACCGACTGGGCTTGCCGCACAAGAACCTTGTGCGATACGTCGCGCACAACTTGGGCACCAGGCAGACAGCTACCCGTCACGCCGTCAATGAGATGATTCGAGCCGGACGTCTCATCCGCAACAACAAGAACGTCATTTCCCTACCTGGGGCTCGATGACCGACCGCTGACCCAAAGCCATCCGCACACCATGCGGAACAATGGACCGGGCCAGCGGTTCATTGTTTTTAGAGCGGCGTGGATAAAATTTCTATGCTCAATTCGTATCATTCGCGCTGTCTTCATTCGTATCGCGCCCTTTCTTATCAAAACGAGGGACGATAACGACGAACTCGCCCTTCTGCTTGTCGTCATCGGCTTCGAAATGAGCAATCAATTCGTCGGGTGTCCCGCGGACAACCTCTTCAAAAATCTTGGTGAGCTCGCGTGCGACGACAATCATTCTGTTTGGTGGAAAAAACTCCTTGCACTCGTTGAGAAACTTCATGATGCGATGAGACGATTCATAGAGCACTGTGGTACGCTCGGCCTCCGCGAGTTCTTTCACGATCGTCTGTCGTCCCTTTTTGTGAGGAATAAATCCCAAAAAGAGAAACTCTGCAGCATCAACACCAGCAATCGAAAGCGCAGCGGTAAGTGCCGACGGTCCAGGGATTGCTTCTATCTTGATGTGCGGAAGCTGTTCGCGAACCGCGTTGATAACATACGAACCTGGGTCAGAGATACCCGGTGTGCCCGCATCGGTAACGATGACGGTATTCTTGCCTTCGGTGAGCGCGCCCAACACGCTGTGTGTCTTTGCGCGCTCGGTGCGCG
>CAZMAP010000004.1:0-28485 GCA_964564385.1 uncultured Candidatus Saccharibacteria bacterium | reverse complement strand
GAAGCAAAGACCGCACGTATCGTCGAAACGCTCCGTGAAAAGGGAGCTCTCGCCTACACCATCGTTGTCTCAGCACCGGCTTCGTCGCCCGCATCGATGTGGTACCTCGCACCATTCACAGGCTGTGCAATCGGAGAATACTTCCGCGACAAAGGCGAGGACGCCGTCGTCGTCTACGATGACCTTTCGAAACACGCGTGGGGGTATCGTGAGATTTCCCTTCTCCTCCGCCGTCCACCAGGCCGCGAAGCATACCCTGGTGACGTCTTTTATCTTCACTCCCGTCTTCTCGAACGTGCGGCAAAACTTTCAAAAGAAAAAGGGGGAGGATCACTCACGGCGCTTCCAATCATCGAAACACAACTCAACGATGTCACCGCCTACATCCCGACGAACGTCATTTCCATCACCGATGGTCAGATTTATCTCGAAAGTGATCTCTTCAACCAAGGTATCCGCCCTGCAGTGAACGTCGGACTCTCGGTTTCGCGTGTCGGTTCAGCGGCTCAGACCAAGGCCATGAAAAAGGTGGCAGGAAAACTCCGTCTCACGCTCGCCCAGTTCCGCGAACTCCAGGCTTTCGTTCAGTTCGCATCAGATGTCGATGAAATGACCAAGAAGCGCATCCGCGAAGGACAGGTGATGACCGAGATACTCAAACAAAACGATCTCTCCCCGCTCCCATTCGAGATTCAAGTTGTTCTCTTTTTTGCAGCACTCCGTGGACGTTTCAACGACGCTTCGCTTGAATCGCTCGCAGCTACGCAAGAGAAGTTCATCGAATACCTCACGAGCCTCCACGCGCCACTTCTTGCCGAAATCCGCGACAGTGGCGAGATAAGCGATACGACCGAAGCAAAGCTCACCGAAGCCATCGAACGATTCGACTTCTAAATGACCCATGGAATCGCCTCACGCCCTCAAAGGAAGAATTGCGAGCATCAAGAACATCCGCCAAATTACCAAGGCGATGGAACTTGTTGCTGCAACCAAAATGCGCAAAAGCCAAGAAATCGCCCTCGCTTCCCGCCCCTACGCGTTTGAGGCGCTCCGCTTGCTCAAAGAACTCACAAGCCTTCCTGACGATCACCCCGCAACTCTCCCCGACCTCCTCGTCCCGCGCCCCATCACACACCGCCTCTTTGTCGTGGTAACGTCTGACAAAGGTCTTGCTGGATCGTTCAACGGAGCCGTGCTTCGAACATTCGATCGGATGTGTCTCAAAGAGGGCATCGATATCACCGACAAACAAAACGTGTGCATCGGTATCGGCCTCAAGGCGATCCAACACCTCAAACGATTAGGAGCACACAGCGTTGCTTCATTTGTACGAGCGGGGGATTATACAAGCGTCGCGCAAGTACACCCCATCGCAGAGGCCATCATCGACGGCTACGAAAAAAAATCGTGGGACACTGTTACTGTTTTTTCTATGCACTTCCGCAATGCGCTCAAACAGGACGTGCTCGTTCGATCACTCCTCCCTATCACCTACGACGGAATCAAATCACTCACCGATGAGATTGCGACGTCAAAAGGTCAACCAACCGAGACGCCAACTCCTGTCACCGGAGACTATCTCCTTGAACCCGAGCCCACACAACTGCTTGCCGACCTCGCGCGTCACCTTGTTCTCATGCAGGTCTATCACCTCATCCTCGAGGCCAACGCGTCTGAACATTCGGCGCGTCGCGCTGCAATGAAAAGTGCAGCGGACAACGCGCGAGATCTTGGTGAGTCACTCGGCCTCCTGTACAACAAGTCTCGTCAGGCGGCGATTACGAAAGAAATCATCGAGATCAGCGCAGGTTCACTTACATCATAATCAACCATTAAAAAATATTTTATGAATGGCACAATCGCACAAATCATCGGTCCGGTCGTCGACGTCACCTTTCCGGAGGGGACAAAGCTTCCCCCTATCTTCACGGCGCTGACCATCACACACGAAGGACGTACGATCTATCTCGAGATTCTCCGACACCTCGAGCCAGGCCGTGTGCGCACCATCTCGCTCCAGGCGACCGATGGTTTGATGCGCGGTATGGAAGTGGTCAACACGGGTCACCAGATCGATGTGCCAGTCGGGCAAGAAGTGCTCGGCAACATCTTCAACGTCATTGGTACCGCCCTCAACGAACCGACCAAGAAATTTGCAAAACGCTGGCCGATTCACCGTTCCGCTCCCCCGTTTGTCGAGCAATCAACCAAGACCGAGATCTTTGAAACCGGCATCAAGGTCATCGACCTCATTTCACCGTTCATCAAGGGAGGTAAAGTCGGTCTTTTCGGAGGTGCCGGCGTCGGCAAGACCGTTCTTCTCATGGAGCTTATCCGCAATGTCGCCGAAGTCGGCGGTGGTGCGTCGGTGTTTGCCGGTGTTGGTGAACGCACCCGTGAAGGTAACGACCTCTATGAAGAAATGAAGGGCTCAGGTGTCATCGACAAAACCGCACTCGTCTTTGGTCAAATGAACGAAGTCCCCGGTGCACGCGCGCGCGTCGCTCTTTCGGCACTCACGATGGCCGAATATTTCCGTGACGAAGAAGGGAAGAACGTGCTCCTTTTCATCGACAACATCTTCCGCTTCTCGCAAGCAGGCTCTGAGGTCTCGACACTTCTCGGTCGCCTTCCATCAGCCGTTGGGTACCAGCCGACGCTCGCATCCGAAATGGCCGAGCTTCAGGAACGCATCACATCAACAACAAAAGGTTCAATTACATCAGTTCAGGCGGTCTACGTCCCAGCCGACGACATCACTGACCCTGCTCCTGCCACGACGTTCAGCCACCTCGACTCAACCATCGTGCTCGCACGTGCGCTCACCGAGATCGGTATCTACCCTGCCGTTGACCCGCTCGCATCAACATCGAACGCGCTCGATCCTAAGATTGTTGGTGAAGAGCACTACGCAGTCGCTCGTGACGTTCAGAAGACACTCCAGCGCTACAAAGAGCTCCAAGACATCATCGCCATCCTCGGTATCGAAGAACTCTCAGAAACCGACAAGATGACCGTTGCACGCGCCCGCAAGCTCCAGCGTTTCCTTTCACAGCCATTCTTCGTGGGTGAAGCGTTCACCGGACGTCCGGGTAAGTACGTGAGCCGCGCGGATACCATCAAGGGCTTCCGCGAAATCCTCGACGGAAAGCACGACGACGTTGCTGAAGAGAATTTCTATATGAAAGGAACCATTGACGATGTTACTGCATCGTAAAATCCAAAGTCCAAAAACCAGATACCAATCAAATACCAGATTCCAAATACCAAACCAAAAAACTCATTGGATTTTGGAATCTGGAACTTGGAACTTAAACCTCTATGCACGTCCGCATTCATTCGCTCTCAAAAACATCATTTGACGGGGACGCACATTCCGTTACCGTACCAACATCGTCGGGAGAGATTACTGTGCTTCCACACCACCGACCACTGATTACTGAAGTTGTTAAAGGCATGGTGAAAATTATCGACGCACAAGGTGCTGAATCATTCGTTCCTGTTACATCAGGTTTTTTGGAAGTCAGCGCTGAAGGGATGGTGTCGGTGCTTGTTGACTAAACTCTGTCTCAGATTTATAATCATCGACGGAAATCTCGCGTTACAACGCGTTTCTGTTCCACACAAACCCACAACGACGGAGACAAGTGGATATGCTGAGCGGGCTGATTCCGTACAATGGACACCTCGTCAGACGACTCCGGGAAGAAGGCATCCTCAAGGACTTCGACCCTCGACGAATGAAGGAGCATGAGAAGTTCACGCTCGTCTCCTGCCCGGACTGTGAGCGGTTCAACAACCTGTACATGTACCTACGTGCGGTTTGCGGTGCCAAGATCCACCCGCTGACGCAGCACGGTGGTGCCTGCAGGTTCGTGACCGAGTCCCCCATGAACATCACCAGTGTGCCAGGCTACGCCGACCAACAGCTCGAGGAGCTGCGCAAGGCAGTGATGGTGATCGTTCAAAGCCCTCTGGTGCTTTCGACCTGTCACCTTCCCTGCGGCATGGCCCGTCTCTCCAACATGAACTGGGTCGACGTGCTCCAGGAGAGCGCGCTTGCTCAGCAACGGATCGAGGGCCTCATTAGCGCGGCCGGTGGCCGTGTCGAGGTCAGCACGCTCGTCCACATCCACTGGAGGAACGAGCCCAAGGACGAGGACCCTCAGCGAACGTACTCCTTCGACGTGGAGAAGTGGCCCGCCCTCTACCCCCTGTACCAACAGGAGGTGCTCGCGGGAGTGGCCTAAATCATCTCCAAGCCTTGTTGTGGGAAAGCGGCGTCTCGATGACGCCGCTTTCTCTTTTATGCTATATTACGAACACTTATAGGATTTATTGTCATTTGATTTATGTCCCACGGTTGTTCAACGCTCGTCCTCCACTGTATCGATTACCGATTCGGCAAAGCTAAGAAACAATATCTCGAAGAAAAGGGTCTTTTGGGTGATTGCGATATTGTTGCCATCGCTGGCGCGGCAAAGAACATCGCATCTCCAAGCGAATCTTCTGATGCCGAGATGATTCTCCGACAAATTGATATCGCACAGCGCCTCCACGGCATCTCAAACGTTGTCATCATCAATCACACCGACTGTGGTGCATATGGCGGCAAAAGCGCTTTTACCTCACGCGATGAAGAACATGCTTTCCACCACAGCGAACTGGAAAAAGCATCTTCGCATATCGTTGCTCGCTTCCCTGCACTCAAGGTCAGCAAGGTCCTTGCTGAAATCAATGACTCGGGTGAAATAACTTTCCATGAATAACACAACCGGTGCTGGAATCCTCGAAGGACGCATCAGCACCACCCCCAAAGGCATCGGTTTTGTCAAAGTCCCCGACGCGCCATCAGGCACCGAAGACATACGCATCGAAGCAGGGTTCCTCAACACCGCCCTCCATGGCGATATGGTCCGTGTAGCACTTCACGCCAAAGTCCCTGACATGCAGCAAACCGGCGAGGTAATCGAAGTGGTCGCTCGTGCCCGCACCAAGTTCGTCGGAACCGTTGCTGAAGAGGCGAACGGCCGATTCATCATTCCCGACGAGAAAAAGATGTACGTGAACATCCTCCTGCCAGACGCCGATCCGCAAGCAACTCCCGACATGAAGGTGTATGTCGAGATGAACCCGTGGACAGACCCCGCCAAAAATCCAACAGGAAAGGTGATTGAAATCATTGGACACAAAGGCACCAACGAGGCTGAAATCCGTTCGATTATCCTCGAAAACAACATCGACGATTCCTTCCCTACTGCCGTCGTCAAAGAAGCAGAAGCAATCCACAACAGCAAGAGCACAAACATGCTTCAAGATGCGGGAGACCGTGTCGATTTTCGCGATGTTCTCACCTTCACCATCGACCCTGCTGACGCAAAAGACTTCGACGACGCCCTTTCGTTCAAAGATCTTGGCAACGGTACCTACCAGATTGGTGTTCACATCGCTGACGTCTCGCACTACGTAACCCCAGGCTCCGAACTGGATACCGAAGCCAAGAAGCGCGCGTACTCGGTCTATCTCGTCGACCGAACCATACCGATGCTTCCTGAAGTTCTTTCAAACGATCTTTGTAGCCTCAAGCCAGATGTTGACCGTCTCACCTTCTCGGCATGGTGGACCATCGACGCGAATGCAAACGTCATCACCGAGAACTTCGGAAAGACGATCATTCATTCGGCAAAACGTCTCACGTACGAAGAGGCGCAAAAAGCCATCGACGACCCAACACTCCCACTCCACAAAGAGCTCACGATCTTCAACGACATGGCAAAAAAAATGCGCGACCGTCGTTCGATAGCAGGATCAATTGACTTTGAGCAAAATGAAGTCAAATTCGAACTCGATGAAGACGGTGTACCACTTTCGGTCTACACCAAAGAGCGTCTTGATGCGCACAAACTCATCGAGGAATTCATGCTCTTGGCAAACATTTCAGTTGCCGAACATATCCGAAACACCTACGGTGGCAAAGGTCAGCGCCACACGTTTATCTATCGTATTCACGATCACCCAAACCGTGAGAAGCTCGCGGACCTCGCCGTCTACGTCAAAGCGACAGGTCATGAGCTCGCACTCTCACCCAAGGGCGATGTGACCGGCGCTGAGCTCAATCGTCTCTTCAAGGAGATTGCCGGCACACCCGAGGAGAATCTCATCAAGACCACCGCGCTTCGTTCGATGGCAAAGGCGGCGTACTCAACACTCAACATCGGACACTTTGGTCTTGCGGCAGCATCTTATACGCACTTCACCTCACCGATCCGTCGCTATGCTGACCTGATGGTTCACCGCCTCCTCCAGGAAGCACTAACAACCGGCAAACTTCCCAACGACCAATTTGCGGCATATAGCACGGTTGCTGAAGCCATCTCGGCACGCGAAGTTGATACCGTCGGCGCAGAACGCGACTCCATCAAGTACAAGCAGGCCGAGTACATGAGTGCGCGTATTGGCGAAGAGTTTGACGCTGTAGTCTCGGGTGTCTCTGAATGGGGTCTCTTCATCGAGGAACGCACGACGCGCGCCGAGGGTCTCATTCGCATTCGCAACCTTGGAAGCGATTACTTCGAACTTGAACCCAAGAAATACCGCTTGGTTGGCAAAGCAACGAAGAAGACCTACTCCCTTGGTGACATTGTGAAAGTGAAAGTTGTTGGAGTCGACCTCGACCGAAAGATGATTGACTATGCACTAGTGAGCTAACAGCTGCCGGCTCACAGCCCACAGCAAATTCGATTCGGTTTCTTGCTGTGTGCTATAGGCTGTAGGCTTGCTACAATAATCCTATGGACCTCACGAGCTTTCGAACAGTACTCTTTTCCCCAACCGCTCTGTGGATTGTTTGGAGTCTCATGTTCGTCGCATGGATTGTGGTCACGGCGATCCTCATGTACCACTGGAACAGCTACAGCACCGATGATCCAAAAGTACGTCGAATGAAGGCCATCTACTTCGTAGGTGCGCTTCTACTGTTCGCAAGCGCCACGACATTCATCTTTTCTCTGTAACTCTCACTAATGAAGCTACAAGCTAACGAAGCTATGCCCTCTCCACACATCACCACACTCATCTCGCTCGATTCAGACGAGACTGTCCTCATGGAGGTGCGCCGACATATGATTGTCTTCTATGCTCGTATTCTCATCCTTGTAGCATTCTTCTTCGTTCCACTTTTCATATCACCTTTTATCGTCATCCTCATTGAAAAAATTGCACACAACGAGATAGGGGCAATCGTTTTCGGATTTCTTTTTACACTGTGGCTCATCGTCATCTGGATGACGTTCTTCTATCAATGGACCGACTACTATCTCGATGTCTGGATAATCACGAACAAACGCATCTTCGACATCGATCAGCGAGGATTCTTCAATCGCGAAATCTCAGTCTGCCGCATCGAGCAGCTTCAGGATGTCTCCATCACTGTCGACGGCGTCATGGCCACGTTCTTCAAATATGGCACCATCCACATCCATACGGCTGGTGAAAGTCATGACTTTGTCATCAGAGACGCCGCAGATCCCATGAATGTAAAGAACATCATCATGCAGGCACACGGGAGGACAATTGACGAGGCGGTGATGAAAACGATGCCCGTTCAAGAAGCCTAAGAAATCGTCGTTTGATATCACAAGAACAATCGCCGGCCTCACGAGAGGTCGGCGATTTTGGCACGGAGGGCTCGGTGGCTTAGTGGTGGTCACCTTTCCACCGCGCCGTGAGGTTGCGAATGGTCTCCTGCTCGAAGAGCTCACGACTGAGACGAGCGATTTCCTCCAGTCTCTTCATATGCGCTTCCTTGAGAGCCTCAGTGAAGAAAGTGTTCCAATCCTTCTCTGACCACTTGGGCTTTCCTTTGATCCATTCCCATGGTCCGTGGGTGCCGTTGTCGCCACCCCACACATGGAGGACGTTCAGTTGGCCAGAGCGCACCACCTGCAAGACGCCATCCTTGCGCTCCGGGAGCGTTGTGATCTGAACCCAAGCGCGATGTGGCACCCACCAGGCGCGCCCCTCGATGGAGACACCCATCGAGACGTTCGCCATCAACCCGGGTGCATCGAGTTCGTGAAGTGCCACGAGAAAAGCCCAGAAAACAGAGTCCTTGAGCAGTGTGCCCTCTTCCGTCCTCCCGAAACGCCACATGATGGGATCGAACTCGCAAACAGGATTGTGCCCGCCAGGACGCCAGAACGGCAAGTGGTGGTGATTCGCATAAAGCCCGATGATCATCTCTCTTCTCCTCCTTGCCAAGAACCGAGCCGCAAAAGTGCAGCATCCGGAGGCATTAAACACCCCTTGAGGTTATTGGTCAAGAGACGCTACTTGGCCACCTCCACCGCTGTGGCAAACGAAACCGAGAGGAGCTGTGAGACCGCATCACGACCCATCGTGACTCCATAGAGCACGCCGGCGCGGGACATGGTTTCGCGGTTGTGGGTGATGACGATAAGCTGTGTGCGCTGTGCGAGGCTTTCAATCATATCGCCATAGCGTTTTGAGTTTGCTTCGTCGAGTGCGGCATCTGTCTCGTCGAGAATGATGAACGGCGGGGGATTGACCTGTGACATCGCAAAGATAAGCGCAATTGATGTGAGCGCACGCTCACCACCCGAGAGCATTTCGAGACTCTTCACCTTTTTGCGAGGCAAGTTGATATCGATCTCCACCCCCTCCTTCACCTCGCCTTGCTCGGTTTCGGAGGACAGGCCCTCCTCCAAGTTTTCGAGCCCGTCCTCCGTAGCTTCAGCGAAGGAGGCACGCTTTCGTACAGGCTCTTTGATGAGCTTGAGGCCAGCGTTACCGCCACCAAACATGAGACTGAAGAACTCGCTAAATTGTGTGTTGATCTTTGCAAGGCCGGCGGTGAACTCCTCAAAAAGTTTGGTTTCAAGATCAACAATGAGATTTTCGAGCGATGTGGCAGAAGTTTGCAAATCGATCACTTCGCGTTCCAAGAATGCATCGCGTTCTTGCGTTTCTTTGTATTCTTTCATCAATTCATCGGCTCCAGCGATGCCAGCATCCTCAAGACGAATCTTCATACGCTCAATCGACTTCTTGCGATCATGTTGTGCCTCACGGGTTGCTTCTGCGACAAAGGAACTATCACTGGATGTAAATGAAACGGCATCGCGGCCGATAATTGCACCCGCTTCACCAAGATCTCTCTTGTATTCTTCTTCCTCAAGTCGTAGCGACTCAAGCTGGCCATAGAGACGTTCGAGCGATACACGAACCGTCGCAAGCTCGTTTGAGAACGCAAACACCGAACGCTCGGCGTCACGCGATGATGTTTGATCTTCTTGGATAGACTTTTGGATTTCTGCATAGCGAGAACGGAGACTACGCTCTTCGGTATCAATGGTCGCCTTCTCCTGCTCGTGTTCACTTTTACGTGACGTGAGAAGTGCTTGAGTATCATCAAGTTCACGAAGTGCAGCGGCATGGTCAGAGTTATCGCCGGACGAAAGGGCTGTGCGGATAGCACTCAAGATCCTACGAGCTGTTGCAACAAGCATTGTGAGAGCAGAGGGATCATTCCCCGCCTCAAGTGCTCGTTCGAGTTCATCGAGATGTGGTTGGATGAGCGATACCGAGACGGTCGCATTCCTTTGTTCGCTCGCTTTTCGCTCCTCGCGCTCACGCTGACGCTTTACCGCCTCTATCTCACCCTCGATACGGCCGAGTGCCAAGACACAGGCATTCTTTTTATCTTCAACAGCTTTGAGCTTTTCTTCGATTGCTACGACCTCATCGGACTTCTCATCTTTGGTATCGAGCTTTGCAAGCGTCTGTCGTGCGTCGTTGAGTTGATGTTCAAGCAATTGAGAGCGTTCTTTGAGCGGCTGCGTCTCAGTCTCAAGTCGAGCCTTGGTCTCATCGAGATAGCGCTTCTCACGGGCAAAGTATTCCTGATATGCAGCCTTGAGCGCCTCAGCAAGCTCTTGGGCCTTCTCGAGTTTGGCGACTTGTTTACCAAGGAAGGTGAGATGAGGCTTGATCTCACGGCGAAGGCTTTCTACCTTTTCGATATTCTCACGCGTCTTTTCGAGTTTGCGTCGGCTTTCGTCTTTTTTATAGTGATAGACCTTGAGACCAAGTGCGTCTTCAATCATCACCTTGCGCTCGCGAACGTTCACTGAGAGTACGCGGTCTGCCTCGCCCTGCGAGATGATGTGGTGACCCGACGCTCCGATGTGCGCCCCAGCCAAGAGCTCAATGATATCTTTGAGGCGCACCACGCTTCCGTTGACAAGATATTCGCTCGACGCATCACGATGAATGATGCGTTCGATGGTGACAGTATCAAAATCAATAGGCAAGAGTCGCTCCATGGCACCATCAGTATTTTGTTGGGGACTATTGTCAAACGTGAGCTTGACGCTTGCACGATTTGCACGAGGGGCTGTCTGAGAGCCGTTCCAAATGAGATCTTCGGTGCGTTTACCGCGCATCGATTTGAGTGATTGTTCTCCCAAAACGAAACGAAACGCCTCAGCGACGTTTGACTTACCCGAGCCATTGGGACCAACAATGGCCGTGGTTGGAGTAGTGAACTCAAGCTCGCTTTTCTTGGCGAACGACTTAAATCCCGTGAGCTCGAGGCGTTTCAGGTGCATGAATAAACGAGAAAGATAGGTTTATTTTAGCATCTTCCCCACTGTTCCCAAATGAAAAAGGCCCCCGGAGAAAGTCCGGGGGCCGAAGCGGCGAGGAGAGGTTCTTGTTCTCCGACAAGTCCCTTACGGGAGAGCCAGAATTACCCTTTTATCTCCCGAAGGAGAACCTTGGCCAAAAACAAAACACGGCGAGAACAACTACGATTTGAACGCCGCGTGGATGGCGTTCCTGGTCTCCTCAATCATCTCATCGATGATCGGGAGAATGGCCTCTCCCATCGCCTCGGGTTGAAGCCCGAAGTCCGCGCATCGCCGGTGGATCTTCCGACGAAATTCGCCAGGAGAAATCCCGATCGGGATCTGTTCCTTCCGCAACTGATCCCGGATGAGCGCCCTGATGACGAGATTCCTGTCTGCCATACTCGTTCTCCTTATGAAAGAACACGCCATGAGTGGCGATGTTCTGTTTTTATTATACTAGAAAGTACGCATCTGTCAACTAATCCCTCCTCAAATGAAAAGACCGCTTACGAACGAGCGCTCCGATATGCCTCAACATCATCTGAAAGTCGAGCCAGCCGAGGCGCAAGAGCCACAATAAGATAGTGGGCAAGCGAAAGAAGCTCGCGAAGTTGTGCTGATGTTTTTTGCGTTCCCGGCTTCCAAACATACAGCTTTGTACCAATGAATTCAAAACTGTATCCCCGTCCTCTACTCATGAGTTGTTCCATGATTTCAGGCGTAAACACCTCAAGCGCTTCAATTTCGAGGTCTTCGGGAACCTTAAGCGTAAAATAATCATCAAAGCCGTTACCAACTTTGAGGGTCTTAAATTTCCCAAACAATCCCCCATCGACATACATATCGGCTTTTGAATCGACAATAATGTCAGGAAGGCTACCGCCAAAAACAAGTTCCGCCACAGTGAACTGATGTGTCTGTTGGTTCTTACCCTGGCCTTCGGTGTACTGATACGTGAAAAAGCGGATTGGAAATGTTTGGTACGCACCACTCACTACATGGCTCATTCCTTGAGAGTGGCCCCTCCCAAAAAGATTTCCCTCGACTGAACCACAATCACCTTTTTCTTCATACAAAAATCCATTGGCCGTTGCAAATTGTTTGAAAAATTCGACATAAACCTTACTTCTCGCTATTGCAAAACCACCAATGAACCACAAGAGAGCAAAAAACCACAAAGGCCCAAAGAAAAAACCACCAAAGACGAGGACTCCCCCAACAACATAGAATTCTTCACCCCATCGTTGGGAAATATATTTCTTCGTACTCACACTCACATCCTCAATGGTACCCAATTCTGTTATTGGTTTTGATTCCATAGCCGAGCTTACCCCCACCCCTTGGCAGTCATCGCGTTGTGTGCGGCTGCTTGCTCGGCTTCTTGTTTTGAGAGGCCCTCCCCTGTGGCAATCTGCTCATCACCAACAGACACAGCAACAGTGAATCGTTTGTCGTGGTCAGGCCCTTCTTCCTTGATAGTCTTATACGAAGGCGTCGGTCCCATCTTGTCTTGTGCAAGTTCTTGGAAGCGACTCTTGGCGTCCTGCCAGAGATGTCGCTTGACGATATCTTCGGTGAGCGGCAAGAGGTGTTTATGGACAAAGTCTTTTGCAGCACCATACCCCTGATCGAGAAACAGTGCTCCGATAAACGCTTCGAATGTGTTGGCCAAAATGTATTGACGAGCGCGACCGACATCTTTTGCTTCGCCTTTTGAAAGACGCAAAAAATCATTCATACCGAGACCGGTGGCAACTGTGGACAGCGTCGACGTGTTCACAAGGCCGGCACGATATGAAGTCATATCGCCTTCATTCTTCTTGGGGTATGCCGCAAACAGGTGTTCAGTGACAATAAGCTCAAGCACGGCATCTCCGAGAAACTCGAGACGCTCGTTGTGCTCTTTGTTGGTCGAGCCGCGGCTCTCGTTGATAAACGAGCGATGCGTGAAGGCCGTCTCCAGCAATCGCGGATTGAGAAAAGTAATACCAAGTGATTGTTCAAATTCTGAGAGAATTTTCATGCGAGTCTAGAAGAAATTGCGAAGTTGTTAGCGTTTCTGCACCAACAAATTAATGGCCTTCGTAATCAACGGCAAGATGTCGTCGTAGATGTTGAGTGAGACGATTTCTGCAAGCTTGAACCAACGTGCATCATCGAGCCCTCCCGACGAACCGAGGGTAAGATCTTGGAATGGAGCTCGTGCGAGATAATAGGTGACGTTTTTTCGAACCTTTCCTTTTTCGGGGTGTGACGCAACGTATTCATTGGAACCCAAAAGTTCTTCGAGAGTCACATCAACACCGAGCTCTTCTTTGATACCGCGACAGATACCATCTTCGAGCGTTTCATCGGGAGTAATCTTGCCCTTCGAAAGGGTCCAGTGTCCAAAGACATCGTGCACAAGAGCCACATAGACATCTTTGTCGGCAAGCGCATAGACGACACCTCCACCAAGACGCTCAAGAGGCAACTCTTCGTAAGCAACCACCTTGCGCTTTGACGTCTCGTTCTTGCCTGGTTCTCCGAGCTCTTTGTAGACAGAGCCAAGAACACCGTTTACGAACTTTCCACTCGTCTCACCACCAAATGATTTGGCAAGTTCAATGGCCTCGTTGATGGCAACCTTTGCGGGAACATTCTTACGATCTCCAAAGAGAAGTTCATAGAGGCCTATACGAAGGATGGTTTTATCGACGAGCGCAATCTTGTTGAGTGGCCAATCGGGAGCAGCTTTTTCGATGATGAGATCAAGATCGTTTTGTCGATCAAGAACGCCCTTACCAAGGGTGTTCATAAACACAAAATCCCCCGTACCAGGGGCAAACTCCGCAGAAATGCGTTTTATGAGAGACGGAAGGTCGACAGGATTTCGTTTCGCGAAATCAAGCTCAAAGAGAGATTGGAGGACGATTGAACGAGCAAGGTGTCGATTTGTCATAGTACGAGCCTTCGACCGTCATCTCCGAAAAGAACACCTAGTGAGCGAACTGTTCGGATTACGATTCGGCTTTTGCTTTTGAAACGGATTCGCCCATCGCCTTGAGTTTATCATTACGTCGAACGAGCCGTTTCTCTGCAATTCCCTTCGCGTCAACAACAGTGCGACCGCGATAGGTACCACAGTTTGCACACATGGTGTGACGAACATGAGGTGCCTTGCACGAGGGACACACCGAAAAACGAGCTTCGGTGAGTTTGTGGTGAGACCGACGGCTTCCCGTCTGTCCCTTCGTGTGTCGCATTCGTACTGTCATAACAGGGAAAAGAATACCATAAGGCGGGCTTGGGTGCAACAGAAAGCCCTGCCCCATCACCTCAGAAAGGTCTTTCGATGGATGGCCGAAGGCCCCAGCTTTTTGAGGGCCGCATAGTGTCTCTTGGTTCCGTACCCCTTGTGGATTTCGAACCCATACCCAGGGGTTTTTGCGCTTTCTTTGATCATATAGGCATCACGGGTGGTTTTTGCAATGACAGAGGCAAGCGCAATGGGTAGATGCTTTTCATCCCCCTTGATACAAGTTTCTTGATTCATGAACTCTGGCGGAGCTTTGAGACCTCCATCGAGCATCACAAATGTATCAGCAGGATTATGAGCGACTTTGTTCAATACTGTTTGAATTCCTTTTCTGATTGATGCCGAGATACCATGCGCGTCGATGTGCTTGGCGGAAACAAGCGCAAACGCGTATGAAACACCAAAATCACGTTTCAACACCTTGATCTCCCCCATCCATTTATCGCGTTGTGCAGGAGAAAGCTGTTTCGAGTCTTTTACTTTTGGAAATATTTTCTTGAGCTGAGCTACAAGTTGTTTGTCGTTCGTATCAATACAAAAACCTCCGATTGCCACAGGACCCGCAAGAGGCCCCCGCCCCGCTTCATCGATTCCCACAATCCAGCGTTGGCTCTTCTTTTTCATGAGAACAGTGTAGTTCAGAAATGATTTTGAAACGAAAGAGCCGCCCGACGAGTGGGCGGCTCGATGGGCGGCGGTAGTTCCGTCAGGTCATGGACTGAGGAATTGAGGCGCAGAGAGCCTGAAATTCCTTGACGTCCAAGTCCCTGTACTTGAATCGAAGCTCCTCTAGACGCCACCCACCAAGAACATCGCTCGGTTTCGTCTTATCCAGGAAAAAAACGACGTGGACCTTTCCTCCAGGCACCGTGACGTCAACAGCCGAGCGCACACCAAACCAGTCATTGGTTTGACCAAGATTAAACACCGACAAGATACAGGCGGCCGTGACCGGTGACACACGTCCCTCTTTCTCGAGGATGGCACAGGCAATCGCCATTGCCAATCTCTCCTCGATAGAGAATTTCACAACTGACATACCCTTCTCCTTTCCGGAGTTACCGACAGGATTGTCGGTAGGCCTTTCCGGCCATTTGGTACTGCTACCCGAACACTCGTCGGGGTTAATCTGGCGCGACAATACTCTGTAAAACAAAGACCGTCAAGCGCCCCGTAAGCGCAGAGCACCGACCGACATGTCTGCCTCATTCGTCCGCCCCCGCCTCATCGATTCCCACAATCCAACGTTGTCGAGATTTGATCATACACCAAATGAATCGACCCAACGTCGAATAGCTTCTTGCCTTTCTGGCTTGCACCTATTACACCAGAACTCAGGATGCGCATTTTCTTCTTCCATATATTCCTCAATAGTCATCCAGCGCGCTTCGGTGATCTCTCCGTCAGTAAAAATGAGATTGTTTGAACTGCCATTGAATCGAACCGCGTAGCTTTCAAAGAATTTTTTGTTCACATCATCCTTTCCTTGATAGACAAGAAAGAGGTCAGCATCTTCAAATTTGATTCCTATTTCTTCAGACAATTCTTTGAGAGCTGCCTCACGGAAACTGAGTCCCGCAGGCACATGGCCTCCAAAATATGTTTGCCATTTTCCAGGATTGCCCGAGAGACCCTCAGAACGTTTTGAACACAGGAGTTGCGCTTTATCATTCACCAACCAGATATTGGAAATTCCGCCCCAGCAATCAGTGGTGGCCTTCATATCTTCGCGAGTCTTTGATCCATTCGGATTCCCTTGCTCGTCATAGCACTGTAAAAGCTCGCGCTCTGGTTCTGCTTGATGCATATGCGATAAGTATAACAGATGCAGGAAACGAAAGAGCCGCCGGAGAGCGCTCGGCTCTTCGGCGGCATTGTCTGCCGCTCTCGACTCATGTCTCGAGTACTCCTTGGGTAGTCGGCGACTGGCGCACGGAGAATTCGAACTTCCCCGTCCATACCGCCCAGCAACCGGCCGCGAAGAACTCGAGACTGATGAAAATGGCACCAATCTGGCACCGGATCTCCGAGAGAGGGGTGAACTCCCTCAGTAGCATCCACGCGACCGGGTAGACGAGTGCCACCCCCACGAGAAACATCACCGTGTTGCGAATCCGACCAAAGACGAGGTCGGACCTCGTCTTCACCGGCACCAGCAACGGCCCACGACGAAAACCAAAGTTTACCATCAGCAAGTCTCCTTTCGAGACAAAGGGTCCAGATGAGCAATACCACAAAACTATAAGAGTGACAATGTCACTCAAAGCTTGAGGTTCAATAGGTTACAATGAGTTACTACTATGTCGTCCCCGTTCGTTCATCTCCACGTCCACTCGCACTATTCCCTGCTCTCGGCACTTCCGCAGATCAAGGAGATGGTGAAGCTTGCCAAGAAGCTCGAGATGCCAGCACTCGCACTCACCGACAACGGCAATCTCTACGGCGCGATTGAGTTTTATAAAGCGTGCACAAAAGAAGGCATCAAGCCCATCATCGGCGTCGATTTCTATATTGCACACCGAACACGCAACGATAAGGAGTCCGGCATCGACAGCCGACGCACGCGCATTATCCTCTTGGCCAAGGATCACGATGGATATCAAAATCTCATAAAGTTGGTAACGTACTCAAACCTCGAAGGTTTCTACTACAAACCGCGCGTCGACAAGGAGCTTTTGGAAAAATACGCGCACGGTCTCATCGCAATCGTTCCCGCATTCAACAGCGAGATTCGCAATGCGCTTCAGACGGGACACGACGACGAAGCACTTGCTGTCATCGAGCGCTACAAGAGCTGGTATGGCGCCGATGATGTCTATCTCGAACTGACACATCATCCTGAAGTCGAGAATCATTCTGACTTGATGAAAAAGACGCGAGACTTCGCGCACAAGAATAATCTTCAGCTCGTTGCAACGAACGATGTTCACTACCTCAATCCCGACGAGCAACCCGCACGACGAACACTGTTGCTCATTCAATCGGGTGCAGGTCCTCGCCAAAGCAGTGACAACGAGGCTGACTTCTCATTCAAAACAGGCGAAGAGATGGCAAAGCTGTTCAAAGACGATCCGGACGCTATCACAAATACTCTTGCGATAGCCGACAAATGCAATCTCACCATTGAGATCGGCAAATGGATGTTCCCTGCCCTTGAAGTCCCTGAGGGTTCCTCGTATGGAGACGAGCTCACCAAGTGGGTATGGAGGAAGGTTGAAGAACGAAACTACCCAATCGACGAGGTTGCCAAAAAACGCATCGAATTTGAGCTCAATACCATCATCACCAAAGGATATGCCCCGTACTTTTTGGTAATGGGAGACTTGCTCCGCTACGCCCATGAAAACGGCATCTATACCAACACAAGAGGTTCGGTTGGTGGTTCGTTGGTCTCCTATCTTCTTGGTATCACCATTGTCGACCCACTCGAATATAACCTGCCCTTCGAACGTTTCTTGAACCCATTCCGTCCGTCACCCCCCGATATCGATTTGGACATTGCCGATAATCGCCGTGATGAAATGATTGCCTACGCCCGGCATAAATACGGCGAAAAGAACGTCGCACAAATTGGTACCTTTGGAACCATGCTTGCTCGCGGAAGCGTTCGCGACACCGCGCGCGCCATGGGCTACGAGTACGGCGTTGCTGATACCATCGCAAAGCTCATTCCGTTTGGTTCACAAGGATTCCCCATGACGATTGATCGCGCCCTCGAAGAAGAGCCTGATCTCAAAAAAGCATACAAAGAGGACGAGGATACCAAGCGCATCATCGACATGGCCCGCAAGGTCGAAGGATGTGCTCGTCACATCTCCGTCCACGCAGCAGGTGTTGTCATGTCGCCCGTACCACTCGACACCATTGTCCCTGTGCAATGGGATCCCAAAGGCGAGGGTAAGCTCATCACTCAGTACGACATGCACTGTGTCGAAGATGTGGGACTGCTCAAGTTCGACTTCCTCGGCCTCAAAAACCTCGCAATCCTCGCCGATGCGGTGCGGCGCGTCAAAAAAATCTACGGCATTGATGTCGATGTTGGCACGGTGCCTGTTGATGACAAGAAGACATTCGAGATGCTCGCCAAAGGATTCACCATGGCGACATTCCAACTCGCCGGCTCCGGCATGACCGCGGCGCTCAAAGAGCTCCGTCCATCAAGTATTCATGACATCAACCTCATGGTCGCTCTCTATCGCCCCGGCCCAATGGACAACATCAAAGAGTACGTCGCGCGCAAACGAGGCGACAAGCCCACAATCTACGCTCATCCCAAAATGCAAAGTTTCCTTGAACCGACATTCGGCGTGTTGGTGTACCAAGACGACCTCCTCATGACCGCTATCGAAGTCGCAGGATATACGTGGGAAGAAGTCGACAAGTTCCGTAAGGCCGTCGGTAAGAAGATTCCTGAGGAAATGGCCAAACAGCACATCATTTTCGTCGAAGGCTGTGTGAAGCATTCTGGCATGACCGAAGCAAAGGCCGAGGAGCTCTGGAAGCTCTTTGAACCCTTCCAAGGATATGGTTTCAACAAAGCTCATGCCGCGAGCTACGGCCGTTTGGCATATGAGACTGCCTACATGAAGGCCAACTACCCCACCGCCTACATGGCCGCCGTGCTCACTGCAGACTCGGGCAATCTCGATTCGATTGCCGAGACCATGGCCGAATGTAAGCGCATGCACATCGATGTGCTACCACCAGACGTCAACGAGAGCCTCTCCGACTTTTCGGTCATCACCAAAGAGATGAGTGGTGACCTGTCCACCCAAGCCTTGGCGAAGGTGGACGATACCTCCGCCCAAGGCGGATCGGCCTCGGGCCGAGAACGCATCCGCTTTGGTCTTTACTCCATCAAAAACTTTGGTGAAGGCATTGCGGACTCAATCATAACCGAGCGCAAGGCCAACGGTCCGTTTGTGTCGCTCGAAGACTTCCTTTCACGCATCAAAGACAAGAACCTCAACAAAAAGTCCCTTGAATCACTCATCAAGGCGGGAGCGCTTGATGCCTTCGGTGAGCGCGGCAGTATGCTCGCAAATCTCACCGACTTGTTGGCACACCACAAACATGCTGCCCTCCAAAGCAGCGACCAATCCTCACTTTTTGGTGCGACACCGTTTGCGTCCGCACCTCTCAAACTCAAAGAAGCTACCCCCGCAACACGCGAAGAAAAGCTCGCATGGGAAAAGGATCTCCTTGGTCTCTACATCTCAGGCCACCCACTCGATCAATACAAAGCAATCATCGAACAGACAAAAGTGACAAGTCAAAACCTTGGATCGCTTCCACCTGGTATGACAGTCGTCCTCTACGGTCATGTCGACGAGGTGAAAGTCATCCCCACCAAAAAGGGCGACAAGATGGCATTCATCAGACTCTCCGACTACACCGGTTCAATTGAAGTTGTTGCATTTCCACGCTTGTTCGAAGAGGTCAAACACGTTCTCATACCAAATACCTGTATTGGTATCAAAGGAAAGCTCTCGGCACGTAAAGGCGAGATGAGTATCATTGCTGATAAGATTAAGCCGCTTGCTCCTTCAAGTTCTTCCCCACCGCAGATTGACAGAGCATCTATCGAGGCATAGCATTCATTGCATCATGTTTAGACGAACGACCACTACCACGACAACAACAAGCCCATCCTTTGGAGAGGGGTTGCTGGCGTAGTGACCGACACACCACATCAACAAGCCCTCTTCAAACGAAGAGGGCTTGTTTCGTTGATACGGGCTTCACGGGCCATCGTTTTTTGTTCCGCTGCGGAACTCGTCGCGCCCTACGGCGACTCCTCGGCAGTCCCCGCTCCACAGAAACGATAGTCCGCTCCGCCTGAAATCTTACTCATAGCTAATAGCCACAAGCTGTATTAAAATCACCCTCATGAATATCGAACATCAGCGTCACACGCTCGCCCACCTCTTGGCGGCTGCAGCCAGAGAGCTTTATCCAAATGCCAAGCCAACCATCGGCCCAGCTGTCGACAACGGCTTTTACTATGACTTTGACGACCTCAAGAACCCCGACCTCCCCGCTCTCGAGGCAAAGATGAAAGAACTTTTGCCAAGCTGGACGGAATTCTCCCACAAAGAGGTTTCTCTTGATGAAGCCAAAGAAGCTTTTGAAGCTAACCCCTACAAGATTGAGCTCATCGAAGAGATTTCGGGCAAAGGCGAAGGGCTCACCCTCTACACCTGTGGTGGCTTCACCGACCTGTGCCGTGGCGGACATGCAGATCATCCTGCAAAAGACATCCCTGCAGATTCATTCAAGCTTTCACACACTGCCGGTGCCTATTGGCGCGGGAGCGAAAAGAACACGATGCTCACGCGTATCTACGGCCTCGCCTTTGCATCAAAGGCAGAGCTTGATGCATACGAACTCCAACAAGAAGAAGCAAAGAAGCGCGACCACAAAAAGCTCGGACGCGAACTCGATATCTTCGTCTTTTCAGATCTCGTTGGTCCCGGTCTTCCCCTCTGGACACCGCGTGGCACGATGATGCGTCACCTTCTCGATGGATTCGTGTGGGAACTTCGCAAGGCTCGTGGCTACGAGAAAGTCGAAATCCCCCACATCACCAAAAAGGAGCTCTACCAAACAAGCGGTCACTGGGACAAGTTCAAAGACGAACTCTTCCGCATCACCACGCGCGAAGGTCATGAATTTGCAATGAAGCCCATGAACTGCCCGCACCACACGCAAATCTACGCTCGCCGCAAGTGGAGCTACCGCGAGCTTCCTCAGCGCTACGCGAACACCACCACGTGTTACCGCGACGAGCAGTCGGGTGAACTCTCGGGTCTCTCACGCGTTCGCGCCTTTGCACAAGACGATGCACACGTCTTCTGTCGCATGAGCCAAGCCAAGGAAGAGTTCCTCAAAATCTGGGACATCATCCACGAGTTCTATCCAAAATTCGGCTTTGAGTTGAAGGTACGTCTTTCTGTTCACGACCCTGCGCACCCCGACAAATATCTTGGTGATGAGGCACGTTGGACGATGGCCGAAGACATGCTCCGCGACATCATCAAAGAAAAAGGCGTTGAAGCACTCGACGGTCTTGGTGAAGCTGCATTCTACGGCCCCAAGCTCGACTTTATGGCAAACGACTCACTTGGTCGTCAGTGGCAGGTTGCAACAATCCAGCTCGACATGAACATGCCTGAACGATTTGACCTCTCGTGTGTCAACGAAGAAGGCAAAGACGAGCGCATCGTCATGATTCACGCAGCAATCATGGGCTCGCTCGAACGCTTCATGTCGATTCTCATCGAACACACCGCCGGTGTCTTCCCAACATGGCTCTCTCCTGTCCAGGTGTCAGCTATCCCCGTTTCCGAAAAGCACCTCGACTACGCGCAGAACATCGTCACCAAGCTCACAGAGGCAGGCATCCGCGCTGAGGTAGATGATTCCAACGAAACGCTTGGCAAAAAGATTCGCGCATGGAAGCTCTCCAAGAATCCGTATGCGCTTGTCATTGGTGACAAAGAAGTCGAATCGAACATACTTTCGATCGAAACGCGCACCGGTGAAAAGATCAACGAATCAGTCGAGGCATTTGTTGCTCGCATCAGCGAAGAAATCAAAACGAGAGCGCTCTAGATTTTATCTTTTTCTGACCTCCCGCATGCTATGACGTGTTCATGGCGAAGGATTTTGATGGGTGGAATAGACTCAAAAAGAACCTTGAGGATACCTCCCAAAATAAACTCTACTTTTATAGTCGAGAGATCTGGTGGTGCGCTGTTGGAACGAATCTCGGAACAGAGATGGATGGAAAAAACGAAAACTTTGAGCGTCCTGTTCTCATCATACGAAAATTCAACAAAGACATGTTCTGGGGCTTGGCGCTTACATCAAAAACACACACATCCCCCTTCCATCAAGAAATTAAGACCGAACATGGATCATATTGGATTGTCACATCTCAACTCAGAGTATTGAGCACTAAAAGACTCTTGCGAAAGATTGCACGTCTATCAGACGTTGATTTCGACACCATTAGCAGAGCTGTTCGGAATCTTCTCCCATAAAAACGGAAACCCCCTTGCGGGGGTAACCTCGGAGCCCGAAGGCCGTAATGAGATTAGTTTAACAGGCACGGCCCTCGAGTCAATCCTACAAAAAGCTCGCCTTATCTACTCTTTATCTTCCCCAAACTCTTCCTGCTCTCGCTTCTCAATCCCCGCTTCATCGTGACCAAAGTGGTGTCCAAGCTCGTGCCACAACGTCTCATAGATGACATCGCTTACGTGCTTGCCTGATTCGTAGGATTCTTTTTCGATTGCAAGGCGGTAGAGCGTGATGGTGTCGGGCAATTCAAAGCCCGCAGCATTATCGCGCTCGGTGCGCGGTACACCCTTGTAGAGACCAAGGAGTTCGCTGTCCGAATCGAGACCCAATTCTTCAACGGTTTCTTTGTCGGGGATATCCTCGAGAAGGATGGCGACGTTTTTGGTCTCTTTGCGGATCGTCGATGGTAAGCGTCCATACGCCTCATCAATCATCGCTTCGAATTCTTCGTGGGTATAGTCAGAATACATGTGAGATCACAGCCCTTGTTGGTATCTTTCCCATTTCACTTTCAACATCAAGCCCCCTCTCCGCCACGATTCGGACAATCCTTCAATAAAAGATTTAAATTTTTCAGCTTCTCTCTTTTTTGTCGCATATTCTTCCTTGATTCGCTCAATTGCGTCTGCAAGCTCTTGTGGGTCTTCGGATTGCAGTTCTATCACAAGTTTATTCGGATCATTTACGTGGGTCCCCAATGTGAGCATCTTTACGTGATAGTTACTTGGAGGGATGGCATCGGCAATCCACTCCTTTCCCGCAAAGCCATTATTATAGTGTCCTGCCGCATATACAGGATCGATACGAGGCTCACGAACATCAAGATCCGCAGTATCGATCTCCATTATGACTCCACACCCCGGAAGCGCTACGCTGCTTCTCACCCCATCCCCCATGTCATACTCAGGTGTCCGAAGACCAGCAAAAGAGCCCGCCGAGTACGAAGTCGATCGGACCATGTCTAAGTTGTCGGACATATAAACCCCCGATTCATTGGTGCCCCGCTTCACATCTTCACTTGGTTGTAATGTCTGTTGAAAGGTTTTTACGGAAAGATCCTCTGGGCTAATGACAAAACCACGGAAAAGTTTCTCTGGCGCTTCCGCTTTTCCCTCGACTGTTTGTGTTGTTTCTTGTCTCGGAGCAGAACTGCCCGGTAACATATCTTCAAAACCCATGCGTACAGTATATATCAAATCAAACGCTTCTTGACCTGCGCATGTCGAAAACATGATGCAACATGGTCGTTGACCATCCCTGTAGCCTGCATGTGCGCATACACCACCGTGGAGCCAAGAAACTTGAATCCTCGCTTCTTGAGGTCTTTTGAAAGTGCGTCGGATTCTTTGGTTGTTGGCTTATAGTCAGAAAGCTTCTTCACATTCCCCTGTTTCGGCTTTCCTCCGACAAACGACCAGATGTACGCATCAAACGTGCCGAATTCTTTTTGGACTTCCAAAAATCGCTTGGCGTTATTAATCGTTGCCTCAATCTTTGCTCTGTTGCGAATGATGCCCGCATCCTGCATCAACTTCTCAACTTTCAAACTTGTAAACTTCGAAACTTTCACAGGATTAAATCCTGCAAATGCCTTGCGATAGTTTTCACGCTTGCGGAGCACGGTAAGCCACGACAATCCCGCTTGAGCGCTTTCGAGCACAAGAAATTCAAATATTGTGGTGTCGTCGTGCACCGGCACACCCCATTCGTGGTCGTGATACGCCTCGTACAGCGCGTCACCAGCCTTGAGCCACGGGCAGCGAATGTTCTGTTTCATAAACGGATACAACCACCAAGAGTCAGGGCTATGGACGAAGGCGACGGACGATATCCCGCCTCCACCGATTTTCGGTGGAAAGCTGTGGCGCCGTAGTGGAAACAGGCTTATGTTCGAGAACCCCCAAAACTCTCTGAATTGCGGCGAGCATCTCGACGTGCGATTCCTTTTTGATAGGTCCAAGCGCCTTTTCTTTGGCAGATCGAATCGTCGCAAAAGTAGTGAGCGCAGAATCCAGTCTGCCAATGATTTTGTCCCCCATCTTCTTTGCTACTGCATAGTGATGATACTGTCTGAGCTGTACAAAAATCTCTTCAACAAAAAGACGTTGAATCGGATGCGCATGAAGACGCTCTTTGTTTTCAGGAGAAGCGTGCACCCAAAGATCAAGGAGAGCAGCTAGCTCGGTTGGGTCGATTCCCAACACCGCCCGCGGCACCGCATCAAGCGAACCATGCTCACCATCAAGTGTTTGATGATATTTCACCATCGAAAGCCTCCCCTCATCGATTTCTTGTTTTATGGAAAGAACCTTCTCCATGAGTGTACCTGGGCCCGCAGTAACATCGACGGTAATCGCAAACGGTTCCGTGTCTGATTCAGAAACAAACGTAAGGACGAGATCAACCTTGTGGAGGACATCGTCCGGGCGCGAAGTCTTTTCGACATATACCTTCACACCAGGAACCGCGAACCAGCCACCCAAGGCGATTTCTTGGTAGACAAGCGCTTCGGCGGCAAGAGACGCCTGCTCAAGAAGCACATCTCCCGGTTGGGTATTCTCTCTACGACCTGCCCATTTTGCCTCGAGATTCTCTACACGTCTGAGATCAGCAACAATCTCTTTTTGTTCATATACATCGATAAAGTCGGACAAATCAACAGACTCTCGAGCAATGAGCGCTTCCGCCTTTGCCGCAGCGGCGCGAACAAGCTCCGGCCTTCTCGAAAGTGCTTCAAATCGGACCCCATACGACGCCTTGTTGTTCTCCTGGTTCCCCTTGTTGTGTGGTTGTTCAAAAGTCATAGTGAATATAAACCATTCTAACACTCACACTCCCCGAACCACAGCACGCGCTGAGCCCTGGGTAGTGAAGGGGGGTTGCATACAGGCCACTAAACCGAGAGTGGGCGCATCACCCATCCAGAAGCATATCCGTAGGATTCATATACCTCTTTGAGGGAAACAAGTCGAAAGGGCATATGCCAGCCAGACTTCTCCCAAACGATATATTCGCCCCGATCATCCTTTCCAAGTAAGAGCATGGAGTGCAAGAGATTGGTGAGATTGTTTTCCTCCTTCCTACCCTCCCATATCTGAACCACCAGAGGAAAGTTGTCTTGTTCCAAAGCCAAAATCACCAGCTCTTCAACATCCGAAAATGATGTAACCGGGCCAGCATCAACCCACAAAGAATCTCGTAATTCTCCGTCACGATAATCTTCCAACTTGGCAATCGCATCGTGACAAAAATCATTCATGATGCGCAACTGACTCTTGAAGTATTTATCTGTCTGTTTTTCACCACGAGGTTCTTTTTGATTAGACCGCGCAGGAGAATCTGGGTATGCAATATACGTACTGTGCGAAACACCTAAAAACTTTTTGAACTCTTCGGGCATCTCACGAATACGCTCAGCGCTCGTTGAATCCGTTCCCCTCTCCGCCCTCTGTTGGATATAAAATGAGGTGGTCAAATAACGTTTTTGACGAGGAGAAAGCCTCGAAAATCCTGATAGGCTCTCCAATAGCAATCTCTGTTGTTCACGAGACTCTTTCTCTTGGGTTCGTATATCCTCAAAACGCGCAACTTCTTTCATGCGTAGAAATATAGCTTATGGTCTTCACGTACAACCCTATCATGAAAATAGAGCCTAGACATCTTCAATATACCTAGTCACCCCGCGCGTCACCAGCCTTGAGCCACGGGCAGCGGGTGGGGGTTTTCATATTTCTTAAATTTCTCTCTTTCATCACTTCGAATCCTTCAGAAATGTAGTCGGGGCGTAGGGCAAATTCCTAATTTAGCAACCCGGGTTTTTTATCAGACGGAAGTATCTCTGTGAGCTCATCGTCATGCCAACTAAAAAAGAATCTTTTTATTGGCGTTTTCAGCATGTCATTAATACGGAGCGCATCTTCTTGTGTAAGGTCATCCGCAATAATGATTGCAGTCATCTTTTTCACTCCGAAAAGCTCGAGTTTTTCCAGAAGTCGTCCCAGAGTATATTTTAAAGAAGGAAAAAGTTCTTTTTGAATGTATTTAATCTCGACAGCCTGCATCATGGACCCATCGTAAGTAGTAAGCAAACCATCCAAAATAAGTGATTTCCCTGAACCCATAGTAAGTTTTACATGTGGTCTATACGTGTCAGGAAACTTAGAAATCAAAATGGTCTGCATCCTGTCCTCAACCTCCTTTCGCTTTTTGTAGCGTTCATAAACCTCTTTCTTAAGAGTGTGCGGACTTGGCTTGTCTATTCCATCTTCTATGACAATTGGAGTTTGCGCTGTTGCAATCTCTTCATCAACTTTTGCATCAGCAACTTCTTTTATCTTTACCTCACCATCAGATGCTTCAGCAGCGATTACATCACCCCGAACTCCATCAAAACCAACACCCGTCATTCTGTTTCTTATAAAATGATCAACCGCATCCCGATGTCTAACCAGCAATAAAGAACCAAGCAGAAGAATGGCCGCGGGCCAAGAAGAAAGAACCAGTCTCGCATAGCTATCAAAAAGCCCGAGGATCTTATTGACATCCAATCCACCAGAAACTACCGAGACGATGACTGAAATCCCAAAAATCGCAGTGAGAAAAAAAGCTAAGAACTTTAATAGTTTCATATTTGTGACCTCATCGGGATTTGAACCCGAGTTTGCGCCGTGAGAGGGCGCCGTCCTGGACCAGGCTAGACGATGAGGCCAGTGGTACTGACTATAGCTTCTTTAACTCGTCGGTTCAACTTGATTTCTTTTTCTCGATTGCGAGCTTCTGTTGCCGAAGAAAAAGACTCTTTGTAAATAAGGACGAATGGTCTTCGAAACGCAGTTGCTCGTACTCCTCCAGAATTGTGTTTCTTGAGCCGTGCTTCCAAATTTGCCGTTGAACCAACGTAGACCCAATCGAACCGCGTGCTTTTTATGAGGTAAACATGGTACATGGGACCAGGCTACCTGCCTGCCGCAGGCAGGGACGATAAGGCCGGATAAGCTAACGGCTCACAGCTTACAGCAAGAAGCGCCCTTTCTCAACTCTTTTACGGGCTTTATCGTTTGCTCCCCCGCTCAGCAGGGGTTAGGTCCGCTTAGCGGACCTCCCACTCCGCATCCTGACGAACCAAGTGTTTAACATCGCGCTGATCGCCGAGGAGGCCTTTGACGACCTTCTCGAGACGCATCGACTGCGAACCTTTGACCAAGAGCACATCGCCCGAAGCGAGCTCTTTTTTGGCCCAGGCGAGGGCTTCGTCGGTACCAGCGTCAAATTGACGCACATTCATCATTCCCGCCTCCTGAGCACCAAGCGCTATCTCGCGGGCTTCAGACCCCACCGTGAGGAGCATATCGAGTACGGCGGCACATTCTTTGCCGACCGTGCGGTGAGCGCTCTTAGACAATTCACCGAGCTCTTTCATATCGCCCAAGATAGCGAGCTTTCGGCCGCGAACCCGCAAGTCACCAAGCGCCGCGAGTGCTTCGTGAGATGCAACGGGAGATGCGTTGTAGGTGTCGTCGATGATGAGTGTCTCGTTCTTACCAGGAAGAAGACGCATGCGTCCTGAGACCGGCTTGAGTGCTTCGAGTGCAGAGAGAATGTCGACCATGTTCATGTCGAATGCCATGCCGACCGCCGTGGCTGCAAGCGCAGGATAGACGAACTGCCGACCGATGACGCCGTTTTGTGAAAAAGGAAATGCATTTGAACCGATGAGAATCTTTGCTGCAATACCAAGCGGTGTGCCGTAGGCATCGTAGGTGATGTTGTAGTAGCCACCCTTTACTGTTGCACCCTCGTCGAATCCAAACGTAAAGACGCGCTGTTTAACGCCTTCTTTGTAGGCAAGAACTGTCGGATCGTCCTGAACAAACACAACAGCTCCATCAGGATGGACAGCTGAGAGAATCTTCATCTTTTCTTCGGCAACCGCTTTTGCTGACGAGAATGCTTCGACATGCACCGGTGCATTGCCGATGTGTGTGACCACAGCCACATCGAGCCGTATCCACCGAACCAAGCGTGCCATGTCGCCTGGTTGATCAACACCCATCTCAAGCACAAGCAGCTGCGGATATGATTGTGAAAAAAGCGCCTTCCACAAACCGCGGAGGATGATTGCCGACCAACCGCTAACACTTCCCCACGCATTATCTTCACCAAGAATCGTGAGCGGAACACCGAGTTCTGAGTTAAAACTCTTTGCACTCTTTCGCACATCATATTTTTTTGCCAACACAGCAGCCACGACTTCTTTGGTCGATGTTTTTCCAACACTACCCGTGATACCCACAACAATGGGCTGATGACGGCGAAGCACACATGATGCTTCCCAGCTGATGATCTTTGTGATGATTTTTTTGAGAAGCGATTTCATGAGAGTTGGGTCTTATCGGTCGGGCGGAAGGTTGTAGTAATTGATGAGAAACTGGGCCAAATCCATGAACGGCACGG
>CAZMAP010000003.1:0-29203 GCA_964564385.1 uncultured Candidatus Saccharibacteria bacterium | reverse complement strand
TGCCAAACTCATGAAGAAGGTCGCAGCTGGCAAGGCTGGCGGTGCTTCCATCAAGACATGGGCGCGAGCGAGCGTTATTGCTCCCGAGATGGTCGGGTTCACATTTGCTGTGCACAACGGCAACAAGTTCCTCGATGTTTTTGTGACCGAAGAAATGGTGGGACACAAGCTTGGTGAATTTGCACCCACAAAGACGTTCAAGCGTCACGGTGGTCAGATGCAAAAGGCGCTCGATTCTGCCAAGAAGGAAGCCGAGATCAATGCAGCCAAAGCGGCCAAGGGCGCAACCGAAGTTAAGAAATAGTTTATAAGTTTTTAAGTTAAAAAGTTCACACAACTTCCCAACTTAGAAACTTTAAACTTCCAACTATCCATGAAGGCTTATCTCAAAAATTATCGTCAGGCACCTCGTAAGGTCCGCACCGTTGCGAACCTCATCAAGGGCAAGGAAGTCTCGCGTGCTCTTCTCATTCTCGATACGACACCAAAGCGTGCGACACGCCAGCTTACAAACCTTGTGAAGTCTGCTATCGCAAATGCAAAGAACAATGGTGGCATCTCAGCTGACGGCCTTTTCATTCAAGAAATTCGCGTCGACAAGGGTCTCACAATGCGTCGCTACATGCCAAAGGCACAGGGTCGTGCATCGGGATACGACAAGCACTCAAGCAACGTCACGCTCGTGTTGGGAACCAACAACTCACAGCCTACAACTGACGGCAAGAAGGGTATGAAATCTCTTACTACAAAATCTAAGACTCTAAAGACTAAGGCTGTAAGCCGTAAGTCGTAAGCTGTAAGTATGACTCACCACGTACATCCATTTGCACACCGTTTGGGCATCCTCCGCGACTGGCAGTCACGTTGGTTCGCGCGCGGCAATGACTATCAGGCGTACCTCAAGACCGATATTCTTATCAGGAAGCACCTCGAGAAGGCTCTTCGTGATATGTACGTCGGTGGTATCGACATGGAGCGCCAGGGTGCTCGTCTCAAGATTGTCATCAAGACATCACGCCCCGGTCTCATCATTGGTCGCAGTGGCGAAGGCATCACCAAAATCAAAAAGAACCTCGACGCGCTCATCGCTGCCAAGAACCTTGTTGGTGCAGAGGCGCTCAAGCTCGAAGTCGAGGAAGTTCGTTCTCCCGAAGCAAATGCAGCAATCGTTGCCATTATGGTACGCGAAGGCATCGAAAAACGTTTTCCATTCCGTCGTGTTCTCAAACAAACCGCCGAGAAGGTCATGGCAAATCGTGACGTTCAAGGCGTTCGTATTCATCTCTCGGGCCGCTTGGGTGGTGCGGACATGGCTCGTCGCGAAGCTATCAAGCGAGGTCGTATTCCGCTCCAGACATTCCGTGCTGACATCGACTACGCGCACGATGAGGCACACATCCCACAGGGTCAGATTGGTATCCGCGTGTGGATTTACCGCGGTGAAGTCTTTGATAAAGATAAGAAATAGTCATGTTGTTTCCTAAGAAAGTAAAATTCCGCAAGTGGCAGACCGGCCGTCGCAATCCCGCGCGCATCGGCGTTGCTACTCGTGGTATCACGCTTGCGTTTGGTTCCTATGGTCTCAAGGCCATGGCAGCTGGTCGCATCACAAGCAACCAGATCGAAGCATCTCGTCGCGTTATGCGCCGTGAGCTCGGCAAGAACGGTACCATTTGGGCGCGCATCTTCCCCGATCGTCCATACACTCAAAAAGCCGCAGAAGTTGGTATGGGTAAGGGCAAGGGAGATCCTCAAGGATTCGTTGCTCCGGTAACTCCGGGACGCATGCTCTTTGAGATTGACGGTGTCTCAGCTGAAGCGGCCAAGGAGGCGCTTCGCAAAGGAGGCGCAAAGATGCCGGTTAAGACCAAGATTGTCGAGCGTGCATAAATCGATTGCTTCACGTATAGTGCCAAACATCATGACCACAATGTCAGACATCACGAATAAGGACGCACACCAGCTCTCGACGTTTATCGCTGAGAAGCGCGAGGAGCTTCGCCAGGCACGCTTTGCGGTTGCTGGTAGCAAGGTTCGTGATGCCAAGAAAATCCGTGAAGCCAAAAAAGACATTGCACGCGCTTTCACTGCAGCCAATGCACCGAAATAAGGAAACAAGGCGACAATCAAAATATTTATGACAACCGCACCTGAACAAAAGAAGATCAAGACACTGAGTGGCGTCGTTGTGTCCGACAAAATGAAGGACACTACCGTCGTCATGGTGAAGCGCTACGTTAAGCACCCCAAGTACGGCAAGTACATGGAGACGCGCAAGAAGTACGCTGCACATGATGTTGGCAACACAAAGCACATCGGTGACAAGGTCACCATTCAGGAGACGCGTCCAATCTCAAAGACTAAGCACTTTAGGATAGTTGGTTAGTTCGTTAGTTACGCTACGCTTTAGTTCAGAAGTTCAAACCAAAAACTAACAAACCAATAAACTTAAAACTCACCCATGATCCAGCCTCGTTCTATTGTGAATATCGCAGACAACTCCGGCGCAAAAATCGGACGTGTCTTCAAGGTGCTCGGTGGTTCAAAGCGCCGCTACGCAGAAATCGGCGACAAAGTCGTCATCTCAATTCAGGTTGCTGAGCCTCGCAAGTCCATCAAAAAGAAGGAGGTTGTTCACGCAGTTGTCGTTCGCCAAACAAAGGCATTCCGCCGCAAGGATGGTTCGTATGTCCGTTTCGACGACAATGCGGTCGTTATCGTTGATAAGGTGAAGCCAGAGCCAAAGGCAAACCGCATCTTTGGTCCTATTCCTCGTGAGATGGGCGAAAGGGGATATCAGAAAATCATTTCATTGGCACCGGAGGTGGTATAAGTAGCTTGTAGCTTCATTAGCTTCTTAGGGAAATCCTAAAAAGCTACAAGCTACAAGCTAACCAGCTAACATATGCACGTCAAAAAAGGAGACAAAGTAATAGTCATCGCAGGAAAGGGTAAGGGCGCGTCAGGCGCGGTTCTCAAATCATTTCCCAAGAAAGACCTTGTCGTTGTTGAGGGTGTTGGTATGGTAAAGCGTCACCAGAAGGCTCGCCGCGGTGGCCAGAAGAGCCAGATTTTTGAGAAACCGATGCCGATTCACGTATCGAACGTCAAGAAAGCTTCGTAGCTTCATGAGCTTCTTAGGTAAGATACAAATATCCAACACAAATCCTACAAGCCAACGAAGCTAACGAAGCTAAAATCTCATTTATGATTACCGTACAAGACAAACAAAAGAAGGCCTACGCATCGCTCAAAGAAGCGCTCAACATTACGAACGTCAGTGCAACTCCTCGCATCACCAAGGTGAGTGTCTCTGTTGGTACCGGATCACTCAAAGACAAAAAGAAGGCCGAGATTATCGAAGACCGCCTCGCCAAGATCACTGGCCAGAAGGCAGCGCCTCGCGCAGCAAAGAAGTCAATCGCTTCATTCAAACTCCGCCAAGGCACTCCGATTGGTTACCAGGTTACACTTCGTGGTCAGCGTATGTACGATTTCCTCGATCGTCTCCTCAACATCGCTCTCCCGCGCACACGCGACTTCCGAGGCATCTCCCGAGACTCGGTTGACCCCATGGGCAACATGACCATTGGGCTCAAAGAGCACAATATTTTCCCGGAAACAGCTGACGAAGAGGTCAAAGACGTCTTCGGTCTTGCGGTTACTATCGTTACCACAGCCAAGGACAAAGCATCGGCTACCAAATACTTTGAATACATCGGTATGCCGTTCAAGAAGGAAGAAGAAGGCAAGAAAAAACGAAAGACTTCATAACACTCAAAACAGCCCCGCAAGGGGCTGTTTTTGTTTGTGCGGAGATGTCGGGGTGCGTGAGTTCAGTGTTGATGCAAATCGATGGACAAACTTCCTTTTGACACCCATCTTATTTTTTGCTAGTATTGCTGGGCTTTCTTGTTGAGAGCTTGCTCCGCCTTGCGGAGGACTTGTCCGCCTTTGAATACCAGCCGGTCCCGCCAAGGCGGGGTCCATGGGTATAGAGAAAGGCAGGTCTATTTTTACGTACACAACACCACATGGCTCGAACGTCGAACAAAGCACGAGATCTCAAACGATCAAAAATGATCGCCTCAAACAAGGCGAAGCGTTCTGCTCTCAAAGATGCCCACGATCACGAAGGGTTGCAGATGCTCAAAAAGAACGCGTCTCCCGTACGTTCAAAGAACCGCTGTTTCAAATGCGGTCGTCCGCGTGCTTTTATGCGTGATTTTGGTCTTTGCCGTATTTGTTTCCGTGAGCTTGCCAACAAGGGCATGATTCCGGGCGTCAAGAAAGCTTCGTGGTAATTTCTCTATGGTCACCGATCCTATTTCAAACTTCATCATCGCTCTCAAGAACGCCGCAGCTGTCGGTAAGGAACTTGTTCGCGTACCGTACTCAGATATGAAGTACGGCATCGCCGCTGTCCTCGAAAAGGAGGGTTACATTACCAACCTTGCAAAGAAGGGCCGCAAGGGCGGACGCCCGTATCTCGAAGTTTCGGTTGTCATAAACGCCGGAGCTCCCAAACTCACGGGTGTGAAGCGCATCTCAAAGCCTTCGAAGCGTGTTTACAAGAGCGTCAAAGAGCTCACACCAATCCGTCACGGATACGGTCGTGTCATCATCTCGACGCCTCAGGGAATCATGACTGGTGAGGCTGCCCGCAAGGCACGGGTTGGTGGAGAGGTGCTTTTCGAAATATGGTAGACAAGAGTTGATGGTTTCTTAGTTTATTGGTTCGTTGGTTAGAACAAATAAACTAAGAAACAAAAGAACAAATAAACTAAACAAAATGTCACGCGTAGGAAAACAACGTCTCGCAATCCCCGACACAACGACTGTCACTGTCGTCAACGGTTTGGTTACCGTTAAGGGTCCGCTCGGCGAGCTTTCGCGCTCGTTTCCTTCGGATATCACAATCACAGTGGATGGATCAGAGGTTGTTTTCACACCCAAGAAAGACACCCCTGAGCTCTACGCAATCTGGGGAACGTGTGCATCGCACGTCAAAAACATGATCGCGGGCGTCAACAAGCTTTACGAGAAAAAACTCATTCTTGAAGGTGTTGGCTATCGTGCAGAAATGCAAAACGGCAAGCTCGTCATGCAGCTCGGATTCTCACACCCGGTTACCCTCGAAGTTCCTGCGGGTGTTACCCTCACTGTTGAAAAGGGAAATCTCACAATCACCGGCATCGACAAGGAACGTGTCGGTCAGTTTGCCGCAAAGGTTCGCGATCAAAAGAAGCCTGAACCGTACAAAGGTAAGGGCATGCGTTACTCTGACGAGGTTATCCGTCGCAAGGAAGGTAAGCGTGCTGCGTAAATAAGGCGACAATAGCAAGGCAACAATTATGGCAACACTTTCAAAAAAACAGCAGCGCGTCACACGGCACAAGCGCGTTCGCGCAAAGATTACAGGCACGACCGAACGTCCTCGTCTTGCGGTTTTCCGTTCAAATCGCTTTGTATACGCACAGCTCATCGATGACACCAAAGGCGTCACGATTGCAGCCGCTTCTTCAAAAGATATGAAAGGTGGTATTCGTGAAGTCGCTCGTAAAGTTGGCGCACACATCGGTACTGCGGCTAAGGCACAGGGCATCACCACAGTAGTCTTCGATCGAGGTGGATTCTCATATGCGGGAACAATCAAAGAATTGGCAGAAGGTGCACGAGAGGGCGGACTCGCTTTCTAAGCCAAAAGAGTACTTAGAAAAAGTTCCAAACAAATTCAAAATTAAAAATTCGAAACTATGACCGAGGACAAAATCACAACTGAAAACACCGAAACGACAGCAACAGAGATGCCGGCTGTCGAACGTGTTGCTCCTGTAGGCGGAGCTCGAGATTCGCGCGGTCCTCGCTCATTCTCGAAGAATCCTCGCCGCCAGCCACGTGCTCGCACCGAACGCCCCAAGCAGGAATACGACCAGCGTATCATTGGCATCCGCCGTGTGACCCGTGTCGTTGCTGGAGGTCGCCGCTTTAGCTTCAGTGTTACCGTTGTTGCAGGCAACCACAAGGGTGCCGTTGGTGTTGGTACTGGTAAGGCCGGGGACACTGCGCTTGCTGTCGAAAAGGCGTACCGTTCAGCAGTGAAACACAAGATTCAAGTTCCTGTTACCGAAAGCAACTCGATTGCTCACGACGTTGAAGCAAAGTACTCGAGTGGTTATGTCCTTCTCTATCCGGCCCCTGGTCGCGGTGTTGTTGCCGGAGGTGCAGTTCGTGACGTGCTCCAGCTTGCAGGTATCAACGATGTCGGTGGCAAGATTCTTTCTCCCTCAAAAAACAAACTCAACAACGCACAGGCTGCCATCAAGGCACTCGCAAAGCTCCAGCCGGCACGCCCTCGCAAGAATAAGCAGGCAACGAGCTAACGTTACTATCATGCAATTTCACCAGATCAAAAAAGAAAAGGGGACGACGCTCGTCAAGCGTGTCGGACGCGGAGGCAAGCGCGGCAAGACATCAGGTCGTGGTACCAAAGGACAAAAGGCACGCGCTGGTCACCGTATGCGTCCTGAAATGCGCGACATCATCAAGAAGCTTCCAAAGCGTCGTGGATACGGTAAGCACCGTGCAGAGAGCGTCAACGGCACAAAGATGCCACAGGTCATCGTGAACCTCGCATCGATCGAGAAGCACTATGCGGCAGGGGAGACGGTGAATCCTCAGACGTTGCTCGATAAGGGTCTCATCCGCCGTCGTGGTGGCAAGATGCCGTCGGTCAAGATTCTCGGTGCAGGTGCTCTCGTCAAGAAAGTCTCGTTCGAGGGTGTCATGGTTTCGAAGTCGGTTGCTACACGGAAAGATCTCTAACATCACACGAATGTTTTAAAATCCTGTAACCTTATAGCCTGTAGCCATGGCATGAAATGGTTACAGGTTTCGGGTTACAGGGTACAGGTCCTATGAACTCCTTCTTCCAAAAACTCAATACGCTCTTCTCGGATCGGCAGCTCCGCAACCGGATTCTTTTCGTGTTGTTTGTCCTTTTCATTTCACGTCTCCTTGCAGCGATCCCGATTCCAGGCATCAACCTTCTTGCGCTCGATCAGTTTTTTGCGAACAACCAGTTCTTTGGTCTTTTGAACCTCTTCTCGGGAGGTGGTCTTTCGGGTCTTTCAATCGTCATGCTCGGTGTTGGACCATACATCACCGCATCGATTATCATGCAGCTCCTCACAGTGCTCTCGCCACGTCTCAAGGCGATGTATCACGAAGAGGGTGAGGCGGGTCGTCAGCGTGTCAGTCAGTATTCTCGAGCACTTACTGTTCCGCTTGCAGCACTCCAGGCCTTTGCGTTCATCACGCTTTTTCAGAAGAACGGTATCATTTTGCCGCTCTCACCGATGGAGCTTGGTACAAATATCGCCATTATCACCGCGGGCTCTATGTTGCTCTCGTGGATTGGTGAGCTCTTGAGCGAATTTGGTATTGGTAACGGTGTTTCAATTATCATCTTTGCCGGCATCGTTGCCGGTCTTCCTGGCGCCATCGAACAGCTTGCTCTCACGTTTACACCAGAGCAAATTCCGCTCTATGTCGGGTTTGCTGTTGTGGCGCTTCTTGTCATCTTTGGCATTGTCTTTATCACCGAGGCAGAGCGACCGATTCCTGTTACCTACGCTCGTCGTGTTCGTGGCAACAAGGTTTATGGCGGTGTTTCGACCTACCTTCCACTCCGTCTCAATCAGGCGGGTGTTATGCCAGTCATCTTTGCACTCTCGATCCTTCTTTTTCCGCAGATGATCGGCAATTTCTTGGCGACATCGACACATCCGATGCTTCTCAAAATCTCGGGCGTCCTTCTTCATCTCTTCACCAACAATACGCTCTACGGCATTCTCTATTTCTTCCTTGTTTTTCTTTTTACCTATTTCTACACTGCGGTTACCTTTGATCCTGACGCAATCGCACAAAATCTTCAACGTAACGGCGCGTTTATTCCTGGCGTGCGCCCTGGACAATCAACATCCGAATACATTGCCGGTATCCTTACGCGTCTTACGATGTTTGGAGCGCTCTTCCTTGGTATCATCGCAGTCCTTCCGCTCATTCTCCGCTCAATCACTGGTATCCAGCAGCTCGCAATCGGTGGTACTGGTATTCTCATTGTCATCTCAGTCATCATCGATATCATCAAAAAGGTTGACGCTCAGCTTTCGCTCCGCGAGTACTAATTAACCCCCAGTTCTCTTCAACAAAACCCCCGAAACTCCGGTTTCGGGGGTTTTTGTTTCTATGCTATTCTCCGCTCGGAGAAGGGAGGAACCAATGTATTATCCCGTAACGATTGCCGCCATTCGGGGGGCGATCAAACAGGAAGCCCCAACCACGGTGAGTCAGTGCACCAAGCTCGCAAAGAAGACTATTGCACCTCTCTCGTATCTGTTGTGGATGTGTGATGAGGTGGAGCGGATGGACTATTCGTCACCCGATGCTGCCTTCAAGGCGGCGCGCTGGATCGGATGGGTCCTGGCTCACGCAGAGCTCCGAGGACTTTTGGACAACAATCGTTCTCGCGACCTAGTTCGGGAGGATAAGCAAAAGGGCTTCGACGCACCGCATCGCTGATGCGGTGCCCTTTTTAATAAGTAGAAGCTAGCAGCTAGAAGCTGTATACTGCCTCTATGGACCTCCAAACACTTGTTTTTATTGGACGATCGGGCTGTGGTAAGGGAACACAGGCCAAGCTCATGATTGAAGAAATCGCGAAGCGTGACACCGAACGAAAGGTTATTTACGTTGAGACTGGTGAAAAGTTCCGTGAATTCCTCAGTGGGGATTCATATTCCTCGTCACTTTCGCGTGATATCTATGCGCGCGGTGCACTTCAGCCCGAGTTTCTCGCGGTCTATATGTGGTCGAATGTTTTTGTTGATTCGATTACTGGCTCGGAGCACCTTGTGCTTGATGGTGTTCCTCGTAAGCAACGTGAGGCGATGGTGCTTGATTCGGCGTTTTCATATTACAAGCGTCTAACACCGACAATCATCCACATCGATGTCTCTGAGGCGTGGTCGCGTGACCGCCTCAAGGCTCGAAAGCGCGTTGATGATGTTGATGAGGATGACGTTACGACACGTCTTGCGTGGTTTGAAAGCGACGTGCGCCCCGCAATTGACTGGTATCGAAATGCCTCAGGGTATCGATTTGTCGAGGTCAATGGCGAGCGGTCCGTCGAAGAGATTCACGCCGATATCAAACGAGCTGTTTTGGGCGAATAACTATGGCGACAATTAAAACACCAGAAGAGATAGCACTTCTTCGCGAGGGAGGGAAGCGACTCGCGCGTCTCATTGAACTTGTTAAGGCAGAGGCACGGGTTGGTGTTGCTGTGCGCGACCTCGACGCGCTGTTTGAGCGTGGAGCACGCGCTGGTGGTGATACGCCGGCCTTTCTTGGGTACACGCCTGCAGGCGCTGAGCGACCGTTCCCTGCGTCGCTCTGTGTTTCGGTAAACGATGAAGCGGTCCATGGTATTCCCACAGAGAGTGACTACGTTTTACACGATGGAGACATCGTGAGCCTCGACGCTGGTCTCACACACCAAGGCCTCATCACCGATATGTGCACGACAGTTGCAATTGGCACTGTCGATGAGACGGGTCTCGAACTCATTAGGGTCGCAAAGCGTGCGCTTATGGCTGGCATTCACGCGGCGCGCGGTGGCGACCGCCTTGGCGACATCGGAGCTGCCATCGACGCAGAGCTTGATGGTACCGGTTTTGGCGCCATTCCTGACCTCGGGGGCCATGGTGTCGGTCACAAAGTGCACGAACCGCCTCATATCTTTCATTTTGGCGATGCCGGAACCGGAGCGAGGCTTGTTCCCGGTATGGTTATCACCATCGAGCCGACTATTTCGGAAGGTAGCACCGATATCGATCTTGCTCCCGATGGATATACATACAAGACAGTCGATGGGTCTCGCACTGCCCAGTTCGAGCACACTATTGTTATCACTGATGGTGAACCAGAGATTTTGACGCTCCCATAGGCCCCTGCCCCTGGTAGGGGGTATTTTGATATTGTCAAAAAATGAGCGAAGATGGTGGTATATGAGCATCGATAAACCCCCACGACCAACCAACAAAACCGAGACACCACCGAACGTCCCAGAGGGAGTAGGGACTCACAAAGAATGGCTTCAAGTCCAGACATTGCTCAATGACGCAGAGAAGAGGATTTTGGCGTGGGAACCAGACAAGAAAGCAGAAGGCATCGAACAGCTCAATACGGTGCGTGCTTCCTTGGAGCACCTCCGTGCTGGTGTTGAGCCGACAAAAGCCGAGAAAGAACAAGCAAAGCGTGCGCTCACAAAACTTATTGAAGCAGGCGTTGACGAGCTCGCGGTTTTTGTTGGTGGAAAGACGCCTGCCGACGAAGTCGACTCATCGCCGACTCCCGAGGAGCTCGCTGACGAAAACCAAGAAGTGGTACCAGGAGTATTGTCAAAACCCTCGGATGGGTCAGTTGAATCAACCTTCGAAGAATATCGTCGCGGAGTTTTGGATGATATTAAGAAAGAGGTTGACGAGGTATATGGAAAATTAGCCGGGTTAAATTTAACGAAAGACGATCAAGCGTGGGTGTTTGAGAAGCAATCAAGAATATCTGAATGGTTACAAACGGCAGAAGAATGCAGCGCGAGACTTCATTTCGATAGAGCAATTGAAGCGGCTCGCAATTTTCTGCGTGAAATCGATGAGCTACAGTATGCTATTCCGTTTAGAGAATCCATTCCAGCCCAATTTGAGAAAGAAAAAGATAAGGCGAGAGAAGAGGTGTTACATGTCGCCGGACTATTATCGAAAAATCCAGAAATGGTGGCATCAATCCTGTCTCCATTAGAAAAAGTGCAAATCGAAAATATTCCGAAGCATCTAATGAGCTCGGACTCTCTAAGAGGTTTTATGGACAACTTGAAGCAGGAGATTGAAGTCGCAGTGACCGACTGTATGAAGAAAGTGAAGTATTTACGGAATGAGATTGTACAACGAGAAGTACTAGATGACTTGTCTAGGATTTTTGATTTCTTAGAAAAGAACAATCTTACCAAACCTGCAGGGTTCTCAGAGTTTATCAACAGTCAGAGTTCTTTTACACACTCAGCAGTATTACCGGATGATTTGCGGCAGTCCGGAGACAAGTCGTTTACCGCTAAATTGGATCGTTACAAAAGAGAGCTGAAACGATTTCGGGCATTAATTGGCATGGATGATTCTGGAGCCGTGGGGGTAGTTATCACTCCAAAAAACCAAGCCATTCCAAACACCCCCGAGCGTCCTGCTGTTTCGGTAGAGGAGATGGATTTTAGTCAGCTTGAAGGAGATCCAATTTTTGGACCAATTTTGCAAGAGAAAGCGTTAGAGTATCTCAAGAAACAAGATGCGAAATATTTTGAGAGCGAGTTTACTGGCGAGCTAGACAAGGATGGGTATCTTATTTCCCGCAAAGGATCCGCAAGTTCAAATACAAAACCTTCTCAAAACATAGGATCTGCGGGAATGGGTTGGGTCGTTGAAGAGACGAGACGGGAGGCAAAAAGACGAAGCGGTGCGTCCGCAGAGCCAGCTTCGGAAGAGCAAGCACCTGCCCAAAATGCGGAGGTCTCTGATGAAGATTGGAAGGATATAGCGGTGGCGCTCGATGAGGCACAAAAAAATATTGAAGGTTGGGATGCCGGCTCGGAACGGAACAAGAAGATAAAGAATCTCAAGAAAATACGGGAGGTTCTCGAACGCATTCATTCCGGCAACGAAGTGTCAGAGGCCGAAAAAGAGCGCACCATGCGCTTGGTCAAGGTTCTTGTTGAGGCGGGTGTCGACGAGCTTGCTTTTCTGCTCGACGAGCAGAAGTCGGCTGGTCACGTCGATTCAGCCATCCCAGAGAAAAAAGAAGTATCACAGGAGACGATTGATGAGAGAACGAGGATTTACGATGACCCAACAGAAGACCCTGTGTATGAGCTTGTGGTTAATTATGGCAACGGAATTGCCAAAAGACGGATAGAAGAAGCACGAATGGACGGGGACGCAGATGTTGATTCGCCCGAGTTCATTGAGCGCGCGAATAGAAGTGCCGAGGTTGTGGCGTGGGGCATCTTTTCCAACGACTATCCCGAAAAGGCCGCTGCGTACAAAAACAAGATACCTGTGCTCAAGATGGTTATGGAAAGAGGAATGAGTGGTGGTGAGTCGGCCCCTGGTAAAAAAACAAAACAACCAAAGGGTTCGCCCGTTGAGGCGCCCTCGGCGGCGGCTTCTTTGGGGGAACATGATGGTTTAACCGAAAAAATTCAAAACGGGGAAGCTGTGCCCAGCTGGGAACCAGGACAACAGGTGCGCGTGCTTCGACCTGATGGGGCAGTTGAAGATGGATGGGAAGTGCATGTGGTAGCAGGAGATATGGTAAGCATTTTTTCTCGCGAAAAAAATCTTGAGAGAACGGTCCATGTTTCGGAGCTTGCACACTGGCAGACGCTTGACCTGACGCCTGTGCTTGAAAGCAAAGAGTGTGCGCCACCGACCCCTGAAGCACCCGCCTCGGTGGCTCCCAGCCCCAAGAAACCACGGGCGGCGCGGGAGCCGAAGATTCCTCTTCCCGAAGGATTCAAAACATTCTCTCAAAAATTTGAAGCTGACTTCAAGATTTCCGAAAAAGAGTTCCTGACGATTCCTGGATATGGCGAGCTCACCTTTGGACAGCGAGCTCTTGTTCGTGAGCGATTCCAGCAAGTGCTGCTTGGTAAGGTCCACGAGGACGCTGTGGGCACTGAACAAAAAATAGGGCGACACGCATCGGGTAAGCTCAGCAGGTGGGCCAGCGGTTTCATGAAGAGCTATCGCATCGCGGATCTCGAAAAGGGCATCGCAGACGCGCTTTCTCAGGGTGGTATCGATGCGCACCGATCGACGCTCGAGCAGCTTGTTGCGACCACGAGGGCGAATGCCGATGAAGCATCGTTTGATGCAGAAGGGAATCTCGAGGTATCGTATCTCTCCGGATTCACACCGGAGAACCCCGAACAGGAAAAGCATGCAAAACGCTTTGATGAGGCCGCGGAGCGTTTGAGCCAGATTCCTCAAGAGTGGTCGGCAAAGACGGCGACCGTGTCACAGAAGTTTGCCTATTGGCGAGCACACAGGGTATATGACAGCGCGCGTGAGGATATGCTGTTCATCAAGGGAGTTCAAGAAGGAGACGCGCTTAAGGCGGCTTTGTGGATGAACAAGCTCGACGAGCGCGTACGCATGGAGCAGCTTCTTACAACGCATCCAAAAGCATCAAAAGAGCTCGAGCGCATCAAAGACCCGGATTTGTGGATGAAGGTCTTAAAGAACGCCTCGGTTGAACGCCTTGGATACTTTGTGGGAGGTGGTTTGAGTCGTTTGCTCACGGTGTCGATGTGGGGAACACTTGGTGCACCAGTTGGTGCCGGTATCATTGGTGGCATCAGAGCAGGATCGCGTGCCAAAGAAGGACTCCGAGAGAGCGACATGCTCGCCCGACGTGGCGTCAAGAGCAAGAGCGAGATGGCACAAAACGTGATTGACGTGACAAAGAACAAGACCGCTGAAAAACTCGATAGGCTTGTCGATGAGATCGCCGCTCAGACGGATTATGTAAAACGCAGCGTTCTCGCCACAAGGCTTCGTGAGCGCGTCAAATATACGCAGGCGAAGCTTGAGGACGGCAAGGTAAACTTTGGGGTGTTTTCGGAGCGGGTCAAGAATCAGCTCAATCTGAGCCAGGCGCTTGGCAGGGCGTCGGCGGCTCTTCTGGAAGAAGAGGGGTTTTTTGATTGGGCATACGCCGATAAGCTCGAAGACAGTGTGAAGGGCTATGTGGGCATGAGGGATAAGGCTATTAACAAGAAGCGGAGACGTCACATGGCAACTGCGATAACCAAAGGTGCGGTCATAAGTGCTGGATTCGGTGCCGCAGGTCGTTGGGCATCGCAGTTTGTGTTTGGAGAGCATGCGCACGGTTTGTTTGATTCGCATGGAAACAAACATGTAGCACCCGGAGCGTCGGGAGAAATTTCGGCAGTGCCGGAAAGCAATAATTTGCCACCAGACGCTATGGTGCCGAGCCATGGTTCACAAGCTGAAAAGATGCGGCAGTTTATCATGCGCAACGGTGTGGAAGGCAATCACCCCGTGTCGACGCTCACTATCGGCGCGCGCGGTCCCGAAGGTTCAATCATCGATTATTTCAAAGATCATCACGATGTCGCCAAAAAGTTCGGCTGGGATGGCAAGGGCGACATCAAAAAGTGGGCGGGTACTAGGGCACACCAGCTTTGGCTTGAACATGCATCCAAGGCGCTCGAAAATGACGAAGTGAAAGAATCACTCACAAAACTTGGCTACACCAACGACCTCGAGGGATACACAAAGATGATGACGCGTATCAAGTCGGGTGGTGTCATACTCGATATTGAACACAAGGGTGTGACGCTCTCTGATATGGAATACCTCAAGGCACGTAGCGCTGGGGTGGCTTCGGCGGAGATTAGTGTTCCGGAACACGTTGATGCACCAGTGGCTACGCCTGAGTTGGCGGCAAGCGCTGCTGTTGAAGGGGAAGTTGCACAAGAGGCAGCCACCGTCCAACCCGAACACCCTCAAGAACTAACCCCCGAAGAGGCGGATGATCACCAGCGTTGGAAGAGGGGGAGAACCATCGTGCGTGCTGCTCCGACAGAGACTGTTTCTGCCGAAGACGTTCACAAGGAGGCACTAGGTATTCCGTTTGAGCGCCATTCGAATCGGTCGGGAGCAGTGAGTTACAATAGCATTCCGTACGACCGCAATCCTGAGTTTTCGAGATGGGCAGGACCCAACGGGATTCCATTTCACAGGTCGGGGGACTATCTCGATATGCGTGGTGTGAACATCTCCGCGATGATCTCTGAACACATGGACCACGACCTTGCACAGGTATTTGGTGAAACCCCTGAAGGATACAATGCGTGGGATGACATGCGTGATGAACCTGTTGGGCGTTTTCGCAGTCTCAATTACAAGCCAGGATCTTATGGTGATCGGTTCAAGGCCTACCTTGACTATCTTGAGCGTGAGTCAGGCGTTCGCCCACGGACACATATCCTTTGGTTTAATGAGAAGAATCAGAACTATATTCGTCGCGCTCTTGGAGTCATAGAGCGCCGAGGACTCAGACAGCGATAGTCTTGGTGGCTTTCCGCGTCTCCTTGCTATACTAAAGACGCATGGAACGATTTAGCGTCACCCCTGAAGCACACTTGCGCACACCGCAAGAAGAGCTCGCGTTTTTGCGCGAACGACTGAAGGTGCTCGAAAATGATCTCATCGAAAAACAGGAACCTCATGAAAATGTCGTTCATGATGTCGTGAAGACGTATGCCCAGCACGCACCCGACAAAATCTTGGCAAAGGGACATGCGATGCTCAAACCGGAGGTTGATGCGATTGTTCTTGATCTTGCCCCCGAGACACATGACGCACAAATGGGCGAACTCCTTGCGATTCTCCAAGAGCGCGGTATCAAGAATGCGCTGTCTGTTGTTGAGAAGCTCGGAGATCTTCACGTTCAAGACGACTTCCACCGATTCTTGGCCGAATACATCAAGGCCGGCTATCGCGCGCAGGGAATCAAAGAACAAGGTCCGTTGTGGAAAGCACTCACTATGACGTTGTTTGAGGTGTCGCTCCCGTTCTCTGACAAAGATGTCAAAGAACGCCCGCTTAAAGAGATGCTCTCATCAATGGAGCAACTCTACGCGGGTCTTGGTTCAATTGCTTCTGGATCTGATCCGGATGTCTTCACCTTTGAAATCGCAGTCTCCGGTACGGGAGAAGAGGCGACGGTCTACTGTGCGGTGCCGACCGCCAAGCGAGAGCTTTTTGAGAAACAACTTCTCTCGGTGTTTCCACGAGCACACCTCGTTGAAACCAAGAACGACTACAATATCTTTTCATCAAAGGATGCGGGAACCGCCGCGTCGGTTGCCAAGTTCACTCGTGAGAGCGCGTACCCCATCAAGACCTACGATCTGTTCGACTTTGACCCGATGAACATCACGCTTTCCGCGTTTGCAAAACTCGCACATACCGGTGAGGGGGCGGCGCTTCAGCTCGTTGTCCGCCCGGTGGGGGATAGTTATGTTAAGCGATACGCAAAAGCGGTTGATAAGCTACGAAAGGGTGAAAAGGCAAAAGAAGTGCTTGCCGATGAGTCTATCGTCAAAGATATTGCACTTGGCTTCAAAGATTTTTTCATAACAAAGAAGAAGAGCGATGTGCCTGAGGAGAAGATTGTTGATGAACGTGCTGTTGAGGCTGTAACAACAAAGATTGCGCACCCCATCGTCGAAACGAACCTCCGTCTTGTTGTTTCTGCCGACACACAGGCGCGCGCCGAGGTCATTCTCGACAACCTCGAGGCGACATTCAATCAATTCGAGCTCGCGACAGGCAACAATCTCAAGTTCAAACGGATGAAGAAGGGCGCTCTCGCCGGTTTCGTCAAGAATTACACCTTCCGTCTCTTCGAATCAGGAGAGACGTTGCCACTCAATCTTCGCGAACTTTCAACGATATTCCATCTGCCATCGGGCAATGTTGATTCATCACGCGAGCTCAAGCGTGCCACAACAAATCGCGCGCCTGCACCCGTCGGGTTACCAACCGAAGGTGTCGTTATGGGCGTCAATCGATATCGTGGCAGTGAAATCGAAATACACTTTGCTCCCGAGGATCGCCTTCGTCACCTCTATGTTATTGGTCAAACCGGTACTGGTAAGACGACGCTTCTCAAAAATATGATTATCCAGGACATCGAGAACGGTGACGGTGTCTGTATGATGGACCCACACGGCTCTGACATTCTCGATGTGCTTGCAGCGATACCTGAACATCGTATGAACGATGTCATCTACTTCGATCCGTCACAAACAGAACGCCCAATGGCACTCAATATGCTCGAATACGATGTCACCAAGCCCGAGCAAAAGACGTTTGTGGTTAATGAGCTTTTTAGCATCTTCCAAAAGCTCTATGGAAAAGTACCCGAGAGCATGGGACCAATGTTTGAGCAGTATTTCCGAAATGCCACGATGCTTGTTATCGAGGATCCAGAGACGGGCAATACGCTTTTTGACGTCTCTCGTGTGATGTCGGACAAGACATATCGTGAGCTCAAACTTTCGCGATGTCACAATCCGGTTATCGTGCAATTTTGGCGTGATGTGGCCGATAAGGCCGGCGGTGATGCAGCGCTTGCGAATATCGTCCCCTACATCACCTCAAAGTTTGACGTGTTCTTGGCCAACGACGTTATGCGACCCATCATCACACAGCGAACGTCCTCGTTTGATTTTCGTGACATTATGGACAATCGCAAGATACTTCTTGTAAATCTTGCAAAGGGTCGTTTGGGCGATATTAACGCTAATCTCATCGGCCTCATTGTTGTTGGCAAGATACTCATGGCGGCCCTCTCGCGTGTGGACAGACTTGCCGAGGGTAAGCTTCCGCCGTTCTATCTCTACATCGACGAGTTCCAGAACGTGACGACTGATTCTATTGCTACGATTCTTTCTGAGGCACGTAAATATTTGCTGTCACTCACCATTGCACACCAGTTCATCAAACAGCTTGATGAGCGCATTAAAGATGCCGTCTTCGGCAACGTCGGTTCAATTACAGCGTTTCGTGTTGGCTCTGAAGATGCGGAACAACTCGTAAAACTCTTTGCCCCGGTGTTCTCAGAAACCGATCTCATCAACGTCGACAATCGCGTCGCGTTTGCCAAGCTTCTCAATCTCGGTAAACCAGAACGTGCGTTCACCATTGAGACGCTCGCTCCAAAGCCACGCGATGCATCGCGTGTCAAAGCGGTGATGGATCTCTCATTCCAAAAATACGGTCGTCCACGAGAGGAGGTGGAGGCGATGTTGAGGGAGTCGTATGGAGTCTAAGACAGACAAAAGCAACACGGTTAAAGTGTTGCCTTGTCGTTAGGCCCTTTTTTTGGTAGTATGACGTAACAATCAGCCTAGTACAACACTATGAAATACGAAAAAGAATTTCCGCTTTTTAAGACAAAAATCCCTGGTATCGAACAAAAGTTTAACCTTTCAACGCCAGAAGGTCGCAAAGAATACTTTGAAGCCAAGGCCGGCAAAGAGATTGCCGCTCTCAGAGCATATTTTAAAAACAACTCATTCGTTGCATATCTGCTTGCCAAGAAGAGTGCCGGGAAGGGGACATATACTAAGCTCATGAGCGAGATATTTGGGTCCGATGTCATCGAACACGTCTCGGTTGGCGATACGGTTCGTGATGCTTTCAAGGAGGCGCAAGCGGATTCTGTTGCCTTTGCTGAGACACTCCGTCCTTTTTATCGTGGATACATCTCACTCGAAGAAGGTGTCCAGACGCTTCTTGGAAAGAGTCAAGACAAGCTTCTCCCGACAGAGTTTATCCTCGCGCTTATCAAGAGGAAAATCAGCGGTCTTCCCAAGAAGACACTTTTCCTCGATGGATTTCCACGCGAGCTCGACCAGGTTTCATACGCACTTTTCTTCCGAGATCTCGTAAACTATCGTGACGACCAAGACATCTTCATCACCATCGATGTCCCCGAATCGGTCATCGACGAACGCATGAAATTTCGAGCAATTTGTCCCGTCTGCCAAACGCCGAGGAACACCAAATTGCTCGTGACGAAAGATATCGAATACGACGAGGTGTCGGGGACATTCTACCTTCTTTGTGATGACCACCATGTTCGTATGATAGCGAAGGAAGGCGATGCGCAGGGGATCCAGCCGATCCGCGATCGTCTTACACGCGATGGTGAACTCATCGACAAGCTCTTCACGCTTCACGGCATTCCTCGAATCCTCGTTCGTAATGCGATCCCTGTCACCGAACGAGAGAGCGCCGATGACTATGAGCTCACGCCGGAATACAAGCTCTCGTGGAACGGTTCGGCGGTTGCTGTCGAAGAGGTTCCTTGGATTGTCAAAGATGATGAGGGTGTTGATGTACACAGCCTCATGGCTCCCGCGGCGCTTATCGCGCTTCTCAAACAGCTTCCTGCATCGCTTGGGTTGGAGGTTTAACCTTTGAATAGGTTCTCAAACTCAAAATCCATGGCGCAGAGCGGATCCCGCCACGGCGGGGGAAGCGGAAGTGCGACCACAATTCTGTTGGAAACAAACGATTTCTCGATTCAAAGAGCCTGTCGCGAAATAGAATCCAAAAAACCCTCCGCTATACGGAGGATTTTTTGATGGCAGTTTACATTTTATCGCGCGCGTATCGTGGAGAGGCATGTTTCTTGAATTGTTCTGTGTAAGGTCTACCATTGTGGCAGGGTCGTCTCGGGCAATATCTAGATCAAATAGATTTTCCCGGGAATCCGAATTGCCCGTCCTCCGTGGAGGATAAGCTGAGGATACCCACCTAGCTCACGCTAGGTATCACGTCTGAGATGACCCCACAAAAGATCCTCCCTCCGATACGCTCGGAGGATTTTTTGTTATACTGATGGTACATGCGGATTGCAACGACTCGAGCACTCATAAGTCTTCTCATTCTTGCCGGGATTTTTTTTGTTTTAAACAAGGTTGCGCTCCTCGATTTTCTCTATTGGAGATATTGGTGGTATGACGTCATGATGCATTTTTTGGGTGGTGTTGTGAACGGTGGATTTTCGGTGTGGATCGTTGCACGTTTCTTTCCCACTGTGTCGCGTCGGCAGCTTTTTGTTGTTGGGCTTGTCGCCATCGCTATCATTGGAGTGAGTTGGGAGGTTTTTGAATTCTTCACGGGACAATATATCGATGAAGCGCGTATTGTTGCAGACACAGCACAGGATCTCATGATGGATACTGTGGGGATGATTGTGGCGTGGTTTGTTCTCACGTTGTCGGCACGACCTTTAAACAAAGAAACACTATGAACCAACAACCTGCACGGCTAACATTTTGTGGTGGCGTTGGATCGGTGACGGGCGCGAATTTTCTCCTCACAACCGATACCGTGAAGGTGCTTGTCGATTGTGGAATGTTCCAAGGACATCGCATGTGTGATAACGAGAATTATGCGAAGTTTCTCTACGATCCGAGCGAGATTGATGCGCTTATCGTCACTCACGCGCACATGGATCACATTGGGCGGATACCCAAACTCATCAAAGACGGATTTGTTGGAACGATTTATTCTACTCTTCAAACAAGAGAACTTGCGCGAGTTATGCTTGAAGATGCGGCGCATCTCGTTGTCGAAGAGGCGCGTATGTGTAAGGTGCCACCGCCCTATACCGAAGCCGATCTTGCTCATGTGTTTGATAAGTGGGAGGCAGAGGCTTATCATGTTCCGTTTTCGGTCGGAGATCTTTCAGTCACTCTTCGTGATGCGGGCCATATTCTTGGTTCGGCACTTGTGGAATGTATCCATCCGGTTTCGGGCAAGATTGTGTTCACTGGCGACCTCGGCAATTCACCGACGCTTTTACTTCGGGACACAGAAGTTGTCGATGATGCAACATATATGGTTATCGAAAGCGTCTATGGCGACCGTGTCCATGAGGAGTCGGGGGACAGGAGCCGTATTCTCGAGGATGCAATCGAAGGTGTTATCCAACGAAAAGGAACACTGCTTATTCCGGCCTTCTCGATTGAGCGGACACAGCTTGTCCTCTATGAGATAAATAATCTTGTTGAGCAAAAACGCATCGCCACGGTTCCTGTTTTTCTTGACTCACCGCTTGCAATCAAGGTGACCGATATCTACAAGAATGCGACGGAGCTTTTTAACGACGAAACGCGTCGCGCGATAGCTGCGGGGGATGATGTTTTTTCGTTCGACAAACTCACATTTGTAACGTCCGGACGGGATTCCAAGGCGCTTATTGGCGTTCCGGGACCCAAAATTATTGTTGCTGGTTCGGGCATGTCGCACGGTGGACGCATCATTCACCACGAACGTCTCTATCTCAATGATCCCAACAACACGCTTCTCATTGTTGGATACCAAGCCCCTGGCTCTATCGGACGTCTTCTTCAAGAGGGGGCCAAGGAGATAACGATTGGTGAAGAACATATTCCTGTTGCTGCGACAATCAAGACGATTCATGGATTTTCGGGGCACCGTGATGTGAATGGTCTCATCGATTTTATACGTGGAACGAGCCGTTCGCTCACAAAGCTCTTTGTGACAATGGGGGAGCAGAAATCGTCGCAGTATCTTGCGCAACGTGCTCGTGATTATCTTGGTGTCGACGCGGTGTGTCCGCAGCTTGGTGATACCGTCGAGTTGCTCTGATGACGTGTAGCATGTAGCATGTAGCAAAGAGCATGTGGGTGTATTTTGTTACATGCTACATGTCACATGTTACATGATTTCTCATGACCAACCCCAACATACCAAAGACTCGCCAGATTAAACTTTGCGTCTCCGGAGCAGCAGAAACGAGCCATTGCGGCCCGCGCGCCTACGAGGTTGCCAAAGAGCTTGGACGGGAGATTGCACGACAAGGGGCGGCACTCAACACAGGCGCAACAACTGGTTTCCCGCTGTGGGCTGCCATTGGGACACACGAGGCCGGTGGTCAATCGATCGGATTTTCTCCGGCGGCATCCGAGCGAGAGCATGTTGAGGCGTATCGGCTTCCCATCGACCACATGGATCTTTTGGTGTACACCGGATTTGGCTATTCGGGTCGCGATCTCATTCTCACACACTCGTCTGATGCAATTCTCTTTGGTTGCGGGCGCATCGGTACGATTCATGAATTTACCATTGCGTTCGAAGATAATAAGCCTATTGGCATTCTTCAGGGGGAGTGGACGATGGATGAGACGCTCAAAACAATCCTTGAACGCAGTAACCGTTCGTACAACAAGGTCGTTTTTGATACCAATCCGCACGATCTTGTTGCTAAGGTGATTGAGCTCGTCAAGAAAGATCAGTTGGAAAACAAAATGACCTATAGCGCACGCCCGACCGAAGAAGAGGGTCCTCTCCACGGATAGAAAATATCTCAAACAAAACCTCCCCCGCTGAGCGGGGGAGGTTTTTTGATGCTTGTCCTCCGAAGCTTTTTGCTGATGCTAAGGCTATGGTGGACAGGTAGCCTTGGAGGGCTATTTCGTCGCTTCTTTGACGATTCGTTCGAAGACTGCTGGGTATTGGTGTGCAATCTCCGAGAGGACTTTGCGGTTCAAGAGGACGTTCTTCTTTTTGAGGAGGCCCATGAACGTGCTGTATGAAAGGTCGTATTTCTTGAGACCTGCCGTCATGCGGACCTGCCAAAGCTGGCGGAAGTCTGCCTTCTTGTCACGACGGTGGGCAAATGCGTGGAGACCGGCCTTGACCAAGTTTTCCTTGGCGAGCTTCTCCTTACTTTTGCGTGTGTTGCGGAAGCCCTTGGCTGCGCGAAGGACGTTCTTTCGGCGCTTGAGTGATGTTGTTCCTCGTTTAACTCGTGTCATGGTGGTTGCTAACTGTTAGTGATGATTTTAAGAAGACTTTTTCTTTGCTGCTCCTGGAAGGAATCGGCCGCGGTCCTTTGCTGTCATGTGCATCGGCTTGTTCGACTTGCGGTTGAGCTGTGTCGAACGTGATTCCTTGGCGTTGTAGTGGTTGCCACCTGACTTGCGCCTAAGAATCTTGCCGTTCTTCGTGACACGAAGGCGCTTGGTGAATGATTTGTTGCTTTTCATATCAAAATGTAAATTGTTGCCTTGCTAGTGTCGCCTTACTTACCCTTCTCAATCACCAACGTCATTCCCTTCGGTCCGCTCGATGGTGGTTCGGCCACCTTGTACTCGACGGTGAGAAGCTTGAGGAATCGTTCCATTCGCTCCTTGAGAAAGTCCTTATCGAGATACTTTGCTCGTCCTTGAAGGTACAGACCGAATTTGACGCGGTGGCCTTCGGTAAGCCACTCGGATGCTTGCTTCGCCTTAATCATAAGGCTCTGCTCGCTTGTGCCGATGCGCATCTGGAGGCTTTTGGTCTCCGTCGCGTGTGATTTTGCCTTATGCTCCTGCTGCTTCTTCTTTTGTTCGTACAGGTACTTGCCGTACTCCATGATCTTGGCGATCGGAGGGACGACGCCTGGCGACACTTCGATGAGGTCGAGTCCTGCCTCGTGAGCCGCCGCAAGGGCGTCTGCACGGGAGAGAACGCCGAGGTTTGCACCATCCGAGCCAATGACGCGCACTTCGGGCGCCGAGATGTGCTCGTTGATGCGTACTCGTTGCGTTGTTTCTCTACTCACGTGGTGTCTAAAGAAGTTATAAACAGCCTCAGGGAATCACCGCCTAGAGCGGGACCTCGCCGAAGGCGGAGGCAGGGCCAAATGTACCATGTTGTTGCCTTGAAGGCAAGGATTTAGGCCGTGGTTTTGGTGGAGACCAAAGACGCTGGTGTCGGGCGAAGGTTGGCGGGCAATTCGACAAAGAACGTCGATCCCGTGCCGCGTCCCGCTGATTCAGCCCAGATGCGACCGTGGTGCGCGTCGACAATCTGCTTGGCGATGAAGAGGCCGTATCCGGTTGAGTGGGGGTTCACAAGGCGTGATTCTTTGCCGTGGCCACCTTCGGTAAAGAGGACTTTTTTGTCTTCGTCCGAAAGGCCAACACCACTGTCTTTGACCGAAAAGCGTAGGGTGGTGTCGTTTTGTTCGAGACGGATATCGACACTGCCTTTGGGGGTGTAATTGATGGCGTTGTTCACGAGGTTCACGATGACGTGATTGATGATCTGGTCGCCGTCGCCGACCACGGTGTAGTTTGCAGGGGCTATAGTGGTGGTGAGCTCGAGACCCTTGGCCTTTGCATTTTCTAGGGGTGTCACAAGCGCCTCCTCGAGCATCTTTTTGAAGTCAAACGGCCTCATACCATAAGACACAGTGCCGGTTTTGAAGTCAGCAATACGGAGGAAGTTCTGGATTTCACGCACCGCAGCACGGTTTTTGGTGAGGGCTTCTCCAATCATGGTTTGCATGTCCGGCGTTGCGGGACCAAAGGCGCCCGTTCTGAGTGCGTCCAGCGCCGCGGCACCATCGGTGAGGTAGCCTTTAACCTCGTGGGTGATGAACCGCATGGTCTCTTGTTGGCGGGTGTTGGCGAGTTGGAGTTGTTCGCGGAATTGAATCTCGCGTTTGACGCCGCGAACCAAGAGGTATCCGAGTCCTGTGGTCAAAATGAGGTTTATACCGATGATGATTCTGATGTTGCCAATCGTTCGAACAAAAAGAGAGGAAAGTGTGAGAATCCAGAGTGCGGCGACAAATGCTTGGGTGCTAATGAGTTTAGTGTTGAACGCCTTGAATCGGACGATAACATACGCTAAGAGCGCTACAAATATTGGAACGCCGAAAAGTCCTGTCTGGGCGAGATACCAATTGCTTGTTAGGCTTTCAATGATATTTCCAAATGAAAAGCTTGCAAGAAATGCCAATACCCCAGCTCCAAGATAAAGGGCCTTTTTGCGCTCATCGTCGTTATGATTTCTAGTGATGAAGATAATCAGCGTGATTACCGCCAGAAGAGAGTACAAGATTTCGATGCCATAGCCATAGAATGCCATGATTCCTTCGATGGTATTGCGGTCACAGTCTCCGAGGTAATAGCCAAGGATGGAGAATTTTGTTGGTGTGAGGAGGACTGTTGGGAGTAGTGGTAGGAGGGCCAGACTCAGTTTTCCGGGATCTAGGTGTTTGTTATAAAGGGATGTGTAAACAAAATAAAAAGCAAAGAAATGAACAAAGGGCTCAAATAAATTTATTAAAGCCCAAAAGAAAATGGTATATCGCGGAAATTCTGTTGCCCATAGGACGACGTCACAAAATATCCAAAGACAAAAAAAGACTGTTGACGCAAGGAGGGCTCTGCCTGGGAGGCCGTATTTGTTTTTAAAAAAAACAAAAAAAGCGATTATAAAAGCCGGCAAGGCCGATCCAAAGTGTGAGTAGTAAAGGAACGGAAGGTAAACGTTTTGAGAAAAAAGAAGATAGTGAGATGGGAACCAACCGCATGTTGCTATAGCGCTTTGAATCAGGGGGTCCATATCTATTGGTATGATTTGATGTCGAATTGATCGGGAACTTCTTCCTCTGTGAGGAAATATTTAAAGTCTTGTCGGAGAATATAGCGATCCCAAGTGAAGATTATTGAGATGAAAATCAAAATCGCAAGGATTGTGAAAAGAGAGCGCGGTGTCATGACGTTTTTTCGGCGCTTTGGTGTTGTTCGTAAAGCTTTCTAAAATAGGCGGGGATGTTTGGTAGATACCGCTTGAAGGCTTTTTGGGGGAGAAATTGGACTGAGCGGATTATCTTTCTACAACTCGGTTCTTTACAGGAGCATTGGAGTTCCCAGAGAGGGTCACCTTCAATGATTGAATAGTCGATGGTTATTTCATCCCCCTCTTTCATGTCGCGGAGGGCATACAAGGTTCTTCCTCTCATTCCCGCGCTTGGGTTGCATGAATGATTCAAAAATTTGTGCGGTTTCTTTGGGTCAATCCATTGATTTTTTTCAATTCCTACCCAATCAGGATTGTCTAGTGCATCTTTTTTATCTTTATTAACTTTAAATTTCATTTCGCCCTCTATGCGGGAAATAATTTCTCCACGCTTTGCGGTTTCGCCTATGTTTATGCCGAGACCGTGAATCTTGCTACGGCATACGTAGATATGTTTCATATGAGTAGTTTTATATCACAAAAAGCCCAAATAAAAAGCAACAACCGCCTAGACCCGAGGGGCTAGGCGGTGCGAAACCGAGCAATCAGGGCGACAACCAGATGGAGGACAAGGGCCGTGAGCGGGTAGACGAGGTCCCAAAGGTCCTCGAACCGCAGTAGAACGGTGGCGGTCAGGAGCATGTAAGACAAGCTCCAAACGAACCACGGCTCTGGCTCTTCCTCGAACGGGTTTACCCACGTGCTACGAATAATCGGAGTGAACGTGAGAATTGTGTCGATCTGGACCATGATGTTCACATATTCAGGTCGGAAATCTGTGAACATCAGGAAACCGAGTTCCAGATCCAGGATAAGAATCAGGATGTCGACTCTCTCTGGTTTTTGGAACTGCCCTCTTACAAGCGCAAGGACGAATGTCCCGACGATTACCACGGCACAGACGGTCGGGAAAAGCCGCTTGAAGGGGTCACTAGTGATGTTCCAGTAGGACCCTGCCTCGACGACTCCGCCAATCGCCCACAAAAGCCATGTGGTTGGGTTCGGCGAGATCGTCCCGCGGTAGATGCCTTTGTTGTAGAGCCAGTAGCCCAACAAAAGACACCCCGTCGCCATGATGCTGAAAAGAACCGAAAGGGCGTCCATGCGGACCTCCTGACTTGTCGAGGGAAATTCCTCAACTCTTGTGACATAGTATCACAAACTTATATAAAAGTCAAGTTCTAAAAATAGCCCAAAACAGAAGCTTTGACGGTAATGAAAAAAAGGCAGCCCGGGGGCTGCCTTGGGGTGGGGGGTCGGTCTTTGGCGGTCAGCCGACCGGAACCCGCACCACCATCCTGACCCGGACGGGGGTGGTGGTGCCACCCCTCCAGGTCATGGTGGCGGGTTTGAACCGCCACTTCGTCGCTGCTTCCTCCGCGGCCGCCACCAGCTCGGGGTCGCTCCAGCGATCGGCTGGGCCGTAGCTCGTGGCCCGGCCGTCCTTGTCCACAACGACCCTCAGGTCGATGTGGTTCTGGATCGGGAATCCAGAAACCGCGATCGTCGGGCCGACGATGAGCTCCGGGGCGGTGACCCCCTCGGACTTCGCCGAGAAGGTCTTCCGGCCGCCCTTGGCCTCGGCGGCGAAGGGCAGGACGAAAGTGAGGATTGCGGCGATGACGAGAGTGAGTTTCTTCATTTCGAGCCTCCTGAAAAGGTGGTCTTCGTGAACACCTAGGGCAATGGTGCATTATGTACACACTAATGTCAAGGGTCTGAGATTTGAAATAGGTTGGGTTATATGACTTACCCACAGTTCATTCTTGCCAGGGTGTTGGAGTGTCTTGGTATACTCATGACTCTGTTCTTTTAAAAAACAAAAACACATGCGTTACACAGATCGAAGAATCAACATTTTGCTTGTCGATGACGATAGTTTTTTGGTGATGCTCTATAAGAAAAATGTTGAGAACTATCTCATCGATCTTGCCACTGCACTCAATGGTGAAGAGGCACTTGGGCTCATCCGCGCAGGGCTTGAACCGCATGCCATTCTTTTGGATATCAATATGCCCGGCATGAGTGGGGTGGATGTGCTTCGGACGATACGAAGCGAGGGACTTGTCCCATCGACGGACATATTTATTGTCTCGAACGCCTCTCAAGAAGATTACGCAAAAGATTTTGAGGAGCTTGGCATAGAGGAATTCATCCCCAAGCCAGCGCTTTCTCCATCGAGGATTCTGGATCGTGTTGCGGGGCGGTATGCGATGCCGGTGTGGTAGGGGTTTTCATGAAAAAAGACAATGTGCCATATAAAAATGGCGGTACAGATAAAGGTCGCTGCGTCCTTGCTGGCGCAATGCGTAGCTTTTCTGTTCTGGTATACTTGGAACCTAGATACTAGCTCCTGTAGCACCTCGTTTTATCAAAAGACCATTTTCTATGGACACACCAGCACCAGCTCAAAAGAAGAAAGTCCTTCTCGTCGACGACGACCAGTTTCTTGTTTCGTTGTACAAAAAGAACGCTGAACAATATCCCATCGAACTCACCACAGCGATCTCGGGTGAAGACGCCCTCACCATTCTTCGCGGGGGGCTTGTTCCTGACAATATTTTGCTTGATATCAATATGCCCGGCATGAGCGGTGTGGAGGTGCTCAGGGCCATTCGTGAAGAGAAGCTTGTGCCGAACGCCGACATGACCATTCTTTCAAACATCCACCAAGCAGAGCATGAAGATGAGTTTCGTAAGCTTGGTATCCAACGTTTTGTCCCCAAGTCATTCCTTCTTCCGTCGCAGGTTCTTGGCTACGTGGTCAACGGGTTTGGTACCGATTGGTCTGAGACAAACCCAGTCTAATATCTCTACACAACACATGACATCAGAAGAGACTGTATCATCAAAAATCAAAGCTCTTATTGTTGATGACGACGCGTTTCTCATTGCGCTTTATCAAAAGGTGAGTGAGGGGAGCGCGATAGAGCTTCGAACAGCATCAAGCGGAGATGAGGCACTTCAGGCGCTTGTCGACTTCGTGCCCGATGTCATCGCACTCGATATGAGCATGGCTGGCCTCAGTGGAGTCGACACACTCAAGGCAATTCGTGCCAAGAATCTGGCTCCGAATGCAAAAATCATCATTCTCTCGAACACAAACGAAGATGGAGCTGTCGATGAGGCAAAGGCGCTCGGTGTCGAGCACTTCATTGTCAAAGCGTCGCTTCTGCCGTCGCAGGTGATTCAGGAACTCGTGAAGATTGCGAAAGGATAACCGATTATCCTAAAAACTAGAAGACATCTTTCGAATTGGTGTGGAACATCGCCTGATTGCAGGATTCAGGTATTATGTCCTCATGGAACGCATCGAGAATAGGAAGGTACGACACGATTACACCATCCTCGAGACAATCGAGGCGGGTATCGTGTTGGAAGGACCCGAGGTGAAGTCGGTGCGAGCACACCGCGCCTCTCTTGATGGCGCATATGTTGAATTCTCAGGCACATCCGCAAAGCTCATGAATATGCACATTGAGCCCTACCAGCCCAAGAACATCAGCGAATCATATGACCCAAAACGACCTCGCCCCCTCCTCCTTTCAAAGAAAGAGCTCACGGGACTAGCAGTAGAGAAAAAGGAGAAGGGATTGACAATAGTACCTCTTTCGGTGTATAGTAAGGGGCGGTATATCAAGGTCTCCCTTGCCCTTGTGAAAGGAAAGAAAAAATACGACAAACGTGAGACCCTTAAGAAAGAGGCGGCTCGACGAGACACCGGACGCACTTTGAAAAATCGATAGGCTCCCTATCGACACATACAAACAGCAAGACGACCGCCACGAGGGCGGAAATTCCAATTTTCAAACTCCAGATTCCAACCAAATTCAAAATTCAAAGCCTTTGGAATTTGATGCTTGGAATCTGTGCTTTCTTCCCTACTGGGGGATGTCTTGCTTCGACGCTGTGTTCGCTTCTTTTCGTGCGTGGCGGGAGCG
>CAZMAP010000002.1:0-40812 GCA_964564385.1 uncultured Candidatus Saccharibacteria bacterium | reverse complement strand
ACTATAGCACGCAAGGCTGTTTTGACAATCAGTTATGCAAACCCCCCGACAGGCGTGCAGCCATGTCGGGGGTTCGGAAGGAACGATGGGGCTGGTCACACTGCGGCCGGAGTGATCTTCTCGATCCTCTCGGCAACGTGGAGGATGAACCACCACACGCCGAGAATCACGACCGCGATGGCCGCGGGCCACCAGGTACGCAACTCGACAACACCACAGATGCCGCCGATGCCGACGAGATGTGCGAAGAACACCAAACCCACTCTGTCCTTGTAGTTGGAAGCAGTCATGAACGCAAAGACAGGTCCTCCGAAGAGAAGGAAGCCGTAGAGCGCCAGAACGGCTTCCTGAAGCGACGTATCGCCAAAGAAGCTGATGCCGGCAAAGAGCGCTACAAGGATACAACTAGTGATGATAGTGGACTTGTAGACGGAGGCGATGGGTTGCCGAAAAATGTTGGCGAGCCAAAGGCTATCGACGAACACGGTTTCGGTGCAGATGAGGAACACAACTACACCGATGAAGCAGGTGATCGCAACGTCGTCTGGCACTCCGGCGGCCAGTGCCCCGAAGTACAGTGCCGTCACCAGGACGACCGCCAGAATCGCCCAACCGAGAATCTTCTTCATGACCCCTTCTCTCACTTTCTCTCCATAATGCGGAGGGTTATTTTCTACTCGAGAATATATATAAAAAACCTCATATGTCAATATACACGTAATGGTTCAATAGCTTGACATCCCCACGGGCAACGACGCACCAGCACGCAAGGCTGTTTTGACAACCTTGGACTACACCTGCTTCTTTTCGAGAACCGTAATCCGCGTGGAAAGCTCATCACGAACATCAGATGTGAATCCGCGAAGCTCTTCGTGAACGTCATCGACTTTTAGGCGGAGATACCTGATATTCTCATCTGTTTTGTCGATACGTTTGTCGAGCCGTGCAATATCGGTCTTGTCGGCTTTTGTCGCAAGAGTTTCTTGAACACGAGCAAAACCGTTATAGGTTGCTTCGGCCAGTTCTGTAACAGTCGAGGTAAGGGAATCCACCTTCGAGGCAAGTGAGTCGACCTTGCTGGCAACTTCTTCGACGTTAGTCGCGACCTTTTCGAGTGTTACCGGTTCCTTTTTCATACCCGAATCATACTCCCCCGTTCGACCCCCGCAACCAGAGATTTTATCTTGGTTTTATAACAGAAAAACACCCTCTTGGGTGCTTTTCATTGCTATTGAAAGTTTCGATTGTCGCCTTACTTCTTCTGCGTTCGGCTGAAAGCAAAGTGAGCGAATGCCTTGTTGGCTTCTGCCATACGGTGCACTGCTTCGCGCTTTTTCATTGCCTCCCCTTCTCCCTTGCTTGCAAGCATGAGCTCGTTGGCAAGACGTGTGCCAAACGAAGCGCCCTTTTTGCTGCGGACGCCACCAAGAATCCAACGGAGCGACAATGCGAGCTGACGTTCAGGACGAACTGGAAACGGAACCTGATAGTTGGCACCACCGACGCGACGTGAACGGACCTCCATGGTGGGAGCAACGTTTTGGATTGCTGTCTCGAGAAGTGCCGCGGGGTCTGCGTTGCCTGCCTTTTTGATTTCTTCGAGCGCGTCGTAGACGGCACGTTGTGCAGTCGACTTCTTGCCGCCAATCATGACGTAATTGATGAGCTTTGTGACCGTTGCAGAATCATATGCGCGGTCTTTAATCGCTGGGTGTTTCTGTTTTTCTTTGAGAGGACGACGCATGGCTTGGTTTGTTGGTTGTTTAGTTCTTTGGTTGATTGGTTTAAACCAACAAACCAAAGAACTAATAAACTAATTAACTCTGCTTCGGTTTCTTAGTACCGTAGTGGCTGCGACCCTTGCGGCGCTTTTCGACACCCTCGGCGTCGAGACGACCACGAACAATCGTGTAACGAGCACCGATGTCTTTGACACGACCACCACGGAGCATAACCACCGAGTGTTCCTGAAGCTTGTGACCCATTCCCGGAATGTAGGCCGTGACTTCGAGACCGTTGGTGAGACGAACACGGGCAATCTTGCGGATAGCCGAGTTAGGCTTCTTGGGAGTGGTTGTTTTGACCTGCGTACAGACACCACGCTTGAACGGCGATGGGTACGACGAAGGACGGTTGGTGATCGTGTTAAAACCGCGACGGAGAGCCGTGGTTTTGGTTTTTGATGGAGTACGCTTGCGGTTGCGACGTACGAGTTGATTGACGGTTGTCATTGCGTTCAAAAAATCCGCGATTGCGGATAGAAGGAGAATACTACGAAAGTCGTTGAGATGCAAGAAACTCCCATAGAGAACGGCCACATGCGCACTGCGCAGAGGTGGCCTGAATGCCCGTGGTGGGCTGAGCCCCGTTGTAGGGCTCCGTGTGTGAACTGTAGATCCGGGACAGCCGATTATTTATTCGGCTCGGCGCGCCGGACACACATCAAGATCATCGGCGCGAGTGTGGTCGTCTAGGTCAGACCAGACGCTTGACCATATCACCTCCTTCCAGAAAGAAACATACACCCATTCGTCTCGACCAACAAATCACGCGCGCCCTATATGGCAAAACCTGTAACCAAACTGAAGATCCCCCTCACAATCGGGCCCAAGACCGGTGACAGGAAAATGACAAAAATAATAACCAGAAAGAATCCGTAGCGTTCAAGGAAGAAACGGACCTGCTGAGCACGGTATGGGAGAAGCGCGAAGAGAATCTTGGAACCATCGAGAGGAGGAATTGGTACAAGATTGAAAACTGCGAGACTGATGTTGGCCAGAACAATAGTCGCAAACACTTCAAACATCGCCTGTGGAACCGAAGCAAGCCGCATTGCCAGACCAAAGATAAAAACGAGCACAAAATTGGACGCAGGACCGGCAAGTGCAACAAGCGCTTCACCCCAAACACCGTGACGGAGATTGTATGGATTGTATGGAACCGGCTTTGCCCATCCGAAGATGAATCCACCCGAGATGCTCGTAATGATTGGCAACAAAACCGAACCCACAGGATCGATGTGCGGAATCGGGTTCAGTGTGAGCCGCCCGGCATAGCGAGCAGTTGGATCCCCGAGCATCTCTGCGACATACCCATGAGCGACCTCATGAATGATGATCGAAAGAATCAAAATGATGATGCCGATGAGGGTTTCCATTTTTTCTTTAAAATCCAAGCTCCAGATTCCAAAATCCAACTAAATTCCAAAACCAATTTATTTCTTAGACATAATAATAGCATTGAATATCTTTACGAGCTCTTTTGACTCCTGAAACATGTCTTTTGCCTTTTGATCATCACCAAACAATAGACGGATCCAGTACCCGCTCTCTTTCGATTCTTTTCGGCATATCCCAATCCTATGGATAAAATCCTTCTTTGAGAGCGCTTCATTCGCTTCGATGTAATTAGCTCCGACTGAACCCGAAGATCTAACGAGCTGCTTTATATCATCAATATTAAGAGGTGTTTTTGGTGTAACCCTGCAAATCTCGCGGATTTCTTTTGCAAAAGCAAACGTTCTTTCCCCGAGATCATACGGCTTTTTGTTTTGGGTTTCAGTCATTGGAATTTAGTTGGATTTTGTGACCATGGAATTTGGAGCTTCGGGTAATCACCTATCTCCTTGATGCTCGATATAATCCATGCTAAAGTTCAAATCTCGATAAAACATATGGCAAAAGTCTGTGTCGTAACAGGAAAAGGCGGAATCATGGGCGGTCGCTACAGCAACCGTGTTCGTGCTACCCAGTTCAACCCCGGCGTAAAGCGCGGCAAGGTTCGTCGCAAGGCAAACCTCCAGAAGCGCCGTCTTTTTGTTCCTGAGACCGGCAAGACCGTTACCGTCACCATCTCCAACCGCGGTATGAAAACCGTCCGCAAGAACGGCGTCTACGCGACTCTCAAGAAAGCAGGCGTCATCAAGAAATAAGCGCTTGATAAAATCTGTTTTGCTCAAAATTGACAGTTCGTTTCACTTTTCTATACTGACATTGTGACAATGGCTTCGGCCCTCCCCGCAAGGGGTTACATTCACAGGCTCATTCGAGAAATCGAGTGAGCCTTTTCTTTATCTGTTCAAAATCAGCATCCATCACATTTCCTGATTGATAGAGAAGACGTTTTGCATCAATGAGACGGAGCTGGGACAGGATAGCTGTGCTGATGACTCCACCTCCATGTGTCACAACAAAATAGTATTCACCTGATTTCTTCTTTTTTGTAAGAGGCAAACACCAACCTATCGAATCATTAAACTTTTTAACGATAATGACGGGCCGCAGAAAGTCTTTTCCTCTTCCATCCTGCTCAAACCCCACATTCGAACCCACCAAAGCAAACCAGACTTCTTGCTCATGAAAGAAGGGTCTGACCTTGTCTTTTTGGATCCACGACTTCTTTCTGTGCCAGTTGCTAAAATCTTTCTCCATCATCCACCCATAGCATACGAGGTATAAATTCTCTTTAAAAACTACTCTTTTAAGCTCAGATTCGCTCCATCGCTCTCGAACACAATAGTCCCCTCTTCAAATGTTTCGAGTATCGTCGTGCTTGCCGCAACGAGTCGGTCGATGACCTCTTTGTGCGGATGCCCGTACGAATTATCCTTCCCTGCTGAAATAATTGTGTAGTCGGGATCAACGGCATCAAGGAACTCCTGCGAGGTTGAGGTCTTCGAACCGTGATGTCCCGCTTTGAGGATGTCGCTCTTGAGATGACTGTCGATTGAAACAAGATAGCTTTCGGTCTCATCGGGCGCGTCACCGGTGAGCATCACCTCGGTCTCACCATATATGAGCTGAGTGACAATCGATGCACTATTCGTATCCTCTGCCCCATCCATATCTTTATCGGGATAGAGAATACGAAGGTACGCTCCCCCACCAAGATCAATCACCTGTCCTCTGCGAGCTTCGCGATAGATGACATCTTTTTCTTGATCGCGCATATCAGCATAGAAATCGTATCCTTCTGTGTCGGCTTCGAGGCCAGGGTCGAGCACCATATCGATATCGTATTGTTCGAACACATACGGCAACCCGCCGATGTGGTCTTTGTCTGGATGCGTCGCAATCATTACATCAATAGAGCGGTCGAAGAACGGCATGACACGTGCGAGCTGAGCCAAGACATCACGATCGACTCCCCCATCAATGAGCACCTGACGACCTGCGGGGCTTTGTATAAAAATAGAATCACCTTGTCCGATATCGAGAAAAGCGACGGTGAGCATTTTGTCCGGCGCATCGTATGCCATCCACACGAGCGCGGTTGCACTTGCGATGACAAGATAGAGAACGATAAGTCGGAGCCAATGCTTCATGGGCACAGTGTACCGTGGTGGAGATGAGATTGGGGTAAAAGAAAACCGCCAGCCTAGGGCTGGCGGCCATGACGGCGTGGCGAATTCGCCACACCGGCACAATGAACACCTCAGCGCTACTTCTTCTCGTTGTCAAGCTTCTGGAGGAGTCTCCCGATTTCTTCGTCGGTCATCTCCTCCAACCTTCCGCGTGCCGACCTCCCCTCTTCGGAAAGCGACACCTCATCCTTCCTGGACTCGACGCGCTCGGCCAACTGCCGCTGCACGTCGGTCTGTTCGATGAGGATGTCGAGATTCTTGAGACTCAGAATCGGCATGACACCTTCGCCCGAATTCACATACCGAACGCGGACGTGGTCGCCGGGCTGCGTCACGACGAGTTCCGAGGAAACCTTCCTCGTACCCGTGAAGATGTGGCGCTCCTTCGCGACGTAGAGATAGTACACCGTCGTACCGTTCTCACTCGCCGCCGAAATTCGGTCGATCTGAAATTCCTTCTCGACCGAATCGCGCGACTTCTCGGGAGCCAACTGCTGACCGCTCGTAGCAAGAAGTTCCTGGTACTGACGGGCGGCGTCTTCCTGGTCCTTACCGACGACGAGACGCATGTTCCGCACATCGACGAACGCAACTCCCTGAAACGTGTGACTCTCACCGAGGAGAGGCACGATCGAGGTCATCTCTCCGTAGATGTTGTACAGAACCGGCGCAGCGCCGCTCAACTTCTGGTAGGCCACCTTGTTGTTGACCAACTCGATGACCGCTTCGTCCGTGCCGCCGACAGCGTGATACCGGACCGACTTACCGGTCCTGCTGTTGGTGTACATCAGGCCAACCATGGAGTTGTCCTTGATGTTGGTCGACGTCAGGCCGGTGACCCAGTACGGATCGCCATCTGCACCGTAGATGATGTTCGGCTCCTCGGGCTTCATGATGTCCTTCTTGCCCCAAAAACTGTTCCACCATCCTGAGGCGAACCGCCCCCAATTGCTGATGTAGTTGGAGACGATGTGACTCGGATACACGCGGTCGATCCACTTCGGGACCGACCCAACGGCGTAGAACGTGTGTTCACCGCTCGTCGGATCCATGACCACGACGCCGAGAACTTTAGAGCCTCCCCATCCGATGGTCGGTTTGGAAACCGTAACCACCCAGAAGGGTTTGCCCTCCTCGTTGATCTCGAACGTCCAATCCGAGAGAACCTTGTTCCAGTAGCCGTCCTTCCAGAGGTGGCGCTCAGCGTTGTCGCCGAAGTACGCGCTCTCCATGAAACGGAACTGGTGTCCGGTCTTCACGATTGCCGGGCGGTTGGGGTCCTCGCCGTGAACCATGACGAAGCCCGGCGTGACATCCGCAGAAGTCCAGACACTGAAGCCTTTGAACTCGAGCGGAGCCACGTACCAGAGTTCGCCGTGGAACTCCTGGAGCGTCAGACTGTTCTCGGAGACCGAGAACTGGCTACCGATGGCGCCGCCGGCCTCACCCAACTGCTTGGTAGCGAGGTAATAGGCCAACTTCTCAGGGACCAGACGGACGTGCCTGGGATCCTTGGGCTGGACATCCTTCGTCCACTCGCGCTTCTCAACGTCCCCGATCAGGCGATAGTAGTCGTCCGATCGGAACATACTGCACGAACCGGCGAGCACGAGAATGAACGCGGCCAGAAGCACGATGGGTGCCCAGGCGGACGTCGTGAGCTCGAAGCCGTAGTCGCCAGACCCGTCGATTCCGGCTGAAACGAAAAGCCAGATGAGGGTCATGAAGCCGACCCCGCCGAAAATCGGATAGGCCAGAGACGGACACGACACGTAGAAGAGGACGGTGTTCACGACACCATAGCCGCAAGCGGCCCAGATGGCGGCCCCCACTTTTCCACGAAGGAAAAGTGGCAACGCGCCGACGAGAGCGGACAAAAACGCGATCAACAGAAACATGTGACTCCTCCCGCACTGAATTGTGAAGGGCGAGACATTCGCCGATCATCCATTTTGGATTATAGCAACTATAAAACATAAGTCAATCTTTACAGACTGTTTAAACATTACATAAACAAACCACCCCGCACATTTCTGTACGGGGTGGTTTGCGTCCTTCCCTATCTTTTAGTTGATGGCGTAGAACGCGAAGCGGATGTGCTTGGTGACAGGATCGGCAACCGTGTGAGCGGGTTCAAGACCCAACGCCCATGACGGCGTGTTGATGACAGAAATCGGTGAGTAGAAATGCATCACATCTGACGAAAGCGGGTTGAGAATCGCGTCCGCATAATAGACAGAACGGGCAATCGAAAGGGCACTGTCCCACGCGGGGCTCGTATCGTCATAGTCCATCGAGATGTTGGTGGCATACTGCTTGTCAGTTGCATGCATACCAGAGAACTGACCGCGAGCAAGAACGACATCTTCATATGTATCGCCGTAGAGACCTGAGTCAACGCGATTGCGGATAACCCACGCAACGAGTCGCTGTTCTTCGACCTTCTTGGTCTCAGAATAGATAGTTCGGGCAAACCAGAGAATCTCATCGTCAACATCAGACGATCCAAGGGCCTCAATAGATGCCGCCTGGGCGTGGTGATTGCTGAGAAGCGCGATGTTAGAAGTAAACGCAAGGGCCGCAATGAGCGCGCACACAGCCATTTTTGCAAGAAGCGTATAAAGGTTTTTGATTTTTGTATATTGCATAGTGTCTTCCCCAACGAAAAAGCCGCCCCGGAGGACGGCTCTTTCCGAAGAGAAAGATGCCTCATTATAGCAGTGCCGATTTTTTTGTCAATAGCACCACACATGATTGCTTATTCGTCAAGTGCTGAATTGTAAAAACAGCTAAACAAAGCCATTTTGTGGCCATGATATACTTATTTTTATTAGAAGACCTCACCAAGAATCTTTTTCACCCCATCATGACCACTACCCCCTACTCAGCCCGCCAGTTTGCACTTCCGGAGGTTCCCGGCATCTCTTCCAAGACGTTTGAAACCCACATCAAGCTCTATGAAGGGTACGTAAAACAGGCAAATGTTGTCCTTGGCAAGATTGAGGAGTACTCCAAGGATTCCGACCTGTCCGCCGGAGCCTTGGCGCAGGCGGGGGCAAACGCATACGCCCTTGGCGAGCTCCAGCGCCGCTTTGCCTTCGAATTCGACGGCATGCGAAACCACGAATATTACTTTGGCGCCCTTGAGGGTGGCCCCAAAGCCCTCTCGGCAGACAGCGCTCTCGCACAGGCAATAACCGAAACGTGGGGCAGCGTCGACGCCTTCATGAACCGGTTCAAGGCCATCGCCCTCACCCGCGGCATCGGCTGGGCAATGCTCTACTACGACCCTATCGCCAAGCGACTCCTCACCCAGTGGGTCGACGAACAGCACTTGGGTCACCTGACGGGCCTGTCCCCTATTGTCACCTTGGACATGTGGGAACACTCATATCTTTTGGACTATGCTCCGGCCGACAAGGCAACGTATGCCGCGGCATATCTTGATGCGATCAACTGGGAGACAGTCTCTGAGTGGTTTGATAAAGCGATTCAGGATTAGAAGGCGACAATCTAAATGAAAATGAATTGTTGCCTTTCAATTGTCGCCTTTTCGTCCAAATAACACCCACACCCCAATCACCACGTACAGGCCAACAAGCACTGAGATCGGCATCACACCCACCTTCACCAACATCGACGGAAAGCTGTCGGCGATTTTGACGACCCGGAAAGTGTACGCGCCGAGCGCCTCGATGAGGATTGAGAACGGAAGCGCGATGAATGTACCAAATAATCCTGCGACGCCGACCGCCAAAGCGCCGAGCATGAAGAGCGGCATCGTGGGCAAGACCAAGAGATTCGCAGGAAGCGTGAGGAGGTTGGTCATGCCTGATTGATATAAGAGAATGGGCGTCACCGCTGTCTGTGCACCGAGGGTTGTTCCGAGCGTCTCGCGCAATCCACCCGCCTCGGGCACCCACTCGAGATGTTTGGCATAGAGCGGTGCGATGGCAACAAGTCCCCACGTGGCGAGAAACGAGAGTTGGAATGACGGATCGTAGAGCAAGATATACGGCACGTGAAATATCATCACGCATGCGGCGAGCATGAGTGACCGCGTCACGCTGTAGTGTCGTTTCACCACACGTGCAAGCACGGTAAGCCCGGCCATGATGCCCGCGCGGATTGCTGTTGATGACGCTCCGGCGATCATGATGTAGACGACGATACCGACAATGCTCCCGAGCGACCCCACGATTGGAGAGAATGATCTGAGAAGCGTCCGCACGAAGTCGCCTGCCATGGTGATGTTGTAGCCGGAAACCACGATGACATGGATCAACCCAGCAACACGAAACGCCTCCTCGTGTTCTTTTGACAACGCACCCTCGACACCAAGAACGACACCCGATGCCAGTCCTGCTGATGGTTCCGACACGGTCCGACCGATGCTTTCGACAAACGCATGTTTTGTTTTGATAAAGACAGCGCGGATTGGATTCCCTTGGTCTGATTCAATGAACTCTACGCTCCCCCGCTTGATCACATGAAATATTCCCTTTCGTGCAAGAAACCTCGGATAATCGAACACCCGTCCCAAGTCCGTTTCAAATGATTCAGGAAGCTCGAGCTTTCCTGCAACACTCACCCTATCTCCATATGAAAAAATGGGATATGTCGGAACCGAGACGAGAATGTCTTCCTTCCCCACATCAACCAAGATCTTTTGCCCCGTCGGACTCATCTGTGGATCGTCCACAATAACTCCCTCAATGGTCAGCGATTGGCCAACATGTGCGGAAATATCTGGGTCACCAGCAAAGAGTCTCGACTGGTAGGAACGAGCGACACCTATTCCAAAGCAAACAAGAAAAAGTGCGAAACAAAAAATCGCCTTCTTGTTTGACGACTTATACATGAGAACAAACGCGATACCGACGAGGATTGCTTCAAATCCATACTCCCACGAAACGTCATAGAAAAACTGAAGCGATACACCGCTCAGGAATCCCCAGAATCCAGTGTGAACAAAAACGGGGCGCATGGTAGCACCATGCGCCACATGTCATGAAGAGAAGATAAAAGCACAACCCCCGCCACGAGCGAGCTCGGGCGGGGTGAAGAAAGAGCGGAGCGAGAGGTTGGAGGTCAGGTACCTGTCGAAGCCGTGGGGAGTGCGCACCTGGCGGCACGGCGGTGCTCCTGGAAGAGCGCCCACACCCAGGAAACGAGGAGAATGAGCGTCCAGGTGGCGCTAACCTGCCACCCGATGATCATGCCCAGCATGAGCATGAGGCCTTGAGCACCATCGAGACGGCTCCTCATAGTCAAAGCCCTCGATTCCACAAACAGCGCCACGACCAGCGCCGCCGCAGCAAAGAGAACCCCTTCTTTCCCCGCCAGCTGAAACACACCACCGAGGATCAGTCCCGCCACGGAAAACATGGCGAGTACGATGCTTGGACCCTCAGGCCGATGCATGTACACCGTGATGACGGTGAGTGCCGCCACCCCGACCACTCCGATCCACGCGACCTCCCCAGCCCCCATTGCCACCATCGCAAACTGCACGATGGTGATGCAGGCGCTCACGATGAACGCCCACAGCAACATCTTGCTGTTCTTCATGGTCTTCCTTCCTCTCTCCCGTCAAAGACGGGGTATATGGTCTGGATGTATTATACCAAAAAAGCGCTGTGTGTCAAGACACGAGCGCTTTTTTAATCTTTTGGGCAACGAGCATCTCTACCCCTCTTTCTTTATATCCAACCGATCAATCTTCAATCCTTTAAACACAAAATACACCACAGCGGCGATGATGCCGAAATCGATGAGCGCCGAAATGAAACTTCCCAACTTCACGACCCCAATGGACATATCGGCAAGTCCTGCGACATTTCCGAATATCAATCCAATAAGCGGATTTACCACATCAGTAACGAGTGATGTAACCACCTTCCCCACTGCACCACCGAGGATAAAACCGATTGCTAGTCCAACGACACCTTGTTCTCGTACAAATTGTATGAATCCTGTCATATAAAAAGTTACTTTTCTAAATGTTCGTCCATTGCCTCGTTCGCAAGCTCATCAGCCATACCATTCTCTTCACGCATCACGTGAACGAATGAGATGTTTGGGAACTGTGCGATGAGCGCGCCGACTTTTGCAAATTGGAGCTTGAGACCCGCATCTTTCACTTTGTATTCGCGGCGAAGCTGTTTGATAACGAGTTCGCTGTCCATGCGAACCTCAACGTGATTTTCCTTTCTCCCCTCTTTTGGAACGATGGCATCGAGCTCGCCAAGCGCGCGGATAAGCGCTTCGTACTCGGCTTGGTTATTTGTCGTCTCGCCGATGTAGGCTTTGCCTTTTTTGATGACTTCGCCATCTTGCTGAATCACGAAGCCAATCCCCGACGGACCCGGATTTCCTCGTGCTCCCCCATCGGTGTTAACGATAAATTTCATGTTCCCTGAGTATACCAAACGAAAGCCGCCCCCTGCGCCAGTTAAGGTTGCAAGGGGCGTTGGCTTCTCACGCTCATCGGCGGATCAAACGATGACCAGAACGTTCATCCCGTCAACAACCTCCTCTCGAAGGTTGCCCCGCAGCAGAAGCTGCCGCAGGACGAACTGGAAGCCTTGTGGGAAGTGTGGCCTCAAGGACGCGTCCTCATCGAACGCGGCTTGAAGACTCCTTGTGGTAAGCAGCCCGTCTTTGTTGATGAGCCACCTCGCAAGCCTGAGAAGCAGTTCCGCTGATCGCTCACTTTCCATCGCGTCCTCCATGGGAAGGGTTGGAATCTCGACAAATCCGGATATCTTATACGCTTCTTACCGCACAATATCAACAATCCTCAACCTAATTCCTCTCCTCTTCCCAAATGCATCTTCCTCGATGTGCGCGAGGAGTGAGACCGTATCCCCCGCCGTCACGCCTCGGAGTTTTTCATCAGAAAAGAATTGGATTGCAGACACAGCACCGTTCTCACCAAGTGCGAGACGCGTGTGTTGTTTTTCTTTACCAAAAGGCTCTGCAGCGGAGACCAAACAATCTTTAAAAAGGAACACTGGCTTCTTGTTGCCTGCGCCAAACGGTGCCATGCGTTGGATATCGGTGTGCATCGAGTAAGTAACGTCAGAAAGCATGAGCTCCGCATCGTGCTCGGGCGCCTCTTCATGCACTATCGCCACCGCACGATTGAGCGCCTCGGAGAGCGACTCTTCGAGACGAACAATGTGCTGCACCGTTGTTGAAAACCCACCCGAATGTTTGTGTCCACCGTATTCGACGAAACATTCTTTAGCCTCGGTCATAAGCAACATAATGTCGACGCCTCCGCCAGAGCGACATGAGCCCTTGATCATCGTCGATTCGCCTTGGCCCCACACAAACGCAGGGCGATTGTATGTTTCAGCGACTTTTGTGGCAGCAAGACCAAGCAGACCTGGACGCCAGTGCGTGTTGCCCACCACAACAACCGATGGAATCTCCTCGCGCGATGCGAGCATCGCATTAATCTCTTTTGTCATCGATGCAACAGCACCCTTGCGACTGTTGTTGACGCCTTCGAGATGTTCAGCAAGAAGATCCGCCTCTTGCATCGTCGTTGCGGCAAGCAATCGGAATGCAGCCTCGGGTTCATCCATACGTGACGCGGCGTTGATACGAGGTGTGATAGTAAAGACAACGTCGTCATCGGTAAGCCGCGACTGCTGAATGCGCGCACGTTGACACAGCGCACGAATACCCGGACGCGGAGATTTACGCAGCACCATGAGACCGTAGTGCGCAAGTGCGCGGTTCTCGCCAAGGAGCGGCACCATATCTGAGAGTGTTGCGATACCAACCATATCGAGGAGCCATTTCTCCCACCCAACAGGTACCTCGACAACACGCGTGTCGTTATCGGCACGGAGCCGAGCGATGACTGCCTGCACAACTTTGTAGGCCACACCCGCACCACAGAGATACTTGTTGGGATATTCATCTCCTTCTTTGTTGGGATTGATGACAAGACAGCGCGGCGCACCTCCCTCCTTCGCCAAGGCTCCGGAGGGGGAGCCCTCCCCTTCCTGGTGGTGATCGATAACGATGACGTCGATGCCTGCAGCAACAGCGCGGTCAATGCGAACCGCGTCGCCCATGCCACAGTCGATGGTGATGAGAAGTTGTACCTTGTTTTCGATACATTCGTCGACAACGCGCTCGTTGAGACCAAACCCTTCGGTGTTGCGATGTGGAATCGAAATAGAAAAATCTTTTGCACCGAGCTTCGTAAGCGCGTCGTTCATGAGAACCGCGGACGGAATGCCATCAGCGTCAAAGTCAGTGAAGACTTTGATCTTCTCCCCCTCTTTCAAAGCCTTGATAATACGTTTGACTGCAGCATCCATATCCGACAAAAGCATCGGATCGAGTATGTGCTTGGTATAATCAGGAAAAAGGAAGCTTTCGATATCTTCCTCGGTCGTTATGCCCCGCAACGCAAGGAGTTTTTTGAGTAGTTCGGTCATGGGTAGCGATACTATATACTATCAGCCATGAATGACTGTATCTTCTGCAAAATAGCCTCTCGTCAAATTCCCGCAGATATCTTCTACGAGGACGAGAACAGTGTAGCCTTTCTAGATATAAAGCCGATAAACCCCGGCCATACGCTCATTGTTCCCAAGAAACACGTGGACCATTTCTTTGACGTTCCACAACCCCTCTATGGACAGATGTTCGACGTTGCACGACTCCTTGCCCCAATCTTGAAAGAAGCAATGGGAACAACACGAACAGGTCTCGCCATCGAAGGATTCGGCATCGCACATGCCCACCTCCACCTCGTTCCAATCAACCACGGACATGAGCTCAACCCTGAACGAGCAAAACCCGCAACACCCGAAGAGCTCAACAAAGTGAGAGACGAGATCAAAAAGAGACTTCACTAGAAGCCGCCACAAAAACGCACCCCGCCTCGCGCACAGCGAGACGGGGTTATTGATTAGCGGACAGAGCGCAACTTCTTCGGGTCGCTCGTTCCACCAGGATCAAGGGCACCAAGGGTGAGACCGAGCGCCCGCTCGTGAGCACGAGCCGAATGTCGTCCTAGGCATGTATTCTCGTGCTTATCGAGGAACTCGATTTCTGCTCGAGTAAGCTGCCGAACAGACATCCTCTTGACGAGACTCTCGTATTGGCGGCACTCCTCCTTTTGCTTTGGAGAAAGCCTCACCGACCTTTCGAGAACGACGACCTTTGCGGGTCGCATCGTCTACATCACTTTTGGCAGATAGTGTCGAGGAGCTTTATTTGCGCCAAACGCGCATCAAGAGCACGCTCCTCTCCCAGCATCCGGCCGAGCTCCATGAGCACTTCCTCGGCACCCGAACGGTCGAGGCGAATGGGCCGACCGTCGTCGCCACGAACAACGAACATCTTCTCCCGAGAGTGGTACGCCACGCGTGGACCGTTGCGATCCGTACTCATTGTGTTTTCACTCCTTTCCGCGCGATGCGCGAATGTGAACATCTGCCACGAGGATACACAGACGCGTGTCAGCGGTCAATGCAATGCAAACACAACAAAACACTTCAAAAAAGCGCGTTTTACAAATACAACGCCCCGCACGTTTTGTGCGGGGCTAGGCCGTCAGTGGTGTACGATGGGTTCCTTCACACCGCCACGACGAGTGGGCGGGGGCGCGTCGGCAAGACCGAGCAAGATCATGTTCGCTTCGCGAACGATCTGCTGCATCGCGCGGACGGAATAGTATGTTGTGTTCCCCGCGAGATCACGAAGAACAAACTCCCCACGTCCCTCGTCAAAAGAAATTCCTTGGTTGCCCATCCTCTTCCTCCTCTCTAAACGAACAGGTTCGAAAAAATGATATTACAAAATCTGCAATACGTCAATATCGCCCGCCTACGGAGGCAACGCATCGGCCATTAAACGAAAGCGCCCCGCACAACGTGCGAGGCACCCGTTGATACACCAACGGGCGAGGTGGGCGGAAGTGCCCGAGGAACTACTTGGACGACCCAGCCTTGACAACGACCACCCGACGCCGGCCCGCACCCCTCCAGATAGTTGGGTCGTCGAAACGCTCAAGTCGCTCCACGAGCTCCCCCCGCAATTTGGAAATTCGCACAACCAGAAACCCGCTCCCCACCCGAAGGAGAAAGAACGTGGCAAGTTCGTCTGGTTGCAACTTGTCGTTATGCTCCAGAACGAAGCGGAGGATCTGCCCCTGAGAGAGTGCGTGCGAATTCAAATTGCCGATGGAACCGAACATCTCGGCCAAATTCGCATCACGACACACCTCATACACCGCGATCTTGGCCCGTTCAGTTGGTGTTCCACTCGGAACATTCGCGCCCCAGCGCTCGAAATCGGAGTCGAGATACCCAGCAAAGACATGCCGTGCCTTCGCGATTGTCTCCTCACCTGTGGTCGAGCCAACCACGATCTCCTCGTTCTCGTACAAACGAACGAGGATTGGGTTGGTCTTCTTGCGCCGGCGCCGAATCCAGAAAACGATCGGCATGACGAGTGCGGCAAGAAACACCGCTAGCAGCACCCCCTCCAACAACTCCTTTACGAGATCCATAGATCTTTTCTCCTTCTCCCTCGAAGTTTCGGCCATTGGCCGTGTGGGACAGAGCCCACTGATTTGTTTGTGTCCGTTTCAGAGACCACGTCCGCGCACACAGTATGCTTATTCCAAAGTTGCGTCAATGGTTCTCGAGCGCTTCTACTGCGGGAAGCGTTCCATAGGCAAAGAGATGGAGCATGGCACCACCCGCTTCGGAGACGAACGCAAACGCACCCGAGGTATCGATATCTTTGATGGATGCAAGTGTATCTCCTCCACCAACGATGACATCGGCATCGCAAGTCATGAGCATCTGCGCAAGTTCGTGCGTCGATTCGCCGTGGCCCCGCTCATAGTCGCCGAGCGGACCGTTCCAGACAATGGTGCGCGAGCGCGCAATGAGACCGCGAAGGTCCGCGAGACTCTCGGTGCCAGCGTCAACGATTGACTCGTCTTTTTTGACACTCGTAATGGAACCAATACGTGTCGCACCGCCAGGCCCAACAATACGAGCATCCACGGGAAGCACAATACGCTCGTCGGCGGTGATTGCATCAAGATTAGGAATGTTCTTCGTGGCGGTCTCCGAAACGCCAATCTCCTCTCCCCTATCTTCGAGAAGCACGTTGGCCGAGACACCCCCCGCATAAACACTTGTGAATCGTTCGGCCATCTTTGCAATGAGCGGAAGTTTGGTTTCAGGTTTTGCCCCACCAATGATTGCAAGTGATGGAGCAGCCGGTGACGCAAACGCTGAGAGCCCCTCGTACTCACGCTGAAATGAAAACCCTGCAACGCCGGGAATGAGCTTGGGGACACCAACAACTGATGCGTGTGTGCGGTGCGCCGACGTAAAATCATCATTCACATAGATGTCGGCAAGTGCCGCAAGCCGTGCTGCAAACGCGGGATCATTCTTTTCTTCTTCTGGATATCGCCTCAGGTTCTCAGCAAGGACAATCGTGTCGTTTCCTGTATATGAAAAGATATCATCAACAAAAACAACGGGGACGCGCTTCGAGAGATACTCGGCAACAGGTTTGAGAGAAACTTCTGCGCCGTCGGAATGGTGGCTCACCAAAATGATACGCGCGCCGGCATGAACGAGAAAATCGATTGTTGATGCACAGTCATCAATACGCGTCGTATCACGTATCGTTGCACCGTCCATGGGCACGTTGAACGGCGCGCGAACGAGACCGCGCTTTCCTTTGATTTCGCCGAGTGATGAGAGTGACTGAGGCATAGAAATTGGTGTAGCTTGTAGCTTCTTTAGGAATTTCTACAAGCTAATGAAGCTACAAGCTACGCAGCGTCCGCACTTCTGATAATCTCTCGAAATTCTTTCGCATCGACGCTCGCATGCCCCACAAGAAAACCGTCGACTGTTGCATCACGCATGAGCACCCCCGCATTCTCGGATTCAACGGAGCCCCCGTAGAGGACGCGCACTCCGGTCCCGGCCGAGCGCCCATACATGCTCACGAGTATCTTCTTGATAAAAATCACCGTCTCGTGAAGCACTGTCGGTGTCATCGCATCTGCGGCGGACTTACCTATTGCCCAGACCGGTTCATAGGCAACGACAACGGACCCGAGCTTGTGGCGCGTGATACCAGCGAGCGACTCGCGCAATTGGTTTTCGAGTTGCGTGAGATATTCGCCTCGAACATCACGCTCACTCTCACCAACACACACCACAGCAGTCATGCCGTGTTTGGTGATAACTTGAGTCTTGAGTGAAACCACGGCACTCGTCTCGCCCACGGCGCGCATCTCGGAATGTCCAACGATTACGTGCGAGACACCGAGACTCCGGAGTGCATAGACACCCGACGCTCCAGTGTGTTTTGGATCAAGATCCCAAAAGACATCCTGCGCTCCAAGACGAAGGTGTGATGAGGTGTTTGTTGCAAAGAGACCAAGAAGCGGCATCTGCGGACACACAACCACCTGCGTCCGTCGCGTCTTCCGTGCGACGGCGTGCGTCGCACGGACGAGCTCCTTTGCCACCTTGGGCGAATCGACATAGAGTTTCCAATTGCCGACAATGAGCTTTTTTGTTGCCATGGATTAATTGTACCACGGCCTCACAGAGCCCTCATTCCACCTCCTCCCATTCGAGAAACGTCGGAGTTGTGCTTGTTTTGGGGGTAAACGGCGGGGGCGACACGACAAGATCTTCGTCATAGATATTGACGCGGTTCTGGTAGCCAGATACCACGGTAGACCCTGATGTCCATTTGGTTCCCTCACGAGCGTTCGAAACAATCGTACCATTCACCGTGAGCGAACTTCGCATATATTCGGGGCCATCGGAAGACGGATAGTAATTGCGTCCAAAGTAGCCGTTTTGTGCCGTGAAGATACCACTGATACTCATGACATCGGGAGATTCAAACGGAATGAGAATCGACCGATCCGCAATAACCGTGAGACCATCGAGGCCGGTGTAATCAGCATAGGTGATGTTTCCGTTGAGAATGACATCTGCGCGCGCTGATGCGCTGGTAATCTCATCAACACCAAGAAGCACTTTTTGATCCACAACACCTTCGATCCACGTCTTTGCTTCCACAAAGATAACCGGACACGTTTCTGGAATTGTGAGTGTCGTAGGTGTCGATGTGCTCGTGATTGTGTGGTAATCGTCATGCCAATCGCTCCCCGTATCGACATGCTGAGCATCCACAGCAGACGTTCCAGTCACACGCCAGTAGGTGAAGGTTCCATTACCATTGAATCGCAGCAAAATGCCTCGCTGATCTGAATTGCTCGTCTCATTGATATATCGACCTTGCGACTGTGCAATCGTTCTAATCTGAGCGAGATCAGTCGTGATGCCGGCAAAATCAACCTGCGGTTGCGGGTACTGCCAAAGATTCGAACCCGTGCCAGCGCCCCACACGCCCGGTGTTGTTGATGCCGGACTACAACCAAACGAGCTCGTACATGACCACGTCGAGACACCACTCGTGACGAGTGAATCGTTGGTACCATCCATGCGTATACCGCCGTTACTATGATATCGTCCGCTAATTTGACGATCGGAGCCAGCCCACACACTGTTGTTGATGATGTATGCATACGACGCAACCGACGGACGCGCGTAGCGCGCAGAAACCGTGCGGCGGATAGTGGGATCTTGAACCGTCCACCCGGTTGAGGTGATGGTCACCGTGTTCACCTGACCACAATACTGTTCTGCGGCGAGGGAAAGTTGAAACGACCCAATTGTTCCACTTTCAGGATCGCTATAGGGTACGGTATATGGACCACTCTGCCCTGTTCCGTTGGTGAGATCGTTGGGAAAGTGTGAGAGCCTCCATTTGTAATAATCGAGTCCGGCTTCAGCAATCTGAAGCGCTTTTTCTCTCGTCTCTTTTTTGACCTGCGCCTTGGTTTGAAGAAAAACAAATCCAACGAGTCCGGCAAGAATTGTGAGAAACACGGTTCCAAAAACAACAACCGAAACAACAATGTACCCACGACCAACCGCTGGCCTATGGCCGACAACCCCCGTGTGTTTGTTGTGTGTCATTAGTTGTGTGTTAGAAGTCGTTCCTTACAAGTTGACCTTCAGGTTTCGTATCGCTGCGCTCGAGCGCAAAACATACTCGTTTGGAAGCGTCTTTGGATTCACGTTGACCACGAGACTCACTTTCACAAAAACGGCAGGCGTGACGTTTCCATAGGATGTGAGCTTTGTGCCCGAACTGTTGTAGTATTCAAAAATCGGAATCCCCTGCTCCGCGTTTCGCACGTTGTCGGAAAGAACGCTCTCCCCCCCCTCCACCTCATTATAGACCGCGGGCGATCCTGTTGGATTTGTAATGCGTTTCTTAAACGACGTGCCTTCGAGATAGAACCGAATGAGCTCGACGTCGTTGTCCCGATCCAGATCGCTGTAGAAAGCCATCGTGGTGGAGCCGATTGCCACAATCGGATACGCACCAGCATCGGAATAGGAAGCCTCGCGAATGTCACGGACCATCTGCTCAACACCGCGACGTGCGCTTTCGACTGCAATGGATTGCTCCATAGCGTATCGATTGCCTCGATAGAGCATGACAACGGAGCCTACAACCGCGACACTTATAATCATAAAAATCGCAAGCGTTGTTATCGCTTCGATGAGCGTGAAACCTGATTGAGAATGCGTTCTCATGTTCATGATGGGTTGAGAAGAATCGATCGCGTTGCCGCTCCAGACACAGAGACATTGTTGATAGTTTGTGAGACATATCCCGGTGCAGATATGCGAAGCGTATAGTTTGCCGACGAAAGACCGCGGAAGAATGACTGCCCGCACGTACTCGAAAGTATCGTTGTGTCGTATCCAGTACGAGAGAGCCGCACCGACGCGTTCTTGATGGGAACACCCGACGCCGTTGAGACATAGACGAGGAGCGAGTACGTACTCACTGGTGCAAAAATGATATTGACGTTCTGAGAAACGCCAGGGTTCACTCCCACAGGCTGAAACGGGCATGATTCTGCCACCGAAACAGTAGTCTCCGACGACGCTTTTGCGATGAGATACGAATCCCACTCGATATTTTCGAGCGTTGTGGAAGCAGACGCTCCTGTTGTAACCGAGCTTTGATATTTATAAACGGGGTTACCCGAAAATGTTCCGATGGTCTTCGTCCCCCTCACCGTAAAGGCGCTGTTGGGGCGCGGTATCGGACCTTCGTCATAGGTAAGCCGCCACTCCTGAAGTGATGGTGTTGTGGATGCATTCGTGGTGGTGAGATCTGCGACCAGCCGCAGTGACGGGTAGGTTGTTGGCGAAAGCGTTGAGATGTTGATTGGCGACGACGTGAGCCCCGACGCATTACCAGCAATAGCTGTCTCTGGGACAAGCTCGGTCGTCGTTGCTGTATCGTAGTAGACATGTACACGAAGTGCGGTTCCTGCAGGTGTTGTCTTATCAAACTGAACCGCCTTCCACCCATAGAGATACGTCGGCGCCTCGGCGATCGAGGTGAGTGTGCCCGACGATTGATATGCCCCCGCAGTTGACGCAAGCACAGCATTCCCTCCCGATACGGCCGTCCCCACTGCGGTATCTATCTTCGACATGTCAGAAAAACTGTCCGTCCATGTTGCCGAACGCACCTCGGTGAATGAGTGGATCGTGAGGTCAGACAAGAGATCGATACGAAACGTCGACGACGTTGTTCGATCCGATATTACGGTGAGTGTGCCAGGTGTTGGATTGGTATTTGTTGCCGTCACAAGATACGTTTGATCGGTACTGTATCCTGCCTTTGTTGCCGTCACCTGATATGCGCTCGATACCGGAGCTCCGGGAAAATTTGCGGCACCCGTTGAGTTCGAGTAGGTGCTGATATTGATGTTGGGCGAAACCGAAGTGTTTCTAATCGTCACAGAAGCATCGGGGACCACAACGCCCGCAGCGTTCACAACATTCACGACAAGGGTTCCACCACCGTCGAGCGTCTCGACACCACGAGGCACAACATTTGTGATGAGCGTTACGCGACGATCGCTTCCACGAAAAGGCCACGACACCGTAACCTTCACCACCTTGTAATCCGCCTGAATACCGTTCGTATCAGCCTGCCCAACACCATCAACAGAGCTGTCGATGTATTGAACAAATGTACGTCGCGTGTAAACGATGTTGTTGAGCGTAATCGTCTGCGTCGCAGGAATAGTTCCCGCAGGAATCCCGCCCACAACCGCAACACTGTTGTACGGAAGACTTCGGATGTATTCGACCTGTTCGTTTGCGAGCGCCGTTGCTCCCGTTTTTGCCTTTCCAAGACCAATAGAGACCACGGCAAGCCGGACGATACCAAAGAGACCAATGAAGACAATCACCATGAGCGCGGCACCCACGATGGCGTCGATGAGTGTTGCACCACGTTGGCGTGCAGAAACACGAAATTCCTGCCTGCGCAGGCGGGCGAAACACGAAATCCGAAACAAATTCAAGGCTCGAAATCCTAAATCCAAAACAGGGTGTAATTTCGTTTTGAACATTTGGATTTAGAGTTTAGTGCTTCTTTCAGATTTCGTGCTTCGTGCTTCGGATTTCATTCCTTAGATTCCGCTCGAAAGCGAGTAGATTGGAGTAATCATTGATACGGCAAAAAATCCAACGGCCGCACCAATGATGACCATCAAAAACGGCTCAATGACTGTCGACATATCTTTTGTTTTTTGATCGACCTCACCCTCGAAAAAGATTGCAATCTGAAGGAGCATGCCCGGGAGTTTTCCTGTCTCCTCGCCCACAGCTATCATTTCGTTCACCATCGGCGGAAACAATCGTTCATATCGAGCAAAAACAGCCGAGACGGCAGCACCCTTTTGGATTTCTCGTCCCGCCTCTGCAAGCGCTTCTTTGTAGAATGAATTTTGGAGAACGTCTTGTGTTATGGAAATGGCAGCGACCATATCGACACCCGAGGAAAGGAGCGATGAAAATGTTCGTGACATGCGTGCGGCGTTTGTTTCTTTGATGAGCGTGCCAATGATCGGCATACGAAGCATAACGAACTCGAACCCTCGCCTTCCCCGACGTGTCCGCGAGGCGGTAATGCACGCAATAATCAAGAGCACAAGACCACCAATAACCCCTACCGGATGGGCCGTAAGAAGATCGCTCATCGAGATAACAGCTTGCGTCGTCATCGGAAGCTTCACGTTGAGCTCTGTGAATGTTGCGGTAAGGGTTGGAACAACAAACATAAGCATGAGGATACCGATGATCACCATCACAGAAAGAATGATCGTCGGATACATCATCGCGCCGCGAATCTTGCGACGAAGCGCGTAACTTCGATCCATCTGTTCAGCAACAATGCGAAGCGAATCACCAAGCTTCCCCGACTCCTCTCCGGCGCGAACCATTGATACGAAGAGCGCTGAAAACGTTTCGGGGAATTTGGCGAGCGCGTCTGACAAGGCCGAACCTTTTTCGACATACGTACTAAGTGCACGAAGAATCTCTTTGAATTTTGCGCTCTTTGCCTGACGCTCCATCACGGCAAGGGCACGAGAAAGCGCAAGACCCGCATCAATCATTGCCCCAAGATTTTTGGCAAAGGTGATTTTGTCGGCAAGCTTCACACCTCCAAATGAAAGATTGAACCGCGAGGCTGCAGCTTTTTCATCTGTCTCCTCCGCCGTGATGAGGGTCTTTCCTTCGGCCTTAAGATCGCGGGCAAGCGCAAACTGATCGTCTGCTTCACGAATGTTTTCTTCGACCGTTCCGTTTGCCGTAACAGATTTGTATGAGAACTTCATTACGAAAAGTATACCAAGCTTTTAACTTTTGGCTTCACCTTTTTGCTTTAGATATAGTGTACCTCCTTGATCAGAGAAAAAGCTGTCGGCGCTACTCTGTCACCACACGCAACACTTCTTCGAGTGTTGTAATGCCCTGTGTTGCCTTGAAAACACCGTCCTCGAGCATTGTCATCATCCCCTCACTCTTGGCTTGTGCCTCAATAGCATCACCCGTAGCACCTTTCATAATGAGTTCTTTCACCGTTGGTGTCACGTGCAAGACTTCGTGAATACCAGAGCGCCCTTTGTATCCATCCTCCACATCGGACCCTCCTTTTGGACGGTAGAAAGTAATATCCTCCCATTTTGTGCCATCTTTGACGATTTTTTCGGCCACAAGGAACTTGAGCATGCGATCGAGATCTACCGTCTTTGCCAATGTTGCTATCTCTGCCTTCGAAAGTGTGTATTCTTCTTTCTTCTCCTTTGCGAGCGTGCGTACAAGACGCTGACCAATGATGACCTTGATTGTCGAGACCAAAAGAAACGGTTCAACCCCCATGTCGAGCATGCGAGGGATAGCGCCGGCGGCCGAATTGGTGTGGAGCGTCGAAAGCACCAAGTGTCCGGTAAGTGCAGCGTTCACAGCAAGCGACGCGGTTTCGGTGTCACGAATCTCACCAACCATGATGATGTCAGGGTCTTGTCGGACAAGTGAACGAAGTCCGTTGCCAAAGGTCATACCAATCTCGGGTTTCACCTGAGTCTGATTGATACGAGGCATTTGGTACTCCACCGGATCCTCAATGGTCGAGATGTTCACATCGGGCGTATTGAGAATATCAAGCACCGTATAAAGCGTGGTCGTTTTACCCGACCCGGTAGGACCGGTGGTAAGAATCATGCCGGTCGACTGTTTGGTAGCCCAATGGATTGATTCGAGCCCTTCGCCGTGAAATCCAAGCGCCTCGAGCGTATACCCTCCCCCGCCTTCACGAAGCACGCGCATCACGGTCTTCTCGCCGTAGTATGTGGGAAGTGTTGATACGCGGAAGCTCACCTTCTCGCCATCGAGGTCGATCTTGAAACGTCCATCCTGTGGAAGACGCTTCTCATCGAGCTTGAGACTCGAAAGTACTTTGATGCGCGCAACAATACCCGGCGCCGCCTGACGCGGAAGTGTCATGGCATCGTGCAAGAGTCCATCGATGCGATAACGAACGAGGAGTTCGCGTTCCATGGGCTCAATGTGAATGTCGGATGCGCCTTGAACAACGGCGTGTTTGATAAGCGTATCGACGATACGGACAATCGGAAGATCTTCGGCCATCTTTTTGAGATCTTCTCCCGAAGCCTCCGAGCCGTCACTCTCGGCGATAGCAACAAGCGACGCCGCCTCCGTGCTGATGATGTCGCCGAATTCGGCCTTGAGACTCTTTTGGTATTGAAGGAGTGCACGCTTCACCGACTCGGCATCGGTGAGACGCGGCAGGATCGAGAGGCCTGTCTTCTTTTTCACAAAATCGATTGCCTGAAGGTCGCCCACATCGAGCATGGCCACCTCGAGACCACGGGCATTTTTGCCATACGCCACAATATTGTGTGTTCGAGCGATGGGCTCAGGAATGAGCGACAAAAGACTAAATTCTATCTTTTGATCTTTGAGGTCAACAAACGGAATGCCGATAACGTGTGCCTTTGCGCGACGCACATCGTCTTCGGAGAGCGCACCTTCGGAGACGAGCGCCTCTTCGAGCGTCGTGTCGCTCTTCTCGGCCGCTTTCTCGATATCGGCGAGCTTAGCCTCAGTGACAAGTCGCGCGTCGATAAGAAATTGTTTGAGCTGTTCGGTGTCAATGCGCATATGCTTTGCACTTTATTGTATCAGTTTTGCAAAAAAGAAGATGGTGTGTGGTGTTGAGATACAAAAAGCCCCGCATCGCTGCGAGGCTCCCGCTGATACACCAACGGGTGTGGTAGGCGGTAGTGCCCAAGAAAACTAGGTCGAAGACTAGGTTCACGACTCCAAAGGAGACGTCAGAACCAGAACGAGGCTCTCGGGAGGCCAGTCAATGACGAGCCAGAATCCGACGAACCTGCCGACAAGCCAAAAAAGAACTGCAGGAGGGTCCGTAGATCAAGAAAGACCCGCGACTCGTCTTCGTGCCAGTTCGAGCCGAACCTCCGCTTCCCTGACCTCAGACAGAAGCGTCGTCTTCCTCTCCCGACGACGCGCATTCCGCTCTTTCCAGAGCTCTCTGGCGCGCAGTTTTCTCTCGAAATGCTCTCGGGCAAGGATCCACGCTGCCTGGTTGTTTTCCTTGAGTGCGTGCGCCAAGAGAAAATCGTTCATAATCGGGCCGGAGACTTTGGAATACCCAAAGACACTCCGGCACGCCATGTGCTTGAGATGGCGTCGCGTCGGGCCCTTCCTCCACAGTCCAGGGTGGAGAGAACGCAGAGTGCCGTTTCTTTCCATGATGTCCATGATTGCGGTGCGAGCCTCCGACCACATCACGGCGCTCTCTTCGTAGTGAGAAAGTTGAGCCACATTCAAAGGGCGGCTAATGTAGTCACCCCAGCGAGACAGTGCCGAAAGAACCGTCTCGAGAAACTCTGCAACAACACCTTGCGCCTGACTCCGACTGAACCGAGGCGGGATGTTGTTACGTTTTGGATCGAAGAACCAGAGGAATTTACCGAAGACATCACGCTCGGAGAGCCGATACAACCAGTACATAATTCTCTGTGTCTTATCCGATCCGGCCTTCGGAAGCGTGAACACGCGAGAAAGTTCCGCAAACGCCTTCTCGGTTATCTCGTTCGCAGGATTACTCTGCCCACCATCTGCATAACTCAAGTAGATGATAAGGCGCTCATTCTCCTCGTCGTGAGACAAGGAGTGGAGCCTGAACCCACCATAAAGCAGGCTCACCATCTCATCTACCTCCGTCGCCTTTTCCAGTCGCCCCTTCCAGTTGGAAAAGGTCCTCCGGCTGAACAAACGGCCCTCAAGCGGATGTTGTGTCCCCAGCACTTGCTCTTGCATTTCCAACTCCTTTCCTGCGCTGTGCCGCACGCTATGCGGCTATGGTCCGAGGCCCATTCTCCGCACAGCACGCCACAAGTCAAGGGTTGTACCAATGTTCCCAAAAAGACCCGAGCCAACTTCTTATTTTGAACACTGATTCTCCGCAAGATTAGCCATACTGTGTGTTTGCACGAAAAGCACGAAGCCGCTTCTAGTGAGCTTGGTTTGGAAAGTAGTATTACTAAAAAATACTTTCAGTCATTCTTAAAAACAGCACAGCCCGCCGACGCGGCGCGTCGACAGGCTGAAAGGCTCACACCCTAGAGCGGGAGTCTGGAGTGTCCCCTGTCACTCTTGTGAATCAGGATTCCCGAACGCACCAACTTTCTCTGGTTTTTATTCAGAACTCGGAAACACCCTTCCGACAACCGTAGCCGTCGAAACTCTCACTCCCGAGCGTGCGAACAAACTATCTAAAGCCGTGACCTTAGATTTTTCGTCTGTTGGTTTAATTATATAAAAACGAAAGCCCGGCGCCACCTTGGTAGGTTGCGCCGGGAAGGTCCAAGACCCGAGTGCTATTCGCCTGACGGCGAAGCAAAGGGTCAAGAACCAGAGAACTACTTGATGCGAACGGCCAGGATCCGACAGGCGTCGCCCCAGACGCGGCCGCGCCAGTCGAGGTCGAGGCTCCGCTCCGCGCCGTGCCGGACGAGGCACGGGACGCTGCGGCCGCCACTGACCTTCGTGACGGAGCCGAGAGCGATCACCGGGAACTGTCGCTGGACTTCCGGGAACGATGCCCCGAAAGCCAGGAGTTCCGCGATGGTCGCCGAACGGTATCCGGCGGTTTCGAGCTCGCGCTCGACTTCGTTGGAAGTGGTACTGCGGCCGAAGTGGAACAGCTTGGCGTCCACGACGACCGTACCGTTCCCGACGATGGGGAACAGCTGTGAGGTGATGACGTTGTTCCGCCAGTCGTACTTCCCGGCGGCGATCATCTCCTCGAGCGTCTTCGTGAAGTCGACCGTAAATCGGCAGATGCCGGTTGCGAGATCGATCACGGGAGCCAGCGGCGCAGCGAAAGCGTTGAGAACCGCCTCGACGAGGCGCTCCATGTCCGCCGCACCCTTGTCGGTGGCGAGCGCGTGAATGCGCTCGCTGTCCCAGCCCCGGGCCAGAAGGCCCTTGATCAGGAGACTGACGAACTGCATCAGCCATCCCGCTGCCGAGATCAGGACGTTCGGGGCATGCTTGCTTGCCATTTGCGTTACTCCTCTTTTGGTTTGCTCCCCACCCTCACCACAACGGTTCGGGCCTCGAGCTCGCCTAGGTTAGTTACAGCTTTTAAGGCACGAGAAATGCGCTAAAAGCCGCAACTAACCCGTAGTTCTTTTGAAAGTGCTTCCGAGTTCATTATAGGCCTTTTGGTCGACTTTGTCAATACCTCTGAAATATAGCCTAAAAAAGAAAACCCGCCTCTCTCGAAGCGGGCTTCTCAATTCGTTATCACCTTTTAATTGTCGCCTTATCTATCGAATCTCGTAGGTAATCGTCACTGATGCTGCAATGCGATTCTCGCCCGGCGTGATGTTTGGTGCTGTCGGCACAGAACCACTATCCATTGCCATCTCCACCTTTGCATACATCGGATAGTACCCTCCATTGTTGTCATTGAACGAGACAACGCGGACCAAGCGCACATCGAGGTCGTCGGCGAGCTCCTTGGCCTTTGCACGAGCATCCTTGATAGCATCCTGACGCGCCTCGCGCTGGAGTTTGTCTTCATCGTCGATGGTGAAGTTGGGACCGTAGACATCGGTGATACCCTGCGCGGTGACACCCGCGATGAGCTCACCGGCCTTCTTGGTATCACGAACCTTCACCGAGATGGTCTGGTTGACATCGTAGCCAACGAGTACACGTGTATCACCACCCGGCACAGGATATGACATCGTCACTGCAGACCCCGCGCTTCCGGTGCTCACACCTTCGCGCACCGACGTGTCGTACATCGGCATCACACCAGCGTTACGATATTCGTAGCGAGGGTTTGCGCTATAATTGGTCGTCTTGATATCTTTCTCATCCACACCGTTCGACGTGAGATAGTCGATTGCGGCATTCATCTTGGTGGCAGCAACCTCCTGTGCTGCGGGCAATGTGTCCGCCTCTTCATTTACGCTAAAGCTGATTTCCGCAATGTCAGGAACGGCAAACACCTCGCCCTCGCCGGTGACGGTGATAACATTGCCACTCGGGTACTGCGAACCAATGTAGGGATATTCGCGAAGCTTTGCGAGCGCAAGAACACCAACATAGATTGTGAGAACAATGCCGAGCGCAGAGAGCACCTTCATCGATCGCTCTTTTATAAGTGAATCCATAGGGAATATTAGTGATTAAATCTAAAACCTTCTTGCACGAGATTATAGCACCACCGGCTTTGAGCGTCGCTGAAAGGCCCACACAAGAAGCATTGCGGCAAATACCGTAAGAGAGATGACCGGAATCGTGATGTATCCGAATCCAGTGACATAGGTGGTGGTGCATGACACCTCCCCCGGCGCGCAGATGTAGCTTGGTTTAAAGAATGGGAGAAATATCTGATACACCGCAACGGCAAGGCCCATGAGCGAGATCCCCGCAATATACGGAAACGCATTACGATCGCCACGATATACTGCGATACCCGCAACAATGAGAAGCGCTATCATGAGCCAGCGTTGATAGATGCACAAACGACACGGCTCAAATCCGAGAATGCTCGAATAATAGAAACTCCCGAGGATAGAGACCCCAGCAAGAAGGAATGCGATGAAAAGCGCATGCCGTTCAATAAACGCAGAGACACTGTCTCGCGCAAAGATAAATACACCAAGGCCAACAACAACAACAATTTGAAGCACGAGGACACCCCACATAATAAGATCACTGACAATTACTGCTGGTGTGCTCATGGTGATGAACGATAAAGAATAGTTGAATCAAAACACTATCGGGAAACAGAACTCCTCCACTCAAAGCGTGCTCATGTATGCGCGAGTCACAGAACCAAAGTACCCAGCCGACGGCGTGATACCCACTGATGCCTGAAACTCAGTAAGAGCCGCTTGTGTGAGAGCACCAAAGAATCCTGTTGCGCCATTGGCTCCCAGCGCCTGCCCAGCGGTGCCAACCGCACGCGTGATGAGAATCTTCTGAAGGCAGATCACATCATTTCCTCTGTCACCAAGCGTGAGATCGCGCCCAAACGAGCATGCACTCCCAACGCTATCATCCATGAGATACTGCTCCGCGCCCGGAGGAATCGTCCCCCCTATACTGACGAGCTCTCTCAAAAGATCGCGAAGTCTTTCGAGAAGGAAGAAAAGGCGACTGTTTCCCTGAGTTGAGTGCGCGGCGCCGCGGCGGCTCGAGCCACTGCTCCCCGTATCACCGCCCCCCGAACCGTCGTCATCATCGTCATCACCTGCCCCGCCAGCATCTCCATCTGCATCAAAGATGAGCAGGTCAGACGCCATGGCGTCGCCGTCATCAAAACTCCCCACATACAATTCCGAGTCATCCGGCGCAAGCGACATGCCATAGACCGAGAACGTCCCCGACGGGTCAAATGCCGTTAGTGAACCGTCAGATGTATCGAGTGCGGCAAGATAGTTGCGCGCCGTGCTCGAGATGTCGGTAAAAAGCCCGCCGGCATAGAGAATCGTGTCATCGGGCGAAAGCTTGAGTACGCGCACGGTATTGTTCGCGCTTGGTGCAAAGCTAGAGACAAACGAGCCGTCAGCTGTGTTGATTGCAACAATCTTTGAAGCTGTCTCGAACCCGAACCCCGACGAGCTGCCGCCCACATAAAGTCTCCCAGCGCTTGCATCAACAGCAACAGCGTACACCGTATCATCAAAAGCAGGATTAAAGCTTGTCACTGCTCCTGTCGCCGCATCGATTTCGGCAAAACGCGTTCGCGCCACGCCGCCGACCTCAGCGAAATCATCTCCACCAAGGTACACAGTCTCTCCATCTGACGCGACCCCCATTGAAAAGACCGCTGCGATACCTCCCGTGATACCAATATCAGAAAGGCCCGCTGAACTGCCCGTTACAGTATCGAGTGCCGCAAAACGTCCTCTCGCCTCACCTCCTGCAACAGAGAACTCTCCTCCCGCGTACAAAGTCCCTCCGCCCCCCGAAAGAAGGAGGTCGTGCACGATGCTGTCGGCGCCTGGGTTAAAAGCCGTCACTGCCCCTGCACCAGCCGTGGTAAATGCCGCGATGCGGTCTCGGAGCGTCCCGGGCCCAGCACCATACTTGACGCTCGTAAAATTTCCACCAGCATACAAAACAGAATCATCGGCCGACAGCTCGATGGCATACCCAGCGCCGTAGAGATCGGCGTCGAACGCTAGAAGCGAGCCATCGGTCCCCACATCGAACGCCGCGATTCCGTGGCGACTGCCTCCCGCCACCGCACTGAAATCGCCCGCTATATAGAGCGTATCGCCGTCGGACGAAAGCTCAAGATCACGAACTGTTGCATCGGGATCGGGATCGAACGCCGTAGCCGCGCCGGTTGCCGTCGAGAATGCGGCAACGTGCCTATGTGCCACCCCTTCGACCTGGTTGAACGATCCGCCCGCATAGAGCACTGTACCGTCGAGCGAAAGCTCCAATGCGTTCACCTGTCCGTTGTTGATGACAGGATCGAAGCTCGTATCGAGCGCTCCTGCAGCAGTGATGTGCGCGAGCCGCGCCTGTGCCGTGTTTCCCACGTGAGTGAAACTTCCTCCGATATACCACCCTCCATCACCGTCCGGGATCACCGCATAAATTGTTGCATCGCCTCCCCCAGCCTGCGTCGAAACTTTTGGAGATGCTACAAATGCTTTTGTTGTCTCATTGAAGATTGCTCCCTCGCCGCTTTGTGTGAAGAAGGTGTCAAAATCGCCACCCACATACAGCACACCATCATCCGAAGAAAGCTGCATGCCGTATATACTGCCGCCCGAAAGCGCAGAGGCGAACGAGCCGTCCAACACGCCCGTATCCGCATCAACACGAGCTATGCCGATCTGGGGAATTTCTCCTCCCACCTTGGTGAAATCGCCTCCTATATAGAGCGACGCTCCGTCAGATGATACTGAAAGCGCCCTAACCGAAAGGTCCGCCTGTGCACTAAAAGCAGTCTCCGTCCTGTCCGAGGTTGTGTATGCAACAACATTCGAGGCTGGGGTTGAGAAGCCCCCACCACCATAGAGAACCGACTCGTCAGGTGAGAGTGCCAGAGCAACAACCGAGGCATCCGGTGCTGATGCAAAAGAAGACAGTGCAACCCCCGTGCTTGTATTGAGAGCGACAAGAAAAGGATTTTCTGCGCCATCAACCGTCGAGAAATCACCGCCAACATAGAGCGTGCCATCTGATGCGAGCTCAAGAGAACGGACCGCATCATCAAGCACCGTATCGAGAGTGGTGAGGGTATACGTTGACAGGTCGATCGCCGCGATGTGTGTGCGCTCATACTCGACCGGATCTCCGGGCGATGAAAGCGCCACCGATGTGAATTCGCCGCCGACATAGAGGGTGTTCCCGTCACTGACAGCCGCATAAATCGAACCATTGAATGTGTATTGACTCTTCACCGCATCGGGAATAGAGTCCAAAGCTGTAGCGGCCTGTGACACACCAGGAAAGAGAGCGAGCACAACAGCACAACAAAAAACACCAAGAAACAGCCTCGTCATCTTCGTTTGCACCCCCATAGCAATAGAGTTTTGTTTCATATCTGTTCTTTTTAGCTAGCTTCTCCAAGTATATCAAAGAAGGCCCCTCTTGGGGCCTTCTTGTCCCCCACGCATATCGCGTGGCAACAAATAAACCTTAATCGAGCTCGTTGTCGATGTCGTCGAGGACATCGTTAATCTCGTCGACGATGTCGATCACTTCGTCCCAGTCTTCATCGTCAAAGGCATCATTGGCATCGTCGAGAAGATTGTTGGCATCGTCGAGAAGATCTTCTGCGTCCCTGACATTGACACCGTCGTCGTCGGCCTGGTTGATGTCATCTTCTGCGTTGCTGATATCATCCTCGGCATTGTTGATTGCCTTACGAGCATCTTTCTCGGTGGCATCGTCATCGCCGTCGCCATCAATCTCATCTTGTGCGTCATCGGCAAAATTCCGCGCCTCATCGGCATAATCAACTGCTTGCGTGAAGTCGTCTTTCAAAAACGAACGAACAGCATCAAAGAAGCTCTCGTTGGCGTCATTGATCATGTCCTCAGCATCACCAGTATCATCGTTGTTATCCTCCGCGTCATTGAATTCTTTCTTTGCGTCTTCGAGCGATTCGATTGCCGCCTTGAGCCTCGTTCGCGCATTATTCTCTTGTGATGACGGTGTCGTGACCGACGGCTTTGTCACTGTTGTACTCGGTGCCGCAATGACAGGTGCCGGAGTTGTGGCGGCAACGGATGCGGCGAGCGACTTAGTGTACGACAAGCGCGAGAGAGGACCGAAGGTGCCCGTTGCTGGCGAGATACCACGAGCCGTCTGCCACTTTTTTACCGCCTCAACCGTGTGCTCTCGATAGAGACTCGTTTCGTTTCCCGGGGAACCAACACCTGTTGTGGCAACAGTAAATCCTGCCCCGTTGAGATACTTTTGCAAACAGCGAATATCCTCGCCAGTATCACCGAGCGTGAGGTCGCGTGTGAACGAGCATTGAACATCGGCGGCATGGGCATTGTGTGCAAGCACGAGACCTGCGAGCACAAAAACGAAGAGAGGAAGTTTGGTTAAGAGGCTCTTTGTCATAGATATAAAGTTAGAAAATAATCTCCTACGGATTGCTCACACAGTATAAACGGATTCATTCCCTTATGCCCAGCGACTCTGTGCCGTCACTGAGTCAGCCCTCATTTGAGCTTCCTGACGAAGATCGTCGTGACCCTCATTTGCCGCTTGATCGATAGCGTCATAAAGACAATCAATCGCTCCATCAATGTTTCCAGCAGCGAAGTAGAGCTCCGCTCTCTGGATGTTGAACCGAATTGAGGCGCGAGCCAAAGGCTCGCGCTCAGTGTTCCGACGCACGGCCTCCTCTTCCCTCACCGTCCATTCCGTAACGAGCCTCCTGTTCTCTGGATTGCCAGGTCCCAACAATTTGACCGCTTCGAGAACAGCACTGAAATCAGCCCCAACGATTTCTGCCACTTCTGCCGAGTGATCACTGAGTGCACTCACAACCTCGCGCTCGTGTGGTGGAAGTTCTTTTGATGCAGGTGTTTTCTCTGTTTCTCCTTGCGGAATCTCGTGTGGTGCTCCTTCGATACCCATAAAGAAATGATTTTTGATTATGTCGAGTAACGCTTCTCGATGATGAGCGTATACTCATTGTATATGAAAATCATCATCACACATCCAAAAAAATATGCCTGCCTGCGCAGACAGGCGGCGATGATGTTCGTCGCCGTGGCGTTCATCGTAGGCACTTTTCCATCACTCGCTGCAGCACAAGACCTTGAGATTTCGGGCTGGGTTCCCTATTGGACATCGGGGGCACCAAAAGCGGCACAAAAACATCTCGGCGACCTGTCCATGATCCATCCCTTCGGCTACGCGCTCCAAAGCGACGGCAACATCAAGGATCTGATGGGCATCAAAAAGGGAGCCTGGAAGAATCTTCTCTCGGCTGCGCGCAAAGACGACGTCTTGGTGGTGCCCACAATCACCACGAGCAACGGTTCGCTCGTTCACACCATTCTCAGCGATAAAACGCTACGCACAAACCACATCAAAAAGATTCTCTCCGTCGTCAAAAAAGAAAAGTTCGATGGCATCGACATTGACTACGAAGGAAAACTCTCAGCAACCAAAGATTCCTATTCCCTCTTTCTCAAAGAATTGAAGAAAGGGCTCGGAGACAAGATCCTCTCGTGCACCATCGAGGCGCGCACACCACCCGAAGACCTGTACCGCACCGTTCCCGACGATCTCGCCTACGCCAATGACTATGACGCGATTGCAAAATACTGCGACCGAGTGAACATCATGGCATACGACCAACAGCGTGCAGACATCACACTCAACGACGCCAACAAGGGCGCGCCCTACATCCCCGTCTCCGACGTCGCATGGGTACGCGCCGTACTCAATCTCACTCTCGAGACCATCCCCGCAGACAAGATTGTGCTCGGCGTCGCCACATATGGACACGAATACGAGGTATTGGTAACTCCTGACCGCTATGCCGAATATCGTCGAGCAGGCGCATTCAACATCCCCTCGATTGAAAAAAAGATGAAGAAGCACAACATCGAGCCGAGCCGCTCGGGGGCTGGCGAGCTCGCGTTCTCGTACTCTGACCTCATCAAGCATGCACCGCAGTTCATTACAAACTTCTCAATCCCCAAAGACACTCCCGAGAGCCTCGTCGTCGCGGCGCGCAGTCTCGCCTATGCAAGCGCAACCGGCAATGCCGCAGTGTTCAACTATGTGACCTGGAGTGATGCGGGCGCCATGAAAGACAAGATCGACTTGGCCGAAGAATACAACCTGCTCGGCATAGCGCTCTTTAAGATAGACGGACAGGAAGATGCCGATGTGTGGGATGAGTTGGAGTAAGGCTTACACCCGCCTCTCCTACTGTACGTCGGGGTCTTTGCCTTTCTCGCCAGTCATCAATTCGAGCGCCTTGCTCAGCATGCTGTGGTGCTTTTCTTTAAGCGCTGCGAGCTGACGCTGGTCCTCGAGATACGTCGCTTCCAATTTTCGGATTTCCTCCTGCACATCAAAATCTATCTTGTTTTCATCAACGTATGCCTCAATCTCTCCGATAGTCGTAAGAGCAAAAATCTCGGCATCTATGTCTTGTTCTTCCTCGGTGCGAAATTCATTTTCTTGAGAAGCATCCATGAAATCTTCGAGACTATCAAAATCCTCGAGAGGTTTTTGTGGCGTCTCCAAAGCACGATGAAGTCGCGCGATATAGTCGGGCGAATGAGCAATCTCCTCAAGTCGCGCCTTGAGAAAGGCAACCATGTGCTTTCGATACTCCTCAGTCTTTCTGATCGCTTCCCAATCGATGAAGTCTGCTGACGCTGGGCCTTCTGGGTTATGCATGTGTGGGTTTTTGGGGTGCTATCTCGGGCTGAAACTATTGGTTGTCATACCCAGCTTGCCTGTTTAGACCATTCTACATTATCCGAACGATGCTTCTCGGACAAAAAATAAAGTGAATTTCTTCTATGTTTCTTACTCGGAGTCTTTTAGTTCCGGGTAATATGTAAGAATATTATTGACTAGGCGCTGGGAATTACTCCATTTTCGCGCTTTTGCAAGAATCTTTTCTGGATCCATTCCCAAAGATTCCGTAAGTGTTCTATATTCTTGTGTATCCAAGTTAAAATTGTCATCGAGGTCTCGTGCCCATAGGTATTCTAGATAGTCCTGGTTGAGTAAACTCTGTAAGACCTTGAACCTTTCATCGAGAAAAACACCGACAATGTCTCGGGCATCAATTTTAGCGAAAAATCCAGGGGTACGTGCGTGAGTTCCATGTATTAAGGAATATCTAACTGCCCACTCAAGTGCCGATTGTTGTTCCTCTTGTGATAATTCAAATAAGACATCTTTTAATTGGGAAAACGTGCCTGTTCCCGGATGAGCAAAACAGTCCTCAAAAAATAAATACTTGAACCACGTTCGCGCTGATCCTTCTGGTATATCAAGCTCTATTACTGCACCGGGGTCTCGCTTTTCGTTTTTGGACAAGTCAATGTAGCTACTGTGTATGCTGCGCGCTAGGGTTAGTTGTGCCAGTATCTCCTTACCTCGTTGTTCTTCTGGTAATTTCTTAATCGCAGTAAACGGCACCTTGTATGGATACGCCTTATAGGCCCCATTATTCTCTACTAGTGCTTGTTGTTCTTCCCAAAATTTTGGTGCATCTGTAAAAAGCCGCTCAGTACTTAGATATTCGTATTCTGGATCAAATCCCTTTGTAGGATCCTTAAAAAGGAGGCCCCCATGCGGACCTAGCTGTAACGGCAACTCTTCAAAGGTTTCTCTTTCGGCTTTTTGTAACTTGGTTTCTGGGGTATCAATATTTGGAGGGTTTTCTGGAGACATAAGTTTATTCTAACATGTCTACGAAATGGTTTTGACCTTTCTCGGGCGCCAGAACGTATCTCTCAGTGGGGTGCCTATCGGGAATCGAACCCGAATTGAGAGCTCCACAAGCTCCAGTGTTAACCGTTACACCATAGGCACCATGCGCTGACACTCTACACAAAAACCACAAAAAATGCGAGGAAAAGAAGAGCCCCGCGCTTTTGCGTGGGGCGATGAGGAGAATGGTGAAGGGAAAATGGAAGTGAGTAGTGAGCGCGTGGCGTGGGGGTATCGACTGCAGTCGATGTGACTGAACTGAAGCCCCAAGATTGCTCCGCGCTGTCTACTGGTTCCGTTTTCCGTTCACCACCCAGAGAACATGACCTACCTATAGTATATACCTCCCGAAAAAAGTTGCACGTGTGCAAAACCACCTAGCGGGTTTCCGTTGAAACAGCAGCCACATCCCCCGCCTTGTCGGTGATATCAAACCGCACCCGACCAATCACCTGCCCGTTTGGTGTCTCCACAGATACCCGCCATGCGCCCGGCAGTATGTTGGTCTTGGTTGAATAGCCACGATAACCCCCGTCGCGCCCACCTGAGATGGGGAACGAGATACGACTCATAGTGACCCACGTCTCCCCTTCGCGATGTTGCCACACATGGATGATGGGGATCGAGAGCGCAGTAGGAGCAAAGACCGACGTCCATACCGAAACACCTTGGGCGGGAGCGCGATTGTAGCTCTGAACGAGACCGAGACGCTCGGCAAACGACGGCTGTTCAACAGAGAGTTGATAGGTGTCTCCCTCGCGCACAACACCATAGGCAACCGCGGAATCTTTGAGTGAGAGCGGAATAGGAGGAATGACATTTGCCGCATATGCGAGCACAACAAGAATAATGGTGAACGCAATCGAGCGAACAATTGTTGCGCGCTCTTCACGAATGCGTTCGGGAGCGAATATCGAAAGAAATGCGAGAAAGGCAGTGATGAACGCAATGCTCACAACAACACTCAAGAGAAATACGTGGGTTCCAAGAGCACCAACGAGGATTGGAACGAGAAATATCGAGTATGAGAGCACCGCAAGAAAAAGCACCGTCACGTGAAAAACAAGCCGTTCGTAATAGGGACGAAAAGCTTCGTTGCCCACGAGCATAACAACAAGAAAACCGATGAATGGCCAACTCGCCGAAAGTGACGCACTCCGGAGATAGAAGACAACAAATGAACTAAAGAGACCACCGAAGACGAATTGCATGGCAATCGGCGCAACGGTGACCATCCATGCGAACCACCGATGGGTAAGCATGCGCGTATGTCGAAGATCAAGTGCGGCAATCGAAATACCCGCAACGAGAAGATACACAATGATGACAAGATTGTCGGCCAAAAGATCAACGCGCCGAAGTGTGAGCGAATCAAGAATGAAACCGCCGACCATGGCAGCAACCGAAAGTTGTTTTTCGTAACGATGAATAAACCGTGTAAGTCGTTTGAGTGACATATTAGGATTCTTCGTCCTGGTCGAGCTCTTCGACAATCTCTTCGAGATCCTCAGCAATCTCTTCGACTTCTTCATTAATCTCACCAACATCTTCTTGAATCTCATCAACATCTTCCTGAATCTCGTCGATGTCTTCTTGAATCTCATCAATATCCTCCCCAACCTCCTCGAGGCTCTGTGTGTGGCGGTTCACTGTCATCTGTATAAACAATGAGAGATAGATGGCTTCGAGCGAGACAATTGTGGTAAGACCAAGAAGAACTCGATCGAACGGAACACCAAAGAGCACCAGCGCAAACGCCGCCACAAAAAAGAGCGTGTGCACAATGATTGACGTTGTAGAGCCAACCGCTCCAGTAATTTTTTCCGACCAATGAGAATCCATACGTGTAAGGATACAAGAATACAAAGAAGGCGCGAAACAAAAGTCGCCCCGCATACTGCGGGGCTCCTTTGTTTTTGTGCCCAGGAGAGGACTCGAACCTCCAAGCCTTGCGGCATATGCACCTCAAGCATACGCGTATACCAATTCCGCCACCTGGGCATCGGAAGACACGATACATCAGAAAGAGACAAAAGAAAACCCCGCCACTGGCGGGGTCTCTTTATTCGGACTTTGTTTCTTCTGTCTCTGGGGCTTCCTCTACTGCTGCGGGAGTTTCTTTCTTGCTTGCAGGAACCTGCTCGACAATGCGCATCTTGCGCATCTGGCGACGGATTTCGTGAGCTGCCTTGTCGCGAACATGGTAGAGCTTGCTGCGACGAATTGTGACAGTGCGGAGAACCTCGACACGGTCAATCATTGGAGCGTAGAGTGGGAAGATCTTTTCGACACCAAAACCTCCAGTTGTGCGGCGGACGGTGAACGTAGCACCCGCCTGAGTACCACCCTTGCGAGCAAGAACGGTTCCTTCGAAAGCTTGGAGGCGGGTCTTGCCCTTTTCTTCAACCTTGACCCACACACGAACGGTGTCGCCGGTGCGGAATGAGAGCGCCTTGCGCGCGTCCATGTCGACCGATGAGGTTTTAAATGATGCTTGTGTCATATATTTGGAGAGCTCACTCTAGCATTTCTTGCGTTTAGTGGCAAGGTTCAGGCTGTTTTGGGATTTTTTGGTAAAGCTTTTCAAAAGAAACTGCCCCTCCTCGCTTCCGCGATTCGGGGCAGAGTTCAAAGAGCAGAGTGAAAGGGATGCACATGCCTGAGCACTAGGCAGCGCTGAGGAACAGCCGATTACCAGCGGGCCAGTGGCTGCCGTACGAAGCCGAGTCCGACCACACGCCCCAGAAGCCGTAGTGGGCAAGCCAGCCGACGCGCACGACCGCAAGCGATGTGCCATCCTCAGCGAGCGTGAAGAAGAAGTTGGTACAGCCGTTGACGTACAACGGTCCCACCTCTCCCTTCGCCTGCCGATCGACGATCACGCGAATCTGATCGCGAGTGAAGAGGTGCTTCGAGCGAATCTCCCCTTCACCACCCACTGCTTCGATCATCTCCGCGAAGGTCATCCCTTCGCGGAGGTCGTAGCCCTGGACGCGAAATCTCTTGGTCGCCCATGACTTGAGGGCAACCAAGAGGTCGCGGAGCCCGAAGGGCGACGCCGTGTCCTCGGCCGTGGTGGCGAAGGCCGCGACCGAGAGGGTGCGAATCGCGGCGATGGTCGTGGTCGCGCTCGCGACGAAGGTGAGCTTGGTGGCGTCGACCAGAGAAACCCAGCAGGGCTCCTCACGGACGAACTTCTTGAGCTCACGAAGGGTCCGCCGCCAGCGACGGCCTGCGAGCTTCTCCACGAGGCTCGTGAGTGTGGGGATACACTCCCCACGCAACTTCTGGATCAGGCCACCGAGCATGTCGATAGACATGGTCTGTGCCTCCTTTTGGTTACCGCGCATCTTCATTGACCGCGGTTTCAAGCGTGCAAGGCGACGTCTTGTCGTCTCAAAACCACGGTCAATTTTGCAATTCCTTGTGAAAGAACGTACAACAGTACTGTACATTAGCAACATTTAACTGTCAATAGTCATGCAGACAGGCTATTCTAGAATCTTTCCGGCGATACGCCCCTCAGCACGAACAAAATCTTCCGGCAGTGGCGCCTCTATAGAAAGCTCCTCCCCTGTTGGAGCAGTGAACGAGAGCGATTTTGCATGCAGCGCGAGACGTTCGAAACCGAGCATCGGACTCTTGGTCGGTGCATACAGTGGATCACACACCACTTGGTGATTCATCGATTGCATGTGCACGCGGATTTGGTGTGTGCGACCAGTCTTGGGACGAAGCTCGAGCTCGGTGACACCTTTGCCTCGTGCTATCACGCGATAGTGTGTGATGGCATCACGCATGAGGCCTCGCGCACCGCGCATGGCAGTACGCAACCGAGGATCGCGACGGCTCTTTCCGATGGGGCGATTGATGATGCCACGATCATCGCGCACACTTCCATATACAAATGCGACGTAGACCTTTTTCATCTTGCGCTCTTGGAATTGCTCTTTGAGATATGTGTAAGCTTCTTGGGTCTTGGCAAGAACAAGCACACCTGACGTATCCGCATCGAGACGATGCACAATACCAGGACGCGGGAGCAGTGTTCCGTCGGCCTGCTCTGCTGGCTCACCCACATCTTTGCTTGCGGGATATGTCTCCGCAAACCAGTCCGCAATTGTCGGCTCTTTGCTCTTTCCGTCGCCATGAACCATCACCCCTGCGGGCTTGTTGATGACAACGAGGTCGTCGTTCTCGAAGAGGATGGGGATATTCATAACCGTTGTGGGCGCTAAGGGCTTCGGTCAAGAGCTCGCTCGCCTGCCTGCCGGCAGGCAGGTCGCCGTCGCTCCGAGCTCCTCTCGACCCTACTCACGCGACCCCGCCTGTTGGCGGGGTGCCCGCGTTCGCTTTCGAATCCCTCAGCACCCCATAAACAATAGTCGCGTAATGCTACGCATTTCGCTCCTTTGTTTGTGTGGGCGCTAAGGGATTCGAACCCCTGACCTTCTCTGG
>CAZMAP010000001.1:39438-54833 GCA_964564385.1 uncultured Candidatus Saccharibacteria bacterium | reverse complement strand
TACACTCACACGTTGGTTGAGCACGTTCGCAGGATGGCAAAGTTTCTTTAGTTTGTTGGTTCTTTGGTTTGTTGGTTTAGGATTTTTTCATTAACTGCAACGTATGCTGGGTCATGGCTACAGGGCTCGAGAACTTGAAGGTCTATTGCCTTTCAGCGGAGTTGGAAATAAAGGTTTACAACCTTACTAAACAATTTCCATTCGACGAACGGTATCGGAGTGTTGACCAACTTCGAAGGTCTTCTGCCTCTGTTTCTAACAATATTGCGGAGTCGTACCATCGGCGATCTTTGAAGGAAAAGACACGGATTCTTGTTGATATTGCTAAAGCGGAAGCCGAGGAAACAAAGAGAAATCTCGGGGTTTGTTATAGGAAAGAATTTCATAAGGATTCTGATATCATTGATGAGTACACGAGCTTGATTAAGATGATTGGCGGATATGTAAGATTCTTGAGAAAACATATCAGTGAAACCAATGAACCAATGAACTAATGAACTAACAAACCCCTATGAAAATCGCTCTTGGTGCAGATCACGCAGGATTTAATCTCAAAGAGGCTCTCAAATCTTTCTTGGTGTCAGAAGGACACGAGGTGATTGATTGTGGTGCAGTGGCTGAAGATCCCAACGACGACTATCCTGATTTCGTCCGACCCGCAGCACTTGCTGTTGCGCGTGGAGATGTGGACCGCGCGATTGTCATTGGAAGCTCTGGACAAGGTGAAGCGATGACTGCCAACAAAATCAAAGGTGCGCGTGCCGTTGTGTACTATGGAGCAGCAGAACGTCTTCCCGACAGTCACAAGGTCGGGCACGAACAGGGCATCATCGAGGCATCGCGAAAAGACAACGATTCAAACGTACTTGCTCTCGGTGCATCATTCGTCTCTGTTGAGAATGCAAAACGTGTTGTCACTGAGTGGCTTTCGTTACAATTTTCTGGCGAGGAACGCCACACTCGCCGTATAGCAAAGCTCGAAGCATGATTACTGTCGTACCGGTCGTCATACCTGAATCATTCGAAGATTTCGAAGCTCACGCCGCTCGGGTGAAGAGTCTTGTTGGTCGCATGCAGATTGATGTGGCTGATGGATCATATGCACCATCGCGGACATGGCCATACACATCGTCGGAACATTTTGCCGAGTTGGTCTCACAAGACGAAGGATTGCCATATTGGGAGGATCTTGAATACGAAGTTGACCTTTTGATGCGAAAACCAGAGGTCGCTCTTGCTGATTGGATCAAAGCCGGCGTTTCTGGTGCTGTGGTTCACATCGAGAGTACCGATGAACATGGTGCGATTGTCGATATGTCACAGAACGCGGGCATCGATTTGGGGTGGGGAATTAAGCCGTCGACACCAAACGAGAAACTCTTTGAAATCATCGATACACTCGGTATGCCCGGGTTCGTGCAGGTGATGGGTAGCGATAGTATCGGTCACGGGGGTGAGGACCTTGATGAATCAGTTTTCGACAAGATTGTTGAAATCAAAGAACGCTACCCCGACCTCACTATTGCCGTTGATATCGGTGTGAACGACGAGACTGCACCTGACCTTATTGATGCCGGTGCCACGAAGCTCGTTTCTGGCTCATTTGTCTTTGAATCACCTAATATTGCCGAGGCAATCGAGCAGCTTAGCGCTTAAGGTTACGGATACTTGACACTTGTCTTTTTGAGGCGAATACTGCCGGCAGGTGCAGAGAAGCAGGGGTAGGAAAACAAAGGGTTTTTGACGTTTAGTCAGGGTTCAGTGCTCGTCACATTGAACCAAAAACCCATAGTTTTCATACACTATGCGTATACGTTCTTCGATTGGACTTGGGATTTTCTTCCTCGTCTTGTCGATTGCGATGCCTAGCGTTTTCTCGGCTTTTGAATCCTTGCTCCTGTCGGTTGTGCACACCGCACAAACTACAGTTGAGCATGCCGAGACGCTTACAGCCTCGCCTTCGTTTCGCTCTCTGCCAGTTCCATCAGTCTCTGGTATCAGCTCCCGCTGATGCCATGAGCACGCGACCCTCACCGGTCGCGTTGTTCGTTGGGGAGATGCCCTAAAAGTGTATGACCTTCGCTGCCCCCGCCGCGGCGGGGTCCGCTCTGCGCCATATGTTTCGAGTTTTCCTAAAAGCCAATCGCTAATAGCTATTTGCTTGCTATACTTTTCTTATATGGCACTCACCGACGATGTAATCAAAGAGCTTGAGCTCAAGGCGAACGACATTCGCATCTCACTCATCGACATGCTCGAAGATGCGGGGAGCGGGCACACTGCTGGACCGCTTGGCATGGCCGACATCTTCACGCTTTTCTATTTCCACATTCTCAATCATGATCCAAAAGACCCACTGTGGGCTGAACGCGATCGCCTTATCTTGTCGAATGGTCACATCACGCCAATTCGCTATGCGACGATGGCCCACGCGGGGTACTTTCCTCTCGAAGAATTGAAGACCCTTCGTAAATTTGGTTCGCGTCTCCAAGGTCACCCCGAACGTGAGCGTTTGCCCGGACTCGAGAATACCTCCGGTCCACTTGGCTCCGGCCTTTCGCAGGCTGCTGGTATTGCATATGCCGCTCGAATGGATGGTAAGAAGTTCCGCACGTACTGTTTTATGTCAGATGGGGAACAGCAGGCGGGCAATATTTGGGAAGGTGCCATGTTTGCGGGGGACAATAAGCTCCATAACCTCACCGCAATCATCGATCGCAACAACATTCAGATTGATGGTATGACCGAGAACGTGATGCCGCTCGAACCGCTCGCTGACAAGTGGCGCGCATTCAACTGGCATGTCATCGAAGTTGACGGACACAACATGCGTGCAGTTGATGACGCGGTGAATGAGGCACAAGCAATCTTCGAGAAGCCGACGCTCATCATCGCCCACACGATTCCCGGCAAAGGCGTCAAAGAAATCGAATTCGATTACACGTGGCACGGTAAGCCACCGACCAAAGAAGAGGAGGGCAAGTTCTTAAAAGAATTGAGGACGCTCAAGGGGAAGATAGAAGCAAGCCACAATGATTAAACAAGATCAAAAACTCTCTCCCGACATCTTCGGGGATATCAAAAAAGCTCCGACGCGCGACGGTTTCGGTCACGGACTTGTTGAAGCTGCAAAAGCTGACGAGCGTATCGTCGCCGTGTGTGCCGACTTGGCTGAATCGACTCGCGTCGAATGGTTCAAGAAAGAGTTCCCGACGCGATTCATCGAGATGGGTGTTGCCGAACAAAATCTTGCCACGGTTGGCTCGGGGCTTGCTGCGTACGGCAAAATTCCTTTTGTCACGAGCTATGCGACATTCTCACCGGGGCGAAACAACGAACAAATTCGCACAACAATTGCACTCAACAACGTGCCCGTAAAAATCATCGGCTCTCACGCGGGCCTTTCTGTTGGTCCCGATGGTGCGACGCACCAAGCCCTTGAGGACATTGGTCTCATGCGTATGCTTCCAAATATGACAGTTGTTGTTCCTGCCGATGCTGAGGAAGCTCGTAAGGCAACGCTCGCTATTGCAAAGAACGATACGCCTTCATACCTCCGCCTTGGCCGTTCCGGAACTCCTTCTTTTACGACATCGGAGACGCCTTTTGAGATAGGGAAGGCAAATATCATTTGGGAATCAGACAATCCGCAGGTTGCACTCATTGCGTGCGGGTATCTCGTCTATAGCGCATTGCTCGCTGCAAAGGAGCTCCAGGATGCAGGTATCGGTTCTATCGTTGTCGACAATCATACGGTTAAGCCAATGGATGAGAAGACGATTGTATCTGTCGCACAAAAATGTGGTGCGGTTGTCACCTGTGAAGAACACCAGATTGCCGGTGGCATGGGGAGCGCGGTTGCAGAAGTGCTTGCTCGGACGAATCCCGTTCCAATGGAATTCATCGGCGTTCACGATCAGTTCGGACAATCAGGCGAACCCGCTGAGCTCTTTGCTCACTACAAGATGGATGTGAAGTCGATTGTTGATGCGGGGAAGAAGGTTATAGGGAAAAAATAAATACATGAAGATATTGATTTTCCTTCATGGGACGATAATCATGCACAGGAATGCGGTTGGTGAGACACGAGAAGAACGAGTTCGACAAAGTTCAAATCGGGAAGAATCAGTTCTCGATTATGAGTCTTATGTTCCTATAGGGGATGTTGTAGAAAAATTAAATAACTGGAAACAACAAGGCGCAGAGCTTATTTACTTAAGTTCTCATGAGGTGGAAATCGATGTTGAGAAAGACAGGTCAGTTTTGAGGAAGTATAATTTTCCAAAAGGAGAAGTGCTCTTCAGAAAGGGAGGAGAATCGTACAAGGGTATTGCTGAAAGAATCATTCCGGACATCCTTGTTGAAGATGATTGTGAAAGTATTGGTGGAAAAAAAGAAATGACGATTACTTTTGTGAAACCTGAAATCAAACAGAAAATAAAGTCTATCGTTGTAAAGGAATTTCAAGGAATAGATCATTTACCAAATAATCTTAGTTCCCTTATAACATGGTAACCCCCGGAACATACAAACACGCCAAAACGGGAAATCTGTATCGTGTACTTGGTATTGCAAAACATTCTGAGACACTGGAAGATGTAGTTGTGTATGAAGCGTTGTACGACAATCCAAAATCAAAACTCTGGGTGCGACCACTTGCCATGTTTCTCGAAGATGTTGAGGTGGATGGAAAAATGGTGACGCGGTTTGAATATGTGGGCGAGGAGCTCCCACAATGATGTATTTCTGGGTTTTTGAGATAGTTGGCCAAAACAAACGGCGCCCGTGGGGGCGCCGGTGAGGCTGGTAGTGTCAGCGAGATTTGGCGAGCATCATCTCAACGAGCGCGGTCTCGTTGATTGTTGCTGCTCGCCAGCAGCAGTCCTCTGCCTGGGCAAAACTTCCGATTCGCCCGTAGAGGAGCGCAAGCCGGCGATAGACGCCGACGAGCGGGGCACGAACCGCGCGCGCAAGTGGACCGTTCCCGGTGAGTCGCGCCGCTGTCTCGTTGGCGTGGTCGCATGCCCACCGAAGCTTCCACGAGATCTCGTACCAATCCTCACCCTTGTCGAGCATCAGCTCTGCGCGGGCGAGGATGAGGTTGATTCGCGTTGAAATCGACTACCGGTCGCTCGTCCGCAGGAAGAGATTCAATCCGATTGCGATTGCAATCTCGGCCTCGAACAGCATGTTGTGGCGCCATGGCAGCCGCGCTGCCGTACGGTAGACCATTTGCCGTACGTTGCACTCCTCCGTTGAGACGCTTAGCTCCTCCATCCACTTCCATCGGATGGAGGAGTAGACCAGGGCAAGCTCGGCACACACGGCGCCGAGGATGTTCCAGAACACACGGAACAGGCGCGTTCTGGACGCTCGGTGGAACGCGTCCTCGGACGCGTTCCGGAATGCTCGGGAGGTCTCGCTCAACGAAACGAGACCACCCCCAAACGGCACGTTTTTCAACACGACTTCCTCCTTTCAGGGATCTTCCGTCGCCTATTCTCCACTATTTATGAGAAAAGTCAATATCTCAACCAGGTGACCACAGCGCTTCTTAGAGCTTTTCTACGCGATAGCTTTCGGGCGCATCGGCAAGATACTTTTCAAGTTCGGCGCGAGAGAGAAGTCCTGTTTGTGAACCGACTTGTTGGGTCTCTGCCATCGAGTTGACGGGTGCGGCACGAAGCGCTTCTTCTGTGCTCATGCCGAGCGCAAGCATGGCTGTGAAGGTGGACGCAAACGCGTCGCCGGCACCAGTGCGGTCTGCGGGCTGATGCTGGTCGGGGAACATGGGGACTTTTAATAGTGTGTCGGTGTCTGCTTCGTATGCATATGCCCCATGGGGGCCGTCGGTGATGCACACAATCTTTGGTCCAAGTGATGCAATGCCTTGTGCGAGTGTTCGGACATCGGTTGTGTCCTGTGTGAGGATGCGAGCGGCTTCTTCTTTGTTGCAGAAAAAGACATATGTTGCGGCATAAAAGTCTTTCAGTGGGTCGATGCCGAGATTGATTTCGAAGATGCCAGGCTGGAACGCCATCTTGGTTTCTGGATGCGCTCGCACAAAAGCAACGACGTCGTTGTGATAGGGAATGCTGTCACCACGGACCGAGCTGAAGTAGATCCACTTTGGTGGGTTGAATGTGGGAAGGCGGTAGTCGTAGGCTTCGTGCTTGATGAGAATTGTTCGTTCGACGTTGTAGAGAAGCACAAAATGATGATTGCTCGATTTGTCGTCGTGGATGCGTATGAGCGATGTGTCGACATGTTCGTTGGTGAGGTGGTCAATCATTTTTTGTCCAAGGTCATCACCACCAACGTCGCTCACGAGGGCCACATCAAGACCGAGGCGCGCTGCGCAGACGGATGCGTTTGAGGCATTACCCGCAGCATACACAGTGAGGAGCGATGTGTAGGGAATCTTGTCGCCAAAACGCATACAGAGTTCGCATGCAGTGTTGTCGATGCGACAGTTTACATGCGCGTCTTCGAGCGTGATGAACTCATCGGTTACAACATCACCAATGGCGATGAAATCATGTGTTTTCATGTGTTGTTATGGTATCACGAAAAACAAGGCAAAAAGAAAAGAGGGGAACGCATCCCCTCTGTGGCTCCACCCCTCTTTTTTCGTTTGAATTATGCCGGCTCGAACAGATCCGACGAAAACCGAGTGATGCCGTCGTGGCTTACGACCTGTTCCGAGAGGTTCCGAACTCGGAGGGTGAAGCACCCTCCCTTGTCGCGCTCGCCCTCGGGGTTGGGCCTCACCTCGATGACTGTGAGCACGCCGGGGTTGCCGATTACAAACGGCATGCTGGATTGCAGGAATCGGACCCGCATTCCTTCGTCCACAGGAAAGTTCTGATGCTCTACTCGCTGGTTACACAGCAGGCACATAGATCCTCCACGGGTTGTCCTTCAGTCTGTGCACATATAATCAAACTTTTATGATTTTGTAAATGAACACACAACACGTGATACAATCTGCTCATATGCAGACGCTTCGTCAGTGTATTGATGATGTCACTACCCGAGGTGCGGCGCTCGCACACTTCAACGTTGCAAATCTCGACATGCTCCACGCTGTTGTCCGCGCGGCTGATGCGGTGGGCGAGCCGGTTATTATTGGTGTCTCGGAAGGAGAGCGCGATGCGATTGGTATTAAGGAGTTGGTCGTTCTCATACAAGAGATGCAGCTTGGTGTTGATGTGCCACTTTTTCTCAATGCGGATCATACCTACTCGGTAGAGCGTGTGAAGGAGGCTATCGACGCAGGATTTGATGCTGCCATCTACGACGGCGCGAAGCTCCCGATTGATGAGAACATTGCTAATACCAAGGAATGCGTCGCATACGCTCGTGCCTCGGGGCGTGATGTTTTGGTTGAAGCCGAACTTGGATTTATTGGTTCTGGTTCACAAGTGTTCGACGCGGTCCCAGAGGGTGCAGTTATCACGAGTGAGATGATGACAACGGTGAACGAGGCGGTACGGTTTGTGAGTGAGACCGGCGTCAATCTCTTCGCTCCGGCAGTCGGTAATGTGCATGGGATTATCAACGGACCAAAAGGTAGTGCAGACGTTCTCAATATTGAACGAATTCAAGCTATTTCCGAAGCGACAGGCAAGCCACTTGTTCTGCATGGAGGTTCGGGGGTTTCTGATGATGATTTTGTTGCTGCAATCAAAGCGGGCATCCGCATTGTTCACATAAGCACAGAGCTTCGTCGGGCATATCGACAAGGACTTGAGCATGACATGACGGAGAGCCCCAAAGAGCTCGCCCCGTACAAATATATGGACGAGGCGGTTGCAGGAGTTCAGACTCTTGCAGAAGGCCGAATGAGGCTATTCAGCGGACGGGAGGGTTGATTTCTTCTCGAGGATATGACATTATGACCCCGCCTTTTGGCGTTCCTATATCTATTTATGACATCTCTCGACATCACACTTCGCGACGGTTCTGTATCTGCTGAAGCCCTCCGCGCCTCGGGCAAAGTTCCTGCTGTTTTCTATGGTCCCAAGGACGAAGCGACCTCGATTGCTTTTGACAAGCTCGCTTTCGACAAGGTCTTCAAAGAGGCCGGTGAGTCAACCGTTATCACCCTCAAAGGTGTTGGCGAGGACCGAGACACGCTTATCCACGACATTGACTTTCACCCGGTCACCGGCATGCCTCTCCATGTCGATTTCTATGTGATGGAAAAGGGTAAGAAGGTTCGCACTCACGTTCCCCTCGAATTTGTTGGCGAAGAAGAAGCTCCTGCGATCAAATCTCTTGGTGGAACACTCGTCAAATCGGTGCATGAGCTTGAAATCGAGGCTATGCCCAAAGATCTTCCTCACGGTATCGAAATCGATGTGTCTGTTCTCGACACCTTCGACAAACACATCTCCATCAAGGACATCAAACTTCCTGTAGGCGTTGAGCTTGTTGGACAAGATCCAGAGGAAACGGTTGTCTCTGTTGCAGAACCTCGCGAAGAGGTTATCGATGAGCCGGTTCAGGCAATTGACATGGATGCAATTGAAGTCGAAGAAAAAGGCAAAAAGGAATCTCCTGACGAAGCATCAGAAGGAGAAGCCGGGAAGGAATAGCGCTATTGTCACAGTGCAAACACAAGACCCCGCATATGCGGGGTCTTGTGTTTGTGGAAAAGAGGAGCGGCGGACAAGAAACTGGTATACTTGGACCATGTCTCATCGGCGCGACGTCTTTCTCGGAAGGTCTTTTATAATCGTACTCACACTTCTCTTGGGTGTCGGTGTTTTTGTCCCGCCTTTCTCCGAAGCGGCACGGCGTGTTGACGATGGAAGTGCCAGCCAGTCTGAGCAAGATGCCGAAATCGTGGCTCGAGAACGTCAGCTTCAGAAGGATCTCGAGGCTAAGATGAAGGAAATCGAAGAGATCTCGGTTTTTGCAGATCAAAAGAGCCAAGAACGCGCCTCGCTCGAACGTGACGTTGCATTGCTTGAAGCGGAGATAAAAAAGACCCAGCTTCAAATCCAGGCTCGGAATATCAATATCAAACAAATCGGCGGGGAGATTGTTGAACGCACAACGACAATCACGGCGCTATCAGAAAAATACGCCCGACAGAAAGCTTCACTTGCACAGCTCATTAGAACAACCAATGAGCTTGACGATAACTCGATAATCGAACTCATTCTTTCGCACGAGGATATCTCGAGTCTTTTTGAAGATATCGATTCTTTTGACTCTATCAATACGGCTCTCCAGGATTCGTTTCATGATATTGAGATAACGAAGGCAGATACAGAAGATGAAAAGCGTTCGCTCGAAGTGGCGCACACCAAAGAGCTCGACCTCAAATATCAACAAGAGCTCGAACGACAAAAGATCGAGCAACAGGAGTCGGAGAAGGAATATGTTCTCGATGTGACCAAAGGTCAGGAGAGTCTTTACAATCAGATTCTTGCACAAAAACGCGCAGAAGCGGCCCGCATTAGTGCACAGCTCTTCGCACTCCGTGATACCGAAGGCATCAAATTCGGAGACGCTCTCACCTATGCAAAGCAGGCTTCCAAGGCTACTGGCGTTCGTACAGCGCTCATCTTGGCTATCCTGACCCAGGAGTCAGACCTCGGCAAAAATCAGGGTTCTTGTGTGGTCACCGATATCGATACTGGAGATGGGGCAGGTAAGAACACGGGTACGCCGTTCGAAAAAGTGATGAAGGCCCCACGCGATACGGTTCCGTTTGCGGATATCACCGACCGTCTTGGTCGTGAGTGGGCGACCACATTTGTGTCGTGTCCTCCGGGCGCTGTGTGGACTGCATCACGAGGGTATGGTGGTGGCATGGGGCCGTCTCAGTTCATTCCGTCCACGTGGGAACTCTTCAAGGCTCGTATCGGTGCCGCGGTTGGTATTGATGGGGATCAGGCCGACCCGTGGAATCCAGCACATTCGTTCATCGCAACAGCGATCTATCTTTCGGATCTGGGTGCATCCGCGGGTGGTTACACAGCAGAACGCAATGCGGCGTGCCGGTACTATTCGGGCCGGGCATGTGACAATCAGGCCCCGGCTAACTCGTTCTATGGTGATCAGGTGTTGGCAAAATCGAACACGATTCAGTCAACCATGATCGATCCAATCGAAGATGCAGAGGACTAGGTGAGGGCGGGACGGGGCGCTCTACTCTTTTCCTTTTGTAGAGCGTGAAAGACTTTTCTTAAACCCTCCTAGTTGTTTGGCGATGTCTCCCATTTTTTCTATGAGATTGTCGGAGAGAGGCTTGCCGGCCCCATCTTTTTGTAAGGTATCTACTGCTGAGGCTGTTTTGTAGAGAAATCCAAGGGCACTGTCGAGACATCGGGACATTTCTGTGCGGGTTGTTCTACTGCTTCCTTCGGCTATGGTCAGTATCACTGATAATGATGAGCGGATTGCTTGTGCTCCTACGTCAAATTCATTTTCACGAGGAAGTTTATCGACATGTTTCTTTATATCAATAAACAACTCCTGGGCGTCTTTGTACATTTTCCAATCCAAGAAACGGAACTGTTTGAATGGTGTAGTCATGCTCCCACTCTACTCTTTAGAGATAAAATCTATCTCAAATCTGTATTCTGGTTTCTTTGTATCCAGGTATCCTTTTGGTGGTATCCCGGGACTTGCCATTGAAGGCACACTATGTTAATTTACAACGGCTATGAAGACCGACATTCATCCTACATACAACTCAAAAGCAACCGTCAAATGCGCATGTGGCGCAACCTTTACCGTGGGCTCCACCAAAGAGGCGCTCGATGTTGAAGTTTGTTCCACGTGCCACCCATTCTATGTTGGTGACGATAGTAAAAAGATTCTTGCTGGACGTCTCGAGAAATTCAAGAACCGCCAAGCAACCGTTGCTGCCGCTCGCGAAGCAGCTCGTGCGACCTCAAAGAAGCGTGCAGCCAAGAAGTCTCCATCCAAAAAGGATTCCGCAGACGAGGCTGTTTCCTCAGAGAATTAGATACTCACAAAGACCCTCCGGTCCGTCCGCGAGGGTCTTTTGTGTTGGGTGTATGATGAGAAGGCGATAATTGAAAGGCAACAATTCATTTCCATTTAGATTGTCGCCTTTCCGCAAAATATGGATATCGAAGAACTCAAAAAAAATCCACGCACCGCGTATCATGCAACTGAGCTTGAGCGTCTCAATGCTAAGAAAGCCGAGCTTGTGACGATGGCGGAAGATCCCTCCTTGGCCGAAATGGCACAGGAGGATATCGCTACTGTCGAAAAAGAAATCGCTGTGGTGACCGCGCAGATCCACGAGATTCTCAAAGGTGAAGAAGAGGAAGAAGAATCGCCCAACGAAATCATCCTCGAAGTGCGCGCCGGAGCGGGTGGGGAAGAGGCTGCGCTTTTTGCCGAGCAACTTGCGATTATGTATTCCAAATACGCTGAGATGCAGGGGTGGCGGGTTGAAACGGTCGATGAGGCACGCGCGGCGATGGGTGGCTACAAGGACGCGTCATTTGAGATTAAGGGCAAAGGCGTCTACAAGGCGCTTCGGTTCGAAACGGGCGTGCATCGCGTACAGCGTATTCCAGCGACAGAGAAGATGGGGCGCATCCACACATCAACTGCGTCTGTCGTCATTTTGCCAATACGCAAAAAGTCGACCGTCGAAATCAACATGGCTGATGTCGACATGCAGTTCACACGCTCGGGTGGTGCGGGTGGACAAAACGTCAACAAGGTGGAGACCGCCGTGCGACTCCTCCACAAGCCGACAGGTATCATGATTCGCTCGCAGTCAGAGCGTACCCAGCAGCGCAATCGCGATAAGGCGATGATGATTCTTCAGGCCAAACTCGAAGAGATCGAGATGGAGAAAACAGCCGCAAAGCTCTCGACTGATCGCAAGGCCCAAATCGGCACCGGCGACCGCTCTGAGAAGATCCGTACCTACAACTTCCCACAAGACCGTGTCACCGACCACCGCATCAAGGAGAGCTGGTCCAACATTCCCGGTATTCTCAACGGCAATATTGAGAAGATCCTTGCGGCCCTCGAGGCGGCCGACGCGGCGCTGTAAAAGGGTGATTCGCTTCGGCGAGACCACTCCTTGTTCCGCTGCGGAACTCGTCGGGACAAGCCCTCCTCGAACAGTCCTCGCTCCACAGGAGCGGTCCACCGCCTTCGCTTGGTACGTATTGCGACTTCCTCGCTCATCTGGTAGAATCCCCATACGCCCAAACGGGCTTTTTCAATGCCAAACAACACCACTACAGAATCAAAAGGACTTATCGACGAGCTCTTCGCAGCAGGAGCCCACTACGCCTATGCCAAGTCGCGTCGTCACCCTTCGACCCGTGCATCCATTTTCGGCGCACAGGGCCGCACCGACATCTTTGACCTCGAACACACCGCAGCAGCTATCGCCAAAGCGGCTCTTCTTCTTGAGAAGCTCGGCAAGGACGGCAAGCAGATCGTAATCGCAAGCAGCAAGCACGAAGCTCGTGTTGCAGTTCGCGAAGCAGCAGAAAAGATTGGCGTCCAGTATGTCTCAGGACGATGGGTTGGTGGTACGTTCTCAAACTTCTCGCTTATCAAGAAGCGTACCGAACACCTCGAAAAACTCACCAAGGACCGCGACGAGGGTGCACTCGGTAAGTACACCAAGAAAGAACGTCTCATGATCGATCGTGAGATCAAGCGTCTCGAAGAGACCTTTGGTGGTCTTCGTGGCCTCCGCTCACTCCCAGCGGCACTCATTGTTATCGATCCCAAACACGAAAAGAATGCAATCGCTGAGGCAACGATGCTTCGTATCCCTGTCATCGCCATTGCCAACTCAGACTGCGATGTCTCCAAGATTGCCTATGCGATTCCTGCAAATGATTCAAACCACTCGAGTATCTCCACTATTCTCGGCAAGCTCACAGAGGCGTATGCCAAAGGCAAGAAAGAGGCCCCAGTTGGAACACCTGCAGAAGTGCGATAATATTGGATCATGACTGTCAGTGCACAGGACATCAAACAACTTCGTGATAAGACCGGCGTCTCGATGATGCAGTGTCGTGAAGCACTCATGCAGACTGACGGCGACATGGACAAGGCAATTGAGGTGCTTCGCGCGAGCGGAGCCGCGGTTGCTTCCAAAAAGTCGGGACGCGATCTTGGTTCCGGTACTGTTCAGTCATATATCCATGGGCAAGGCTCTGTTGGTGCCATGGTTGAGCTTTTGTGCGAGACTGATTTCGTTGCTCGCAACGAAGAGTTTCAAACAATCGCCAAGGATATTGCCATGCAAATCGCAGCCACTGACGATGAGCTCCTTGCGGGCGGCGCTGAGGCGCTCCTCAAGGAGGCATTCTTTAAGGATCCTGCCCAGACAATCGGTGGGCTCATTGAGGGTGCTGTTCAAAAGTTTGGTGAGCGCACAGAGTTGGGACGGTTCGTTAAGTACACGATCTAGCTCACAGCCGATAGCCTACGGCTCACAGCAGAAATAAACCGTTCCCTCTGACTGTCAGCTGTAGGCTGTAAGTAATTCCATGCCCCTTCACACTGTTATTTTCGCCTCGAGCTTGCTCCTCCTCGCACTCTTTTGTGCACTCAAGGAACGGGAAATCTATGCGGGACGTCAGACGTGGTTTACCCGGCTCCTTGTGAGATATTCTCCGGCGGCAGAGGAGGCTTGGTACAGGTGTGGTGCATGGATTGGTCGAACATATCGTGCGTTTGCGATGAGGTTCGTTGCTTTTGCCAAAGATATCTTTGCGCGGGCCGTGGTGACGTTTCGGTATATCGTTGTCATGCTTGCTGATAAGATGATCAAGGCGGTGCGAGGAGAGAAATTTCTTGAGATGAACGGCGCACCATCGATGTACCTCAAACATCTCAAGGAACATCGGGACGCGAAGAATCGTGATCGTGGTGAATCAGTAGCATAAATGCCGCTTTAGCCCCGACGTGAAGTCGGGGTCCCGACCAAAGGCGTCGGGACTCAGTACATATGGCCTACGTATACATCCTGAAAACCGAATCAGGGAAGTACTATGTCGGAAGCACGACTGATCTTAGAAAAAGGATGTCTCATCATGTTGGAGGTTTTACTCCGTCAACCAAAAGGCTCGGAAACAATGAATTGATTTTCTCTCAGAAATACCTTACGCTTGCTCAAGCTCGAGAGGTTGAAAAAAGGATAAAGGCTGGAAACGAAGAGATTACATAGAGAAGATTCTTCGAGATGGGGAGATTAAGGATAGATAGTGCCACCTTAGCTCAGTTGGTAGAGCAACACTTTTGTAAAGTGAAGGTCCTCGGTTCGAATCCGAGAGGTGGCTCACGGTTACGCATCCTCTATGGAAGCTATTTCTACACCAGAGAATGCCATTGAATCAGCAAAAAGATTTGCTGGTCAAAAGTTTACAGAAGCAGGTACAGGGAACCACTTCTTGGAAGTCTACTCGATTCTTAGGGATGATTTTGCTGTAGATGATCAGAATATTCTGATTGGTGGACTTTTGCACGACACACTTGAAGATACTTCGACAACGTATGAGGAGATAGAAGGATTGTTTGGTAGAAAGGTCGCTGACCTAGTCGAGGAAGTATCTCACCCAAAGAATTACAATGCCGAAGAGAAGAAAGAATATTACGAGAAATTAAAGCATATATCTTTAGGAGGGAAATTAATCAAATTGGCGGATTTTAAATCTCATCTCATAAAATTCATTGGTGCCTTTACTGGCATGAACGATTTGCCTAAGTTCACGTATACGGAATACACAGATTACATCCTTGCTTTTTTAGAGAGTTGCCCAGATTCAAATGCTAAGGCCGATGTTCTCGCGCTCACAAGGGGGCTTGAGTCGTATATCTTGGCGAATAAATAAGTCAATTTTCTTTCTGCTATAATACCCCTTATGACAGAACTGAAGGGCCATCAGCATCCCATATCGCTTGCTATTTCCGATATCATCGGCATCTTCAGCTCCATGGGGTTTGAGGTCGCCGAGGGACCTGAGGCTGAATCTGAATACTACAACTTCGATACACTCAACATCCCCAAGCATCACCCAGCACGTGATATGTGGGATACGTTTTGGTTGAAGTCTAAGCCTGCCGAAGAGGACAAAAATGCGAAGCAACTCCTTCGCACTCACACCTCTCCCGTACAGGTTCGCTACATGGAATCGCATAAGCCGCCGTTCCGCATCATTGCACCAGGCAAGGTGTATCGCTACGAGGCGACCGATGCAACGCACGAAGCACAGTTCTATCAACTGGAGGGCCTCGTCGTCGGCAAGAACATCAGCCTCGCGCACCTCAAGGGAACGCTTGAGACGTTTTTCTCACAATTCTTTGGAGCCGCGAGCACGGTGCGTATGCGCCCGAGCTATTTTCCATTCGTTGAACCAGGTGTC
>CAZMAP010000001.1:28941-39428 GCA_964564385.1 uncultured Candidatus Saccharibacteria bacterium | reverse complement strand
AGTTGATGTCTCGTGCTTCCGGTGCGCCGGAGAGGCGGGGAAGCAGTGCTCGGTGTGCAAGGGTACTGGCTGGATTGAGATTATGGGTGCGGGGCTTGTACATCCCAAGGTACTCGAAGGTGCAGGCATCGACCCGCGCGAATGGAGCGGATTCGCATTCGGCGCCGGCATCGACCGTTTGCTCGTCCTTCGTCACGGTCTACCCGACGTGCGTCTTTTGTATTCGGGCGACCTTCGGGTAACTGATCAGTTTTAAATATGAACAAATACTTAATCGGCGCCGGTATTCTTGGGACGGTTCTTGTTGCAGGTATTTCCTGGGTGTTGGCGCAACGGTTTGTTGGGATACACGACATCATCAACATCGCTCCTCGCGCGTTTTTTAAAGAAGATTTTGACGGTGAGACATGGGTCAGAATCTTTGGTTCGTGGGACTTTGACTCCTCGGCTCCTGTTCCCATGCATGATGCGGTCAATTCTGTTCGCATTGAATGTGGGAAGCTCGCGATGGTGTGCACAGAGGAGCGCGTATTTGTCGGCCGTATTCTCAAGGACGAACCATATGATATTGATGTCTATCCGTACCAGTATGATGTTGTGGAATGGACAGACTCTGGGATTGTGGCGGTTTCCCATGCTTCTCCCGAGCTTGGTTTTGTCCTGCATATTGATTTGAACAGCGAATCTGCGCGGCTAATTTCTCAGGAATATCTTTGGGATGAAACAATGAACAAGGAAAATCTCCTCGAGCGGTCGTATGCTCTCAAATAGTTCTAGATATGAAATTCTCCTACACATGGCTTCAGGAATATTTTGACACGCCACTTCCTTCGGTCGCTGACGTGTCGCGCACGATTACGATGCACGCGTTCGAGATTGATGGGACAGAGGCACATGGAAATGACACCATCCTCGACATCAAGGTCCTTCCGAACCGCTCGCACGACTGTTTTTCATACCATGGCATTGCCCGTGAAATCGGTGCGTTGCTCAATGTTCCAACAAACATTCCCGACATTCACCCAAAGACAGATGGGGGAGTCTCCACAAGCGAGAAGCTTTCACTCATTGTTGAGAATCCAAAACTTGTGCCACGTGCGCTCAAGCGCTATGTCGAAGGTGTCACCATTGGCGAATCTCCTGAATGGCTCAAAACCAAACTTGCCGCTCATGGTCAGCGTTCCATCAACAATGTTGTTGATGCAACCAACCTTACGATGCTCGAGACGGGCCAGCCGGTACATGCATTTGATTACGATAAACTTACAGCCAACAGCTCACAGCCAACAGTAATTTCAATACGTCAGGCAAAAGAGGGGGAAGTGATTACGACACTCGACGGCAAAGAATTCACGCTCGATCCAGACGTTCTTGTTATCAGTGATACCGAAAAGGCACTTGATATTGCGGGAGTGAAAGGAGGTGCGGTCTCAGGCGTTGATACGAACACAACACGTCTTGTTCTCTCCGCCTGCACCTTTGATCCAGTAAACATTCGCAAAACTTCAAAAAGGCTCGGGCTTCGTACTGATGCGTCAATCCGCTTTGAGCAGGGAATCAGTTCAGAGCTTGCCAGCATCGCCATGGAACGCCTGTCCGCGCTCGTGGAAGAACTCGCAGGCGGGAAGGTCGCACATGACGTGGTGGAGTCATACCTCAACAGGAAGAATTTGTATGTTGTCGGTGTCTCACTTTCTGAAATCAACACAGCGCTCGGCACGACATGCTCGCACGAAGAGGTTGAGGGCTACTTCAAGAGACTTGGTTTTGAATATAGGTACATTCGTCCTCTCGAGAATGTGCTCGCGCTTGCACCGACGCTTGTCGGTGTTCCCTATAAGCTCGGAGCAAGCGTTCTTGGTGACGCACCGAACCTTTTTGATTGTTCCTCATTCACTGCGTATCTGTTTGGTATGTCAGGTGTGATGATTCCGCGAATGTCGGTTGATCAATACGTCTTTGGGGCTCCGATTGATGCACTGGATGCTAAGGTGGGAGATCTTGTGTTCGCAAATACTGGTACGGAACCAATCCACCGCGAATCAAAAGAATTCATGAAGGGTACGCCGGTTCCCGAAGGTGTCGATCATGTCGGTTTGTATCTTGGAGACGGTATGGTCATTCATTCGAGTCGTTATAACGAAAAGGGCATCGAGATCCACAAGCTCGCGGAGAGCCCGTCGTTCAAGAATATCGTGGGCTATCGCCGTATTATCAGCGATGACGATCCTCGTTTTGTTGTTGTCATTCCGTCACCGCGTCTTGATATTCGTATCAAAGAAGACCTCATCGAAGAAATCGGCCGACTCAAAGGTCTCGAGGCAATTCCATCAACTCAGCTTGCTGACGATGGCTTCGTGCCTGCCGTCAACAAAAATGAACACTACAAAGCATTTGTACGCCGCGCGCTTGTGGATGCTGGGTTCTCCGAGGTATCGACTTATGCATTCCAAAAGAAGGGTGAGATTGAGGTCGCGAACCCCATTGCTGATGACAAAAAGTATTTGCGCGGTTCGCTCGTCGATGGAATCACGGCAGCTATCGAGATGAACAAGAAGAACAAGCCGCTTCTTGGTACCGACATGGTCCGCATCTTTGAGATTGGAACCGTCTTTGCAAAAGACAGTGAGGAACAGGAGATTGCGATTGCTGCAGAAAAACCTGCCGAGCTCGACCGCGGCTGTGCGGCGGTTGCTCAAGCACTCGGCGTTGATATCGCATGGAAAAAGAACGGAGCTCTCGCAACGGCATCACTCACCGATGCAATCGAAGGTCTCCCAACGTCGGAGTCATATGGCGACCTGCCTCGCTTGCCAAACATGACATTTTCACCGATATCCATCTACCCATTCATTCTCCGTGACATCGCAGTTTGGGTCACCGAAGGCGATGCGCAATCAATTCCAAACATCATTCGCACGCATGGTGGCGCACTCGTCGCTCGCATCGATCTTTTCGATACATTCACCAAAGAGGGACGAACGTCATACGCATATCACATTGTCTTCCAATCAAGTGAAAAAACGCTTTCCGATGTTGAGGTGAGCGAGATTATGAAGAAGATAGAAGATGAGATTCGAGGAAAGGGCTGGGAGGTACGCTAAGCGTACCTAATCCCCGCTGAGCGGGGAGGCGCGTTAAATAAGGGTCTTTTGGGCATAACTTTATAGGAAAAGCCCTTCAAAAAGAGGGGCTTTTCTGCTAAAATAGACCCATCGCAAAAGGCGCTTTTTCATTTCATGGCATCCAAAAACCCCACCTCCGCTAAAGCTTCGGCCGGCAAGGATAAAGAAAAGAAGCCATCTTCCTACGGCGCCGATTCTATTCAAGTCCTCGAAGGGCTCGAACCAGTGCGCAAGCGTCCTGGCATGTACATTGGTACCACGGGCCCTGATGGCCTCCACCATCTCATCTGGGAAATCTTTGATAACTCGCGTGACGAAGCGATGGGTGGATTCGCCAACGATATCGAAGTTGTGCTCCTTCCGGGCAATCGCGTCCGCGTTGCCGACAATGGCCGTGGCATCCCTGTCGACAAACACAAACAAAGTGGTGTCTCGGCGCTTGAGACCATCATGACGACGCTCCATGCCGGTGGTAAGTTCGGTGGTGATGGGAGTGGCTACAAGGTCTCAGGAGGTTTGCACGGTGTCGGCGCATCGGTTGTCAACGCGCTTTCTCTCTATATGCGTGCCGATGTACATCGCGATGGCGGTCACTACATGCAGGAGTACAAGCAGGGCAAGACGAAGGCTGCTGTCAAAAAGATCGAGAATTCTGATGCTCGTGGTACAGCTATCACGTTTGAAGCAGATCCAGAGATTTTTAAAGAGATTGTGTTCTCGTGGGATAAAATCGTCAGTCATTTGCGCCAGCAGGCATATCTCGTGCGCGGACTTCGTATCAGTGTCGTTGATGCGCGTGAGATGAGGGGCGACTTCAAGGATGAAGGTCAGCTCTACATCCGAACCCTTCTCACAGATCAACCTTCGATGTCCTTCTATTTTGAAGGAGGTCTTATGTCCCTCGTTCGTCACTACAACGAGCATCAGACCGTTCTCCATCGCAACATTTTCTATATCGAAAAAGAACAAGATGGCGTAATGGTCGAAGTCGCGCTTCAGTATGTTGATGACATCTCCGAACGTATCGTTGCGTTTGCAAACAATACATACAACAGTGAAGGCGGTACGCATGTCACCGGTTTCAAAACCGCACTTACACGCACCATCAACAGCTACGCCAAAAAAGCCAACATCATCAAAGAGTCTGATGGACCATTCTCGGGAGAAGACGTACTTGAAGGTCTCACTGCCGTTGTATCAGTAAAGCTCCCTGAGATTCAATTTGAGGGTCAGACAAAGGCAAAACTCGGCTCAACAGAGGCACGTGGTGCTGTGGAGACTGTCTTTGGTGAGGCGTTTGCCGAATTTCTCGAAGAACACCCCGACGAAGGAAAGGCGATGGCAAGCAAGGTGTTGCTCGCGCTTCGCGCTCGCAAAGCGGCAAAGGCCGCAAAAGACAGCATTCTCCGTAAGGGTGCACTCGATGGTATGACGCTTCCGGGCAAGCTTGCTGACTGTCAGACCAAGAGCGCCGAAGAGGCCGAGGTGTTCATCGTCGAGGGAGAATCTGCTGGTGGTACCGCAAAGGGCGGTCGCGACCGTCGCACACAGGCAATCCTCCCGCTCCGTGGCAAGATCCTCAATGTCGAACGCGCACGCCTCGACAAGATGCTTGCCTCAGAGCAAATCAAGAACCTCGTCATCGCGATGGGCACCGCAATCGCTGATACCTTTGAGCTCTCCAAGCTTCGCTATCACAAAATCATCATCGCAACAGACGCCGACGTCGACGGGGCACACATTCGTACGCTCTTGCTGACGCTTTTCTATCGTCACTTCAAGCCGGTTATCGAAGGGGGTTATGTCTACATCGCACAGCCGCCGCTCTACAAGATTAAGAAGGGCAAGGAGATTTTCTATTTCTATACCGAAGAAGAAAAGGACATGTTCCTCAAAGAGGAGGGTGTTGCGGCAGAGGATATTCAAGAAGAAGGCGCCGAACCAGAAGGTGAGAATACACATGAAAATGATGCAGAGGAGGAAGGAGACAAGGCAACAAAGAAACAAGCAGAAAAGAGAGGACCAAAGGTTTCGATTCAACGCTACAAAGGTCTCGGTGAGATGAACTCGGAAGAGCTCTGGGAGACGACCATGGATCCTGAGCGTCGCGTTCTCAAGCAGGTTGCTGTTGGTGATGCACAAGAGGCCGACCGCATCTTCGACATTCTCATGGGCACCGACGTCCCATCCCGCAAGTCCTTCATCCAAAGCAATGCAAAGTTGGCGAATTTGGATATTTAGTTTTTCAATGGAACGGCAACCACACCTTCTTGATACTGAGAAATATCTTGCGCGGGTCGAAAATTCCGAACTGGAACCGGAAGGGTCTCTGGCGGAAAGTCTCGTGCGACTCAAAGTTCCCCTACATGAATCTGGCTATCAAGAAGAAGGAACCATAGAAGGTAGTTTCGAGGACTATTCTTTTGCATGTACATATTCGGTTCCTGACGAAGATTCAAATAATAAGATTCAAACCTACTTGGCTCGTTTGGTGAAGTGGGAAGGCATTGCTTCGGATTCTGCATCTTTGGATGTAAAAACATGGCGACAGCTCGATGAGCTGGTCTTTAAGGACCGTGATGGTAAGGCGACTAATCTGCTTACGATTGCCCCCGAGTCATTTCAGGTTTTCTTCTGTCCTACAGCAGAAAAAATGCACGGGGCTGTGAATACGAAAGACAGAGTTGTTTATATTTTAGGCGATATTCTCACCCCAGAGTCGATAAGTACGCTTATGCATGAGGTCGGACATCTGTGGGATGTTGCAAAACTTAAAGAGCATGGCGTCGAGAGGCTTGTTACCAAATCGTGGAATGGAAGGGATGACAATGCCGAATTGATCCGGAGAGAACGTACCGCAACGGCTTTTGCCATCCAAAAAATGAGACCCTTTCTTAAGGGTCAGATGAAGAAAGATATTACCAATCACCTTAAAGCGTATGCCTTACAGAGCTACTACGCGAGAGTTCGTGAAGCTGTGGCTTTCACGAGAGTACTAGAAAAAGATTTCCAAAGTGATGCAGACTATTGGACTGATAGTCTTCAGAAACAAGAAGAAGATTGCCTATGGGAGACTTGGTGGGAGTGGCGTGATACGCCAGCATATCTTGAGTGGAAATCAAAAGATGAATTCAAAAACATCAATGCGTGGGATGAGTTCGGGTTATGGCAAGAGTGGATTAAGAAGACCGGGTATAACTTTCATAAGGACTTACCTGAAGAAGTGGTACCTGATTTGCTAGAACAAGGAGAAGATAAATAAAGAGGCCTCACATCATATGCAACAAAAAGACGAGTGGGAAAAAGCGGCAGATGCATACAGCGTTCCGCATGTACGAAAGGCGCACATACGCATGCCTGCATTTATGCGTGCGCTCGGTGATGTTACCGGAAAGAATATCCTTGATGTTGGGTGTGGTGATGGATACTACGCACGACTGATGGCGCACCAAGGAGCGAGAGTCACGGGTGTTGATTTTTCGGAGACATTCATCAATACAGCCCAAAAAGAAGAGCTCCGTTCACCTTTGGGTATAACATATCTACAAGGAGATATCGCGGACGTACTTCCACTCGAAGACAAAAGTTTTGATGCGATGGTTGCAGATATGGTGTTTGTGACCATCCCGACACAGGAAGCATATGGACGGAGTATTTCGGAGATGGCGCGGCTTTTGAGGGTCGGAGGTTTTATCTTGATATCAAAAGAGCATCCGGCAAATTTTGATAGACAGGGATCACTCACGAAGCAGGCTTCGCCGAACTATGTGGTTACCCACAAGGAGCATCTTTCCTATTTTGATTCGCTTGCACCCCAACATGTGAAGTTGAAGATCGAGGGTAAAGATGTTGAATGGACTAATTATCATCGGACGCTTGAGGATTTTGTGAATCCGTGGACGACGCGAGGCTTTGCTGTGACAGAAATCATTGAACCCAAGCCGACGGCAGAGGCGGTGGAGCAATTTCCACAAGATCTGGAGTCTACGGCCCATATCCCTTATTACCTTATTTTAAAACTGACAAAGACTGCGGATGTGAGCAATAAAGAGTAGACAAGGAAATAAAACAAAACAGCCCGCGAGGGCTGTTTTGTTTTAGGAGCGAGTGGAGTCTTATCGATTGATATCGATTTCTCCTGTTTTAACGTTGTTGTTCTCGTTGCTTTCTTTGACCTCATTTTTCGAATCAATCTCGATCCGGTAGTCATCGTGGTCGGCGTTCTTGAGCTTGTCGAAGCCGATGATGAATTCGATTTTGTCGCCAGGATAAAGGGAGTCTTGCTTGGCGGATTTGTACGTATACGAAGGGCTCGTTGGAAGCGCTGCTTCAAATGCCCATGTGCCCGAAAGCTTTGTGCCGATGTTTTCGACAACAAACTTGATGGCGCCACGCTTGTTCGAAGGAAGGTCGCGAGGAATTTCATCTTTTTCAGTAAAGGCACCACTGTTTTTGTCGACGAGACCGAAACCAATAATCCTGATGGAGAGATCTGCTGTACCGTTCGGGTTGGAGACCGGTCCGGTGACGATTGTTTGCTGTGTGTTGGTGACAGGATTTGTATTGGTTGTGTTGCTAGATGTTTCGGAGGTTTCTGTTTGGGCAACAGGGGATGTGCTTGTTGCGTCATCGAAACGTTCATGCTGGACGGCAATCGTGAGCTCGCCGCGTTCGCTGATAGTTGGTTCGTTGTTTTTGCGGAATCGAATTTCGACGGGAATCATGGTGACGTCGGTGACAGTGCCGTGTGCGGTGAGTCGGAGGGACGTATCAGTGGAGAGAATCGGAAGTTCGGTGTTACAAAAAACAGTATCATCCGCGAGTGCGAGATGTATGTCGCTGTTACATCCGTAGAAGAAGGAGTACGAGCCGTCGTCGGTTTTTCCGCGATGTTCCCAAGAAAGCGTGAAGGGCTCCTCGATAACTACTTGGCTATCGACGAGAGAAAGAGCGATGCGCTCGGCGGGGGAGAAGAATGATTGAACGCTTACGAAGGCATTTGCAAGTGATTCGCGAGCATTGGGAAGTACACGGAATCCCTGCATTCCGACCCAAACAACCCCCGCGAGGATGGCGATGCCACCAACAACGCTTAATACGCGCATGATGGATTCCTTTGCGCGCTGGCCGGCGATGGTGTTCGTTGTGGTTTCCATAAAGACAATATCTAAGTGGCTAAAAGTAGTATGCTGGTCATTATATATCATAAAAATACGTTGTCAAGGTCTTCTTTTGATTCTCAAAGGATGTCACTGGAGATATTGACTTTTTTATCTATTATGATATTATGATAATATGGCTCACATGAAGGAAACATCGGGCGACAAAGGTGTCGCGTACGAACTTTTTGAATCGTTTGCGGAAGCCTTTCGTGGGCGTCCGCTTATTGCCGGCATCCTGTGGTTCGGTGTTTTTTCTCTGCTCCTTTCATTTTCGTATGCGCTTGGTATCGTGCCCGAACTTGATACAGACAGTGAGGTTCTTGCTGCTGAAGATACTCCTGTAAGTGCAGAAGATAAGGATATGCCTGTTGTGGACAATACGGACACGCGCCCGGTGCGTATCGTCATTGACGCTATCGATCTTGACGATTCCATCAACACGCCAGCAAGCAACGATGTTCAAACACTCGATGAAGCGCTTCTCACTGGCGTTGTTCATTATCCAGGTTCTGCAAATCTTTCCGATTCGGGAAACGTATTCCTCTTTGGGCATTCAACAGGATTCCGCGTTGTGCAGAATCAGGCGTTTAAGGCTTTTAACGATCTCAAACACCTCAAGGAGAATGATCTTGTCCGTGTGCAATCATTGTCTCGTGAGTACGTCTATCGTGTTACATCGGTGTCGCTTGTGAGCGCTGACGATGCATTCGTCAACCTTTCGCGTACCGGTCGGACGTTGACCCTTGCCACCTGCAATGTATTTGGTGCGAAGGAGGAGCGGTATGTCGTTACAGCAGAGTTTGTCGGGGACTACGCCCTCTAGTTTGAGACTATTGACTTTATTTTTCGGCACTGTATAATCCACACACCAAACTTAGAAACGCTAGAACCTTATTATGACTACTACCACCAATCGATATACCCTCATCCGTTCGATCGCTGTTGCGCTCGTCGTTATCTCGGGCCTCCTCGGGGTTGTTTTTGTCGGTGCTCAGGAAGCCGATTCGGTGAAGGGTTCATCGGTGTCCGAAGGCGGTTCGTCGGGTGTCGTGGGAGGCTCTGATTCTGGAGAAAAAGAAGGCAAGAAAGATGACGGTGGTTCCGGTGGTGACCCTGTCGATGTTGTGCCGACTGTCGGCGATGTAATGCCGGTTCAAGGTGTCCCCTTGCCACCTGCACAAGAGGACGATGATGCAACGTGTGACAGTCGTGCACACGAGAACATCGTGCGCGCTGACGGGACACCTTTTGATCCGTGGGACATGAATCACGACATTGTTGTCGCAAATGGCGTTGCCTCGATTACCGTGAAGAATATTTCGGATGTTTGTGACTACAATGTCGCTCTCTCATCATACAAAACCGATGTTTATGTGCCTGGACACGAGCAGGAATACATCAATAGCCAGCAACTCTATGACGAAGATGTTCAGAGTGGTCTCATCTACAACGTTGGGCCTGGCCAGACACGCATGCTTCGTGTCAGTGTTCCCTCATGTAATTACCAGATCGATCTCTATACATTTGTCGATGGAGCATCAGCGAGCCCCATTCCTCCGGACTTTGCTCATTTGACGAGCACACACACACTTCTCGACTGGGAACAGGAAACCAACGCGGGTTCATGTTTCATCGTCTGTTCGCTTGTTCCGCCGGTTATTACGACCACGTCGTCCGCGACTGGTGTCGTTGGCACACCGTTTTCTCATGATATTACGATCACTGGTGATGCCGTCACTCCAATCACAACAGGAACGCTTCCTGCTGGTCTCACGTTTACGCACGTAGGTGGCACCCTCTGGAGGATTAGCGGAACGCCGACTCAGGCGGGGACCGTCATGTTTACGGTTAGTGCGACAAATGAGTGTGGAAGTGATGATGTGGTGATCACCATCACCATTGGTGGCGGGTTGTGTACAATTCTTCCTCCGACTATCACGAGCTCTCAAACAGCATCGGGTATCGTCGGTTCGTCCTTCTCATATTCAGTGGCAACGACGGGTACGGTGTCGAGTCTTACTGTTGCCAATCTTCCCGCCGGTCTCACATTCTCGGGAACTACTATCTCGGGTACACCGACACAGGCAGGGACATTCACATCAATTATCACAGCAAGCAATCAGTGTGCGGTGACGTCGATTAATCTCACCATCACCATTGGTGGCGGGTTGTGTACAATTCTTCCTCCGACTATCACGAG
>CAZMAP010000001.1:24031-28841 GCA_964564385.1 uncultured Candidatus Saccharibacteria bacterium | reverse complement strand
TCACCATCACCATTGGTGGCGGGTTGTGTACAATTCTTCCTCCGACTATCACGAGCTCTCAAACAGCATCGGGTATCGTCGGTTCGTCCTTCTCATATTCAGTGGCAACGACGGGTACGGTGTCGAGTCTTACTGTTGCCAATCTTCCCGCCGGTCTCACATTCTCGGGAACTACTATCTCGGGTACACCGACACAGGCAGGGACATTCACATCAATTATCACAGCAAGCAATCAGTGTGCGGTGACGTCGATTAATCTCACCATCACCATTGGTGGCGGTGGAGATGATGACGATGATGACAATGGAGATGACGATGATGACGACAACGGGGGTGGCGGTGGCGGTCATCGCCGACGTCCAAACGTTGTGCTCTTCTCTGACCCAGAGATTTTGGGTGCATCGATATCGCTTGCACAGATTCCGTATACCGGACTTGGCACCAGCATTTTCCAGCTTGTCCTCTTTATCCTCGGACTCTTGGCTATCTCGGGATGCATTATCTATACGATTATGCGTCGCATTCATCGAACCCCTGTCTCTGACACGGTTAGTTCCTTGAGTGGTACCACAAACACTGTGCGGGTTAGCCAACCTGTCGTCGATGAAATGGTTGATGTAACTGCGGTTGCATATGAAGAATATATGCACGCTACTCCAGTTTTGCGTTCGGCTCGTGATTCAGCACCGTCGTCGACGAATAGGTCGTGTGTTCCCGAGAATATACCAATCGATACGCATGCAGGGGCTGTATCTGGCGGTTTGATGGCGGGTGCTCCATCGGCCAAAAAGGGTGAAGTGCCACAGGTGGTTGCCCGCGTGTCGACTGCTCGTGTTCAAAACGAAGCGCGCTCATCTCGTGTGCTCATCTCTGATGATGGCGCCGAGCTCATCGCCAACTCAGTGGAAGGCGATGAAGCGAAGGCACTCGAGCGCTTGAATCAGATTGTCGAAATCGCAAAATCTCGTTATCCGCGCGAAGACGGGTGGCTTATTCTCGACAAGAACCGCGTTCGCGAGGCGCTCTTTGTTTCGACGTTGTCGATGGTTCCGCTTTTTGTCGAGTGGATCATTCGTGGTGAGGATAAGAAGGTTTTCACGTTCCTTCGTATGCTCAAACACCAGGAACAGCCAGTGGGTGATTTTATGCGAAAGGTCGTTTCTGACCTTGATAACGCATATCGTGCCCGCATGGAAGGCTCCGACGAGCGAGCAAACGTCAACCAGCATATTGCTGAAGTGACGTATCATCTTTCAAACAAGGAACTCGAGACGATTGTCGATGAATTGCTCCACGGCGTAGATGAGCGCTATGACTCGGCCTACACGTCGGTGAGGCTTTCGTTGGTCCGTGTGCTCGACCTCATCAAAGAACGCTCAACCCGTTCTACGGGTGCCACCTACGCGTTTGTAGAGGGCCCTGCCCGATAGTGCTTTCATTTGAGACGTTTCTATGGTACACTCAAAGCTCGTTCGGCTTTGCGCTGGGCGGATTTTGTCGGGTATCTATTAGTTAGCTTTCACTCGAACCCATGTCAAAGAATTCACAGAGCGGCAATGCTGGTGTCACGATCCTCGTGATTGTTGTCATCCTCATCGTCGCAGGCTTCCTCTTCTTCAAGAACCGCGCAGACGCGCCGGTTACGACAGATGACGTTGCATCAACGACTCCTGCTACCACAACAGTGACGACGACAAGCGTTACTACGGAGGCAGGCACAGGCGGAACATCGACAACGACCGTCGATGCAACCTCGACTGTTGACGTACAGTAGTCATCAGCCAGTCTGACGAAAGAGCCGTTCCGCCTTGTGCGGGGCGGTTTTTCGTTTGGTAAGGCGAAACGGGGAAAACAATCAGTATGGAGTGCATGTTGCTATTGTTGCTGTAGTACGGTACTTTTTTCGGTGCTAACCACATCAACCATGTTCAAAGAATTTCTCATGAAAAAGATGATTGAACGCCAGCTCAAGGACGTGGCTCCAGAGCAGCGTGAGATGATATTTAAAGCCTTCGAGAAGGACCCGGATTTCTTCATGCGTCTCGCTGCCGAGGCGGAGGAGAAGACTAAAAGTGGTATGGATCGTATGACAGCCGCACAGAAGGTTTTTGCTGCGCACGCTGACGAGCTCAAGAAGCTCCTTGGACACTAATCATATGAAGATCTCTGTTGGCATCGTTGGCCTTCCAAACGTGGGCAAGTCCACGCTCTTCAATGCACTCACCGCGCAGTCGGTCGATGCCGCAAACTATCCTTTTTGTACCATCGATCCATCGGTCGGTATCGTCAAAGTTCCTGACCCACGCCTCGATGCACTCACACAGCTCTCAGCATCAGCCAAGACCGTCCCTGCGGCTGTTGAGTTCGTCGATATCGCTGGGTTGGTGAAGGGTGCGTCCGAAGGCCAAGGACTCGGCAACCAATTCCTTTCGCACATTCGCGAGGTGGACGCCATCGGACATGTCGTCCGTATTTTTGAAGACGACAACATCCTCCACGTTTCAAACCGTATCGATCCCGTCGAAGACATCGAGGTCATCAACCTCGAACTTGTACTCGCTGATCTTCAGGTTGTTACAAAGCGTCTTGGCTCTGTTGAACGAGATGTAAAAGCGGGAGTGAAAGAAGCCAAGCATGAACAGGCGGGATTGATGAAGATCAAAGCTGCGCTCGAAGCGGGGCAGGCGGCCCGCACGGTGACGCTTCTCGAAGATGAGGAAAAAGAAGTGAAGAAGCTCACACTCCTTACGATGAAGAAGATGATGTACATCCTTAACGCCAAGTCGGGAGGTAAGAACCTCGACGAGATGAATGACGAACGCTGGACGAGACTCGTCGAGTTCTTGAAGTCATCGGGTTCAGAATACGTGCTCGTTGATGCTTCGACCGAGAGCGACGTCCGTTCGATGTCGCCCGAAGATCGGGCCGCGATGCTTGCGGATCTCTCAGTGCGAGGTTCAATCAACGATGTGATTCTTGGTGGCTATCGTTTGCTCGATCTCATCACATACTTTACGACTGGTCCCGACGAAACACGTGCCTGGACGATTGCACGCAACTCGACCGCACCTGTTGCCGGAACTGCAATTCACACAGACTTTTATGACAAGTTTATCCGCGCTGAAGTTGTCTTTTGGCAAGATCTCATCGACTCAGGCGGTTATGCCAAAGCTCGCGAAAAGGGCTTGGTTCGCACGGAAGGGAAGGAATACATCGTTAAAGACGGTGACGTCATAGAATTTAAAATTTAGGGGATGCCTGCCTCGCCGAAGCTTTAGCGAAGGCGGGTGGTTGAGTTCAAGATCTAGTTTTTAGACTTGCTATTATGGAGGGTATGGAAACACCAATCAATCTTGAGGAACTTGCACGGTTTTTGAACGCTGCGAACAAAGAAACATACGCAAATAAAGAAGCATCAAAAGCAGTCTCGTTGAGACCGAGTTCCGATGACTATCATTTTGAACAGGGAGATCTTGTTTATCACGATACGTACTTTGGTGCGCGGGACTTTGTTGGAGAAGAAATTGTTTACAAAGCCGGCACTCCGGTTTGGGGAATGAACTATTATGGTCATGTCGTGAAAGAAGATGTTTCAACTGCGGATGCATATACGATTCTTCGTCCGGCACTGATGCAGGAATACAATGACATCTTGCCGGTGCGCGGTCCGCGTGAATATGTGGAGGGGGATAGCCGCTACGTTAATAAATCAGAGGGTACTCTCGATTGGTTTTCGGGTATTGAAGAAATTTACATAAAGGGTGACTTGGTATACCGCTGTTTCTATCACGGAGGATTTATTCGATAGATTTTTCTAGCTGATTCTGATCACTTAAAACGTGCTATAATCACGTTATTACACTATTTTTCATCATATGAACGACCAGAAACCACGGACAACTCCAAAAGACTTTTTCATCTATCTCGGCACAGCGATTTCGCTCTACGTATCAGCCGGAAGCCTCCTCTCGCTTCTTTTCTCAATCATCAACGAACGATTCCCCGACGTGCTCAACACTTCGTACTACTACGGCGGTTACGGATACAGCGGCAACGGTGCGACATTCGCAATTGCGTCGCTCATCGTTGTTGTACCAATCTATCTCTTCCTTTCGTACTACATCCGCAAGGGCATCGCTCAAGACGAAGAGAAGCGCAACCTCTCAATCCGCAAGTGGTTCGTGTGGTTCACGCTCTTTGCTGCTGGTATCGCAGTTGCTGGCGACTTGGTGACGCTCCTCTACACCTTCCTCCAGGGTGAAATTACCACGCGCTTTATCCTCAAAGTGCTCGCAGTCCTCGTTGTTGCTGGTGGTATCTTCTCGTACTACTTCTACGATCTTCGTCGCGATGTATCGGCAAAGCCGAACAAGCTCTTTGTTTCGCTCGCAGGTCTCTTCGTTCTTCTTGCCATTATCCTTGGCTTCATGACGTTTGGTTCACCAAACGCACAGCGCGAGATGCGCCTCGACGCTACACGTGAGCACGATTTGAGTGGTCTCCAGTGGCAGATTCTCAATGAATGGCAGACATCTCAGAAGATCCCAGCTTCGCTTGCCGAGCTCGCCAAAGATGATTTTAGCGGTTATGTGATGCCTGTGGACCCTGAGACCAATGCTCCATACGAATATAACGTCACAGGGCCTCTTTCATTTGAGCTCTGTGCAACATTTGGTCGTGCAAGTTCTGCGAAGTCACAAGATCCAAAAATGATGCCAATCGATTCGTACGGAGGGGGTCTCGACCCTCGTTTCCAGCACGAAGCTGGTCGTACTTGCTTTGCTCGGACAATTGACCCAGTCAAGTATCC
>CAZMAP010000001.1:22305-24021 GCA_964564385.1 uncultured Candidatus Saccharibacteria bacterium | reverse complement strand
GAAGCCGATGTACTAAAAGCGAGCGCCCCAAAAGGGGCGCTTTTGCTGAGGCGCGAGCTGATGTACCATAGCTCTACTTATGCGCGAATACGACTCAAAAGCAATTGAGACAAAATGGAAGAAGCGCTGGAATGACGCGCAAATCTACCACACATCTGAGACATCGGATAAGCCGAAATGTTACGTGCTCGACATGTTTCCGTATCCATCGGGCGAAGGTTTGCACGTTGGACATCCAAAAGGCTATATCGCCACAGACGTCTATTCGCGTTTCCAAAAGATGAGCGGCAAGGAAGTGCTCCATCCGATGGGATGGGATGCGTTTGGTCTTCCTGCTGAGAATTACGCAATCAAGAACAAAGTGCATCCCCGTGTTGCAGTCGAGAAGAACATTGCTCGCTACAAGGAACAACTTGAATCAATTGGCTTCAACTACGATTGGAGCAGGGAAGTGAACACGACCGATCCCGATTTCTACAGATGGACGCAGTGGATATTCCTCAAGCTGTACGAAAAAGGATTGGCGTTTGAATCGCATGAACCAATCAACTGGTGTCCGTCGTGCCAAACTGGTCTTGCAAATGAAGATCTCGAAGATGGCACGTGTGAGCGTTGTGGGTCTGTCGTCGAAAAGCGGCCGATGCGTCAGTGGGTGTTGCGTATCACTGACTACGCGGAGCGATTGCTCGCAGATCTCGACACGCTCACTGGGTGGCCAGAGCACATCAAAGAGTCCCAGCGTAATTGGATTGGCAAGAGTGAAGGGGCTGAAATTAAATTCGAAATCCGAAACACGAAATCCGAAACAAATCCAAAACAAGAAGTCACTGTTTTTACGACGAGACCAGATACTTTGTTCGGAGCAACATATGTTGTGCTTGCACCTGAACATGGTCTCGTTTCTGAGCTTGCTGAAGGGGCGCCGAACGGTCCGGATGTAATCGCTTATGTTCGAGAATCAAAGAACAAGCCCGAGATTGAACGAAGCGCCGAGGGCCGTGAGAAGACAGGTGTGAAGCTCGAGGGCGTTGTTGCGGTGAATCCCGCCAACGGAGAGGAGCTTCCTGTGTTCGTCGCTGATTATGTGCTTGGTTCATACGGCACGGGGGCGGTGATGGCGGTTCCTGCGCACGACGAGCGGGATTGGAACTTTGCCCAATCAAGAGACCTTGAAATTAGACCTGTTGTAATGCCGGAAGATCAGCAGGTTTATAATGTTGCTGGAACAGCGAGTCTTGTAGAGAAAGAGATGGAGTTTGCGATCCACGCAATGACAAAGGCTTTGGCTCTCGGCCCCACAGTAAATCCAGGTGTTTTAATTAATTCGGCTGACTTTTCTGGTTTGAAAAGTGAAGAAGCCAAGAAAAAGATCACCGACTTCGTCGGCGGTCGTTGGGTCACCAAGTACAAACTTCGAGATTGGGTCTTCTCGCGCCAGCGCTACTGGGGTGAGCCGATTCCGCTTGTTCACTGTGACAAAGACGGTGTTGTTCTGGTTTCCGAGGATCAATTGCCCGTGACGCTTCCTGACGTTGAACACTATGAACCGACCGGTACGGGGGAGTCTCCGCTGGCAAATATTAGTGAGTGGGTGAATACAACGTGTCCAAAATGTGGCGGCCCTGCAAAGCGCGAAACGAACACGATGCCTCAGTGGGCAGGTTCTTCGTGGTACTACCTCCGCTACATCGATCCAAAGAACACAACGGCGCTTGT
>CAZMAP010000001.1:0-22295 GCA_964564385.1 uncultured Candidatus Saccharibacteria bacterium | reverse complement strand
TGTTGATAAGGAAAAAGAAGCATACTGGTCGCCGGTCGACATGTATGTCGGCGGTGCAGAGCATGCGACACGTCATCTTATTTATGCGCGCTTCTGGCACAAGTTTCTCTATGACATTGGAGCTGTTTCGCACATTGAACCGTTCATGAAACTCAAAAGCGTTGGTCTTATCCTCGCCGAAGATGGTCGCAAGATGAGTAAACGCTATGGCAATGTGATTAACCCCGACGATATTGTCAGCGAATTTGGTGCGGATGCACTTCGTGTGTATGAGATGTTCATGGGGCCGTTCGAACAGGCAATCGCGTGGTCGACCGACGGGCTCGTTGGTGGTCGTCGTTTTTTGGAGAAGGTTGTCCGGCTTGCGTCTAAAACAAACGATACACAAGAGACAACCAGCGAGATTGAGGTGGTAATGAATCAAACAATCAAAAAGGTTGGAGACGATATAGAAGGTTTTCGGATGAATACGGCAATCTCGCAACTCATGATATTTGCGAATGCTCTCGACAAAGAGACAGAGATTCCTCGTGGGGTATATGAATCACTCCTTCTCATGCTTGCTCCGATCGCCCCATTTTTATCTGAGGAGCTCTGGGAGCAGCTTGGGCACACCTCATCCATCCATCTTGAGGGGTGGCCTTCGTTTGATGCGTCAAAGCTTATGAGTGGGGAAGTCTCGGTCGCTATCCAGGTCAATGGAAGGGTTCGGGGAGTCCTCAGTTGTCCACAAGGGACACCGGAGGCGACACTTTTGGCCCTTGCCCGAAATGACGAAAAAATAGGCCCCTGGGTCGAAAAAGGCCTTATTACAAAGGTTATTTATATCCCCAACAAGGTTCTCAATATTGTGGTACAAGGGGATTAGCACCTTGGTGGGTTGGCAATGGGCGTAGGCCTCCTGGGGATTGACGTAATTTTGTAGGCATGCTACACTTATCCAGTAAGGTAATCCAAGCTCTATAGCGTTATGTCAAAACAAGCCCTCAAACAATCGAAGGGAAAAACCGGAGGCCCAGCCTCTGTGACGTTTAACCCAAAGCAGGTGAGCAAGCGACTCGTGGGAGTCCTTTCAACTCGTGCACGTGACGTCATCGTCAAGCGATACGGATTGGGTGAAAAGACCAAGCGCATGACGCTCGAAGCTATCGGCGAAGAATACGACATCACTCGTGAGCGTGTTCGTCAGATTGAGAATTACGCTCTTGCAAGTATCCGCAAGTCGGATGCATATACCAAAGAGTCTCCTGCATTCAACGAGCTCAAAGAAGAAATGCTTTTCTATGGTGGTATCGTCTCCGAAGAGAGCTTCCTCTCGCACCTCTCAAAAGACGCGAGTGTGCGCAATCACTTCCACTTCTTGCTCGTTGTTGGTGAATCATTCGAGAAGCGTAAAGAAGATGAACATTTTGCTCACCGTTGGTTTGTCGATAGTGATGTTGCTGAGACCATCGAACAGGCGCTCCACAATCTCTACGCGAGCCTTTCCGATGACGATCTCGTTGCCGAAGGAAAGATTATCGAGACGTTCCTTTCGCACATCAAGGATCTCTCGGACCACTACCAGAGTGAAGAAATGATTAAGCGTTGGCTTGAGATTTCGAAGAAGGTTGGGAGCAACCCACTTGGTGAGTGGGGTCCAATGGCATCTCCGGCAATCTCACCAAAGGGAATTCGTGACTATGCATATCTTGCGATTCGCCAGCACGGATCTCCGCTCCATTTCACCGAAGTTGCAAAGCGTATTGCGGAGCTTTTCAATAAAAAAGCACACATCGCAACGACGCACAATGAGCTCATCAAGGATGGTCGCTTTGTTCTCGTCGGTCGCGGTCTCTATGCACTCTCTGAATGGGGTTACATGCAGGGTGTTGTTCGTGATGTTATTAAGAAAGTTCTCAATGAACACGGTCCGCTCAAGCGCGATGAGATCATCGACAAGGTCCTCAAGGAGCGCTACGTCAAACCCAATACCATCATTGTCAATCTTCAGGATCCCGAACACTTCGAAAAACAAACAGACGGATCATACAAGTTGGTCTAAAGACCAGATGACACTATCAAAAACACCCTTCGGGGTGTTTTTGATTAAGCGAGACAGTAACCTCTTTTGTGGAACGAGGACTGTCGAGGAGTCGCCGAAGGGCGCGACGAATTCCGCAGTGGAACAAGAAGAGGTTGCTGTGGAGCGACTTCTTGTTACCATGTGTGTATGTTCGAAACACTCAAGGAGGTGTATTCGTTGGCACTGCCGGCTCTCCGTATAGTTTTCTTCTTGTCACCGGTATGGTTGCCACTCATCCTAATTCGCTCCTGGTGGAAGGCGTGGGTGTTCTACCGTCGTACACTTTTTATTGCGGGCAAGAAACCGGTTCTCCTCGAGATTCAGATTCCAAAGGAGACCAACAAATCACCGCTTGCTATGGAGCTCGCTCTCAACGGGTTTTATTCGACAAGCGGAGAGGGGACGCTCAAGGACAAGTACATCAAGGGTGGTGTTCGTGCGTGGTATTCGCTTGAGCTTGTATCAATCGAAGGACAAGTGAAGTTCTTTGTCTGGACGTGGAAAGATAACGTAAAAAACATCCAGAACAATTTGTACGCGCAGTATCCGACCATCGAAATCGTCGAGGTGCCCGACTATACGCTTGCGTTTCTCTACGACAAAGATCGCGCGGACATCTATGCGGCCGAGTTTACCCTCGCAAAACCTGATCCGTACCCCATCAAAACCTATGTTGATTACGGGCTCGATCGCGACCCCAAAGAAGAATTCAAAATCGATCCAATAACTCCTATTCTTGAGTATCTTGGAGGTCTCGGTAAGGGCGAACAAGCGTGGATTCAGATTATTGTTCGCGCCCACAAAGATGAAGATAAGAAAGCGGGTGGTATTTTTGCTGGTATCAAAGCAATCGAAGACCTCTTTGAGCTTGTTCCGAAGATTCAGGATCAACTTAAAACAACTGATAAATGGAAAGATGATGTGAAAGAAGAGGTGAAGAAGATTATCGAAAAGCGCAAAATCAAAGGCAAGGATGACGAAGGAGGCCCGATCAACCTTACGGCGACTGAAAAGGATATCATCACAGCGCTTGAACGAAGTGTCACGAAGACGCCTTTTGATGTTGGTATTCGGGCACTGTATCTTGCCGAGAAAGATGTCTTTAATCCGGCACACAAAGGCGCGCTCAATGGCGTTTTGGCACAATATGGCGCTCTCCATCTCAACGCATTCAAGCGAGCCGCTGGTACGGGCTTTGATTATTGGCATGAGGATCCCTTTGGTACCAAGCTTCCCGAGATGAAGCGTGAGATGTTTCAAGCCTACCGTGAACGCGGTTGGTTCCACCAACCCTATATTGGTAAAGATGTCTCGGGCTGGCGAAGATCGTCGTTTGTCCTTAATGCCGAAGAGCTTGCGACGGTCTTTCATTTCCCTGGTGGCGTCGCACAGACTCCGACATTTGGTAGAATCGAATCGCGCAAGGCCGAGCCTCCAACAAATCTTCCTGTCTAGACCATGAGCGAGTTGCTTCATCACCACCGTTACATCACGATCGGCGCAGTACTTCTTGCGGCGTTTATTTTCTTTTTTCACACACCCTTTTATCCGCCGAATGACCCAATTGTTACAGTTGCGCCTGGTGAACCGTTTAGTGCTGTCGCACAGGATCTCCACATTCACGGGGTTATCACGTCACCACGTGTGTTTCGGGTTGCAACAATGGTTGCTGGTGGCACGACCGATATCAAAGCGGGGACATACCGATTTGATCACAAAGAGCACATTCTTACGGTTGCGCGTCGTCTTATTGCGGCTGATTACGGAATCGAGCCGGTTCGCGTGGTCTTTCCTGAGGGGTCAACGGCATATGAGATGGGGAAGATTATCGGGCGAAAGCTTGATTTGGCGACAGCGGTACGTTTTGTCGATGAGGGACGTCCTTTTGAAGGATCACTTTTTCCCGATACGTATATGATTCTTCCAACGGCAACATCTGGTGAGATTGTACATCTCTTGCGGACCACATTTGACGACAAAACCGAGAAGCTCAAACACGAAGCGGCATCGAGCACGCACTCGTGGAACGAAGTGCTCACAATGGCGTCGATTATCGAAGAAGAAGTTCGAACATCCGAGGATCGTCGCATCGTGAGCGGTATTCTTTGGAAACGTATCGAAGCGGGGATGCCTCTTCAGGTTGACGCTTCGTTTTCGTATCTCTTCGGCAAGTCGTCGGCAGAGGTTACGCTCGACGATATTGCTACGGATTCCCCATATAACACCTATAAATTCGAAGGGTTGCCACCTGGGCCAATCACAAATCCAGGCCTTTCCGCCATTGAGGCGGCGCTTGAGCCTGTGGAGAGTGATTACTGGTTTTATCTTTCTGACGCGCGGGGCACAACACACTACGCTTCCACCTACAAAGAACATTTGGAGAATAAGGCAAAATATATAGACTGAAACAACAAGTACTTGGCAATTAAAATCGATTTTTTCTACTAAGCCCCGAGTACTAATTGCTGTATACTATCCGTATGATCATCACCTATAACGCGCTCGAATCATTCAAAATCCAGCTGGGGGATACCACCATTGCTCTCAACCCCATATCCAAACGTTCCAAGCTCCCTGTCACGAGCTTTGGGGCCGACGTGGCGATTGTCTCGATTGATCACGATGATATGAACGGCGTTGAAAGTGTTTCTCGTGGTTCTGCGGCACCTTTTGTGATTATGGGGCCTGGCGAATATGAGGTTGGAGGAGTATTTGTTCGCGGGTTTTCTTCGGTTTCTACCTATGGTGGAAAGGAACGCTTGAACACGATCTATACCATTGCACTTGAAGATTCGAACCTTTGTTTTTTGGGTGCGCTTGGAACGGCGACCCTGTCTCCCGAGACGCTTGGTGCGCTTCCTGATATCGACATTCTCTTTGTTCCTGTTGGTGGTGATGGCGTCCTTTCTCCTGCAGAGGCGAGCAAGCTTGTTACCTCTCTTGAACCACGCGTTATTATTCCGATGCACTACGATGCCCCAGCTCTCGCGTCCTTTTTGAAGGAAGAAGGAGTATCGGGGATAGCGGCTGACAAGCTCACCTTGCGCAAAAAAGAGATTCTCGAGAAAGAGGGGGAGATCATCACTCTCAAGCCGACAGCTGGATAATCATGATTCGCTCTTGTCGGTTTGAGAGCTTTAGAGTAGTCACATATGTTCGATCTTATTCTTCGATTGCGTGCACGTCCATTGGCATATCGCCGGAGGGTTGCTCTGTGGTCGACGGTCGGAATTACAGCCTTTATTGCTGGCGTGTGGGCGCTTTCTTTGTCGGTGCGATTTGATGATATGAGGACTACCCCCGAAGTATCCAAAGCACCTAGTCCGTTTGAGACGTTTGCCAAACAGATTGATGCCGGGGTAACACCTCTCAAGAACTACTTTGGCCGTGATGGTTTTTAGGCTTCAAAACAGGGTGTTTTTCATATATACTAAGGCCATATGAGCGATACAGCAGGGAGCCACAAGGATTCGGAATCGATGGGCATCATTTCTCGGAATATAACAGTCGAGATGAAGGAATCGTATCTCGACTACGCCATGTCTGTCATAACAGGCCGTGCGCTTCCTGATGTTCGTGACGGTCTCAAGCCCGTTTTGCGTCGTATTCTTTTTGCGATGCATGACATGGGGCTCACCGCGTCGGCTAAGCCACGCAAGTCGGCACTCACGGTCGGTGAAGTGCTCGGTAAGTATCACCCGCACGGTGACGCATCAGTTTATGACGCAATGGTGGGTATGGCACAAGATTTCTCGTATCGTTACCCGCTTGTCATCGGACAAGGTAACTTTGGATCTATCGACGGTGATCCTCCGGCAGCGATGCGTTACACCGAGTCTCGCATGTCAAAGATTTCAGCGGAGATTCTTCGTGATATTGAAAAAGACACCGTTGATTGGCGTCCAAATTATGATGGTACTCGCAAAGAGCCGGTCGTGTTTCCTTCTGCTGTCCCAAACATTTTGCTCAACGGAACCCTTGGTATCGCTGTTGGTATGGCAACAAGCATCCCTCCGCACAATTTGCGTGAGGTTGTTGCGGCGACAACACATCTCATCGATGAGCCAGACGCCACAAACGACGATCTTGCACAATTCATCAAAGGGCCTGATTTTCCAGGTGGCGGGATTATGTATGGCGAAAAGGATATCAGACACATCTATGCGAGCGGGCGAGGTGGTATTGTTGTTCGTGGTGAGGCCGAGGTTGTGGAGGGCAAAAAGGGTCAATTCCAAATTGTCATCACATCACTCCCGTATCGCGTCAACAAATCCGATTTGATCATCAAAATCGCAGACCTTGTTCGCGAGAAAAAGGTTGACGGCATCCGTGATATTCGAGATGAATCAACCAAGGATATTCGTATTGTCATCGAAATAAAGACCGGCGCCTATCCCGAAAAGGTTCTCAACTATCTCTACAAACACACACCACTCGAGGACACTTTTCACGTGAATACGGTTTGTCTTGTTGATGGTGTTCCCCAGACACTCTCGCTTAAGAGTATTCTCGATGAGTTCGTGAAGCACCGTCTCATTGTTGTCCGTCGTCGCACCGAATTCGATCTCCGTGTTGCGCGTGCACGAGAGCATATCTTACTCGGCTTAAGTAAGGCGCTCGATCACATCGACGAGGTCATTGCGCTCATCAAGAAATCAAAAGACACCGCCGATGCCCGCACGAATCTCATGAAGAAGTTTGGCTTCTCTGAGATCCAAGCGGTGGCGATTCTTGATATGAAGCTCCAGAAGCTTGCTGGTCTTGAACGCAAAAAGATCGAGGATGAGCTCATTGAGGTCCAAGCGCTCATCGAGCGTCTCACCGCACTCCTCAAGAGCGAAGCCAAGATGCGTGGTGTTATCAAAACAGAGCTCGCGGAGATCTCGGAGCGTTATGGTGATGATCGGCGCACCAAGCTTGTCAAAGGAGGCGTCAAATCATTTTCGGTTGAAGACCTTATTGCTGACGAAGAAAACGTGCTTGTGTACACTGCTGGTGGATACATTAAGCGCACCAATCCAACTGAATACAAAGCGCAACGCCGAGGAGGTGTGGGTGTCATCGATCTCGACACCAAAGAGGAGGATTTCGTCACGACATTCCTTACCGCATCGACACATAGCGATCTCCTCTTCTTTACCGATCGTGGTAAAGCATATCAACTTAAGATGTACGAGCTTCCCGAAGGCAAGCGTGCCACCAAGGGTAAGTCTGTCATGAATTTTCTTTCGCTCGCCGAAGGTGAGCACGTGACATCCATTCTCCCAGTCTCAAAAGCCATGAAGGCAGAAAAGGGGAGCATTCTCATGGTCACCAAGATGGGTGTTGCCAAGAAGGTGGCCGCCGAAGGGTTCCATGACGTGCGTCGAAGCGGCATCATTGCAATTAAGCTTGATCAGGGCGATGAGCTCATGGCGACGCTCTTTGTTGCATCGAGTGATGACGTTTCGCTCATCACACGTGACGGACAATCCATTCGTTTCAAGGAGTCAGATATCCGTCAAATGGGACGAACTGCGGGTGGTGTGCGCGCCGTCAAGCTCGATAAGGGTGATGTTGTTGTTGCTGCGGGCGTCATTCGCAAAGATGAGAAGGACGCCTCGGTTCTCATTCTCTCAAAGAACGGTTATGGCAAACGCACACCTGTATCTGAATACAAAACACAAAAACGAGGTGGTGGCGGTATCAAAACTGCGAACGTCACCGATAAGACGGGTATCGTCATCTCGGGTCACATCGTAACACCAGTTCTCGAGGAGCTCGTTGTCATGTCCCAAAAGGGACAGGTTATCCGTATTGCCATGAATGAGATACCGGAACTCGGTCGTGTAACGCAGGGTGTCCGCATTATGAAGATGCGTGAAGGTGATTCTATCGCCTCGTTTGTGTGTCTCTAGCCAACAACTTACAGCCAACGACTCACAGTTTTTAGATATCATCCTAGACTGTTTGCTGTACGCCGTAAGCTTGGTATCATTTCCTCATGTTCTCCGATCCTCTCTCCATTCTTGATTCGCTCGGTATCAGTGTTGGTATGTCCGTTGGTGATTTTGGGACAGGTCAAGGTACCTATGCCCGCGAACTGGCTCGACGCGTCGGCAAGGAGGGCGTCGTGTATGCTTTCGATGTCCAAAAAGATCTCGTCACACGTCTTGTTGCTGAGGCACAAGCTCAAAAGATCGATAATCTCCATGTGATTTGGGCGGATCTCGATGAACCAGGTGGGACGACACTTCCTGGTGCTTCGCTCGATGTTGTCATCGTTGCGAACGTTTTGTTTCAGTCTGAACAAAAAGCGGGTTTTCTCTCTGAGGCGGTCCGTGTTTTGCGCCCGAACGGGAGATTACTTCTCGTCGATTGGTCAGGCGCAACAGGTCCCCTTGGTCCTCGCGCCGATCATGTTGTCACACAGAGTGCTGCGCAGGCGCTTGCCGAGGCAGCGGGGCTTGTTTTTGATCGCTCGGTTGAGGCAGGGGAGCATCACTACGGACTGCTCTTTAGAAAAAGCTGATCCGTTTACCGGTTCTCGTCGTGTGCCTAAGAGAAAAAGGAACTAAAGAATCAACAAACTATTCACTATGCGCACGTTCAACATCGTACTTCTTATACTTTTTGGTCTTTTCATTGTTGGGGGTGTTATCTCGATAGCCACTATCGGCAAATTTGGGGGCGGAGACACCGAAACTCCTGCCGTTGCTGTGGTGTGGGGCATCTTGCCCGAAAGTGCAGTCACCGAGGTCGTTGATACGCTCAACAAGGGTGCTAATGGTCTCCTCCAAATCACTTATCGTTATATTGCGCCAGAGGACTTTGATAGCGAGCTTGCCGAGAATCTTGCTGCGGGCACGGGGCCTGATGCAGTGATACTTTCGCAGGCTCAGTTGTCCAGAAACGAGAACAAACTCTATACGGTTGCTTTTGAGTCATATCCAGAACGTTTGTTTAGGGATACGTTTACCGAAGGGTCGGAGATCTTCATGACAAATACTGGTGTGTTGGGTTTTCCGATACTCATTGACCCCTTGGTGCTCTACTGGAATCGTTCTCTTTTCACAAACGCTCGTATTGCACATCCGCCTGTCTATTGGGATGAGCTTCTCGGGCTCAGTGATAAACTCACAAAGAAAGACGCTTCGTTTAATGTGTCTCAGAGCGTTGTTGCGCTTGGTGAATATACCAACGTCACTCATGCGCGCGAGATTATTGCGGCACTCATTATGCAGGCAGGAGATCCAATCAGCACACGCAGTGCCGGAGATCAGGCAAGTTTTGTGCTGGGCGATCGTTTCGGTCTTCCCGAATCTCCCGCACACTCTGCGCTTCGTTTTTATACAGAGTTTGTCAATCCTGTGAAGCCGGCGTATTCGTGGAATCGATCTCTCCCGTCTTCGCGCGAAGCGTTTCTTGCGGGGACACTTGCTCTCTACCCAGGTTTTGGAACCGAATTACTTGAACTCCAAGAACGAAATCCAAATCTCAATTTTGATATGGCGCCTTTGCCACAGCATCGCGACAGCACGTTCGTTACCACATTTGGGACTATCTATGCGATTGCTATCGTAAAACAGTCTCCAAATATTCCTGGGGCATATGCCGCCGCAACGCTTCTCTCGGGGTCCGATGCAGACGCGTTGTGGTCGGAGAATACCGGCATACCTCCTGCTCGCCGTGATTTGCTTGGTGACGTACCCAACGACCCATATAAAGGCATTTTGTATAAGGAGGCGCTCATTGCACACGGATTTCTTGACCCCAATCCGTCTCAGAGCGAAAGTATTTTTTCAACGCTCATTGGAGATATTGTGTCCGGCCGCTCGACTATTGAGCGGGCGACATCTGATGCAAAAGCAAAGCTTCAGAACCTTGTTCGATGATTTGGTCTCGCTCGTTGTCCACTCATAGTATTGGTATGGCCTGATTTTGGGCTACAATTGGTGCAATGAAATCGATTGGTGCGATAATAGTTCTGTTGAGCATGGCGTTCGTGTTCTTTTTTGCTCCACAAGAAAGCTTGGCTCAATTTCAAGGTCCTTGTCCCAACGGTACTGTTCCAGGAGAAACAGGCTGCGTGTCAGCCTCAACGCCTGGCGCCGGTGGTTTAATACCGTGTGCGGGTCCCGATTGTCGTTTTAGCGATCTGGTTCGTTTTGCGAACACTATCATTAGCTGGTTGCTCCGTATTGCTATCCCGGTGAGTGCTGCACTCTTCTCGTATGCTGGGTTTCTCTATCTCACATCAGAAGGGAATCCGGGCAAGAAGGCTGCTGCAAACAAGGTGTTTCAGAGTGTCTTTTGGGGATTTATTATGGCCTTAGGTGCGTGGATTTTCGTCAACTTTCTCACGAATTTCTTTTTGAACAAGGACGCTGATAGGGTGCTTTCTCTTACTAGTCCAAGCACTGTGATAATCTCATCCTATGACTTGCTATAAAAAGTTTTTTTTCTTTTTTCTGATGCTTCTTGTTTTGATTGTTCCGGTTTTCTCTGTGCTTGCGGACGGTGGTGGTCCTGGGGTTCCTCCTCAAATCGAAAATCCACTGGGTGCGACGAGGGACCTCAGCGCGCTCATCCTCAAGGTTGTCGATGGCATCGCACAAATTGGTTATTATGTGGTCGTTCTATTCGTGATTTATTCGGGCTTCAAGTTTGTAAAGGCCCGGGGCAACGACAAAGAGCTTGCTGACGCTAAGCAAACGTTTTTGTTCACGGTAATCGGCGCGGCGATTCTCCTTGGTGCCACACTCCTAGCAAACGTCATCAGTGGTACCGTGACCCAGCTTCGATCGGCGGCTCCCACACCTGCCGCTTTACACATCAACGTATGATTATGAAAAAATCCTTGCATACAACACTGTTGCTTGCCTTGCTCTCGCTTGCGCCCGCAGTATCCCATGCGGCATGTCCCTCGACGCCGGGCAACCTCAAAGATCTCATCTGCTCGGCTATGGAGCTTGTGAATCCTATCATCGCGTTGCTCACCGGTCTCGCGGTTGTCTATTTTGTTTGGAATGTCTTGCGATTTATCATGAGTGCGGGTGATGAAAAAGGACGAGGAACGGCAAAGAACGGCATCATCTACGGAGTTGTTGGTCTCTTCGTCCTGTTCTCATTTTGGGGGCTCGTTGAGCTACTGCGAGCATCGATATTTGGATAGATAGGTTTAATCACATCACTAGTAATTATGAAAAGATACGCATCACTGTTTGCGATGAGCACGCTCGCCCTTGTCGCGCTTGTCCCATCGTTGGCGCATGCGGAAATAAACTGTGGGGCTGTTGGTCCTGCCATTGTGGGAGTTGAGAGCCTTCTGTGTAATTTTGGAGAAATCATTGGTGTCTCCACCAGTATTGTTGCTGCACTTGCGCTTCTTGTCTTCTTTTGGGGCTTGGTCAAATACATTGCAAAGGCCGACGATGAGAAGGCGAAGGAATCTGGCAAGAACATTATGATTTGGGGCGTTGTCGCGCTCTTTGTCATGTTCTCGGTGTTCGGGCTTGTGAACTTTCTTCAGGAATCATTTGGAACGACCGAAGACACTATAAGACTAAGACCACCACAACTATGATTACACCGTCTCGGCGAGGTTTCTTTTTGTTCTGCATGACTATCCTCGGGGGTATTCCGTTTATTGCTAATGCGTATTCTTCCTTCTGTCGCCCGGGTATTAGGATGCTTCTGTGTCGTTCGCTCGATGTCGTCAACTTGTCAACAGGTATTCTCGCGGCACTTGCGCTTCTCGTCTTCTTTTGGGGCTTGGTCAAATACATTGCAAAGGCCGATGATGAGAAGGCGAAGGAGGCAGGGAAGAACACCATGATCTGGGGGGTTGTGGGGCTCTTTGTTATGTTCTCTGTGTTCGGTATCGTCAGGTTCTTGCAAGAGAGTTTCGATATTAATGCAAGGAACAACTCTGCGCCCGATATCCCCGAAGTCCTCTTTACACCCTAGCTGGGTGGGCTCTCGGTGGAGAGTCGTGTGGACAAAAGATTGAGTATTTGGTTCAATTAAGTCATTATCATCGGCCCACAGGGCAACCTGGAAGGCAGAGATTAAAATAATTTAGGAATAATAGTTATGAAAAAAGTATCAGCAGTGCTCGTTGGCGCGGGGGCATATCTTCTTCCGGTGCTCGCGCTTGCTGCGAGCACAAATCCCGAGCTCGGCAACCTTGAGACGCTTCTCAGAGCAATCGGAAAACTCGTGAGCCTCGCAACACCTATTGTCATCGGTCTTGCGCTTCTCGCGTTTTTCTGGGGACTCGTCAAGTTCATTTTTGCATCGTCTGACGATGACAAGAAGAGCGGTAAGAGCTTCATGATTGGTGGTATCATCGCGCTCTTCGTGATGGTTGCTATCGTCGGTATCATCAAATTCATTGCGAGCGCATTTGACGTTGAGACTGGTGGTACACTCCCGACTCCTGGTGTAACGATTCCTCGATAGTTCTAAGGTGTCTTTGAGATGACATTCGATGCGTTCATGGCAAAGGTGTTTGCGGCCGTTATACAGCCGCTCCTTGTCCTGCTCTTCGGCATCGCATTCATCATCTTCGTCTGGGGTATCGTCTCGTACATCCGCAGTAGCGATAGTGACAAAGATAGAGCGGAGGGACAACGAAGCATCTTGTGGGGAATTGTGGGCATGGTCATCATGATATCGGCCTTTGGAATCATCAACATCATCCAAGGCACAATCGGCGTCGAACCGACACCCGCACAGCAAACGACCCAGGGGCAGTTCCAACCTATACTCAACCAGGTCCCTCAAGAATAGGGGACAGACTCGTTAGACAAAAAGAGAACAGCCCGCCTGGCGCGATGCCAGCGGGCTGTTTTCCATAGAGCGTCACTTCACCCCGTCTTCGTTGAGGTGAAGAAGAACCATGCGCTCGCCTCGCCTTCTTTCAGCTTGAAGGTGAGGCAGCTGTGTTCCTTCACCCGACAGACCCGTGGGTTGCCGGGAAAGTCCTCGCAGGTGGGAGTTGGCTCGTTGTCCTCAAAGACTTCGAACCTTCCTCCCTGCACGTTCGTCCAGGAGTCGTAGCTCCTGGTGCCACTGATCAGTTCGCCCCAGCAGACCTTTTGAGGCTGGCCGGGGGCGAGCGTGACCGTGATGGTTTTGGATTGGGGGTCGTCTGAAGAGGAGGATGTTTTCTTCCGTTCCTCCTCCCGCTTCCGTGAGGCTTCCTGCTTGTAGTACTCGTTCAGCTCCTCCCAGTATTCCGACGTGCCTGGATTACGGAGTGGATTGCCGAAGTACTCGTTGCGCGTTCTGGTGATCGGCACTGGTTCGAGCTTACCTTCGGGATTCCGCTGGAACTTGATCATGAAGCCGGTGTCGAGTTCTCCCGGCTTCGGCAACTCACTTTCCGGGTCGACCGTCTCGCTCTCGCCCGCCATTGCGGACTGTAGGTCATGTGTCTTCGACCGAGTGAAGTGCTCGGTGAAGTTCCACGACCCTAAAAAGATAACGAGGCTGATCAAGGCGGCGATGATGCCGACGATCTTTCCGGCCCGACCGAGCTTCGCTCCCCAGAAGGAGAGCCCGATCGTGAAGGAAAGGGCGACCTTGAGGAACCCTGGCGCGTTGGGCGCCAGATGGTTCAACAAGGTCAGTGCGAGAACGAGAACTACGATGGTTCCCACGACGCGTCCGAGGTGCGTTTTCATGACCTACCCTTTTGGAAGAATGCGGTTGATGGGGGACGCCAGGAAGGCGAAGACCCCGAGAGCAGTGAAGCCCTTGATCGCTGAGCCCAGCGACGGCTCGTTGATGAGTGCCGTCAGGTTGATGAATGCGCTCCGGCCGGCCACCCAGAGTGCCAGGGCGTACAGGGCGAAAAAGAGCACGATACCGAATAGTGCTGGCTTTACCGCACCCGCAACACCACCGAGCCTGTCACCCACACGCTCGAAGATACGTTCGTGGGTGATGCCATGGATGAAATGCTTCAACGAGTTCGGGTCACGGCCCGCTTCGTTGATGGCTTCCACGAACAGCTCATGTCCCCCGAATCCTTCCCGAGGCTCACTGCCGGAGGGGGTTTCGGTGACGGTGGTTTTCTTCTTGTCCTCGACTGATTCCCGGACCACCTTCCTGCCGTGTTGAATCGGGAAGGCACCCGCACGTTCCTCAAGTCGTTCGAGGAGATCTTCGAGTGCGACCTCAACTCGTTCCTGGTAGGGTCTGAAGTCGGGGTTGCCCCAAACCACATCCTGCCAGTTCTTTCGCGCGACAGGATTTACCTTGCTGGTGTACAGCAAGGCGACAGCACGACGTGCCTTAGGCATGCTGTCGTTTCTGGTGTTCGAAGTGTCCGTTGCCGTCGCGGTTGCGACGGCGGGCGTCTCCTTGCCCTTGAACCACGCCCGTCCCCAATCCCACAACGCTTCGTCGAGGAAGGGGACGTTCCTCAGCAGGTCCATCATTGCCGTCCACATGCTCCTGATTCCCATCGTGGGGCTCCTTTGGAGTTGATTTCATTCAAGACCACCGGAATGGTCGATTGGATTTGTTGTGACGCTCTATGGAATTATGAAGGAGCGTCTGGGAGCACTGTATCACAAACAAGTCAAAAAGTCAAGTATCACAAAACCGAATCAAGGCTCTGTTGAGCCATAAAATCACGGTTTGGTGTGTAGAGTGTGCTGGGGGAGAGACTTGAACTCTCACGGGATTTCTCCCACTAGCTCCTAAGGCTAGCGCGTCTGCCGTTTCGCCACCCCAGCATAAGTTTGATGGTGGAGGCGCGCCTGCGGCTTTCGATTCCCGCCTTGTTGTTCGCGGCTCTCCTTGAGGCACGGGCGGGAATCGAACCCGCGTATGACGGTTTTGCAGACCGTTGTGTTACCACTTCACCACCGTGCCGTAGACGTGTACAGACTACAATGTTTTTGTTACTTTGGGAACTGCGCCGGGGTGACGGAATGGTATACGTAGAGGACTTAAAATCCTCGGACCGAAAGGTTGTGTGGGTTCGACTCCCACCCCCGGCACAGCGACGGTGATTGAAATGTATCGAAAAAAGCGCTACGTTATTGGTTGTTGGTTGTTCCCACCCATAGCTCAGCTGGTAGAGCAGCTCCCTCTTAAGGAGACGGTCGTAGGTTCGATCCCTACTGGGTGGACAGTTTTCAGAAGGCGACAATTGAAATAAACAATTGTTGTTGCCTTTCGATTGTCGCCTTGTTCAACCCGACAAAGCCTCCAGGTCCAATCGGTTCTTCTCGCCGACGTCGAGCTTGAAGTCGAACGTAGGGAGGATCCGCAGGTTCTCGCTATGCTTCTTCACATAGTCGCGAAAAGGGGCTCGATTACGCATGAGGAAGATGCGCACCTCTTCTTCTTTATCTTCGGGCAAGACGGTGAAAAAGATGTCGGTGCGACGCTCGTCGTCAGAGAGCTTACTGCGTGTGACGGTGATGAGCGATTGCCGGTTTGATTCGGTGTTGATGAATTCTGCAGCAAGCCGTGCAAAGAGAGCTTCTCGTTGATCGTGATGACGCATAGTGGTTTGTTGGTTTTTTTGGTTCGTTAGTTTATTCGTTCGACTAACGAACCAATAAACTAAGGCGAAGCGTATCTCTGCCTTATCTCGCAATATTGCTGAATGCAACAATCTGGTCTCCGACGGCAATCTCAATCGCGCTATCAATCTTGGTTCCGAACTCGACACCATCGGAGACACTCTGTGTTTTCTGCTTGTTTTGTTGCAGCTCGAGGACTTTGCCTTTGCCGATTGCTTCGCCTCGACGGACGATGTTCACTGCATCACCAACATTGAGAGCGCCTTCTTCGACGCGTGCACCAATGACTTGTTTGGTGTGAGCGGTGGCGAAAAGCTTGAGAACCTTTGCGGTGCCGTGGTGCTCCTCGACCATACGCTTGGGTCGACGGATTGCGCGAAGCTCCTCGAGTTTTTCGGTGAGCTTGTAGATGATGGCGTCTGTCTCGATGGTGATGCCTGCGCGTTCTGCGAGTTCACGCACGCCGTTTTCGATTTTTGTGTTGAACCCAACGATTACTGTTCGGTCATCACCACCGGCGCGCTTGATGTCGTTTTCACTCACGGCTCCAACATCACTGAGAATAATCTTAAAACTCACACGATCATCGGAGAGCTTTTCCACCTCGTGGGAGAGTGCATCAAGCGATCCTGCAACATCGGCCTTGAGGATGAGCGGTATGACCGCCATGTCGTCTGCCTGGGCTGATGGATCGCTCTCGTTGGGGCGCTCATGAGAGGGCGTTGTGTGTTCCGTCGCCGCTGCTGCGTTCTCGGCATCTTTCTTCGATGTGTAGGTGTGCATCGACGCGCCGGCGTGTGGAAGAGCGCTCCATCCAAGCACAGTGATTGGGCTCGAGAATGAGGCGTTTTCGACGGGTGCGCCCGTTGCGTCGATGATTGCGCGAACAGGTGTCCATGCTCCAGATGTCGCGAGATAGGCACCTTTGGTAAGGGATCCGTCTTTGATGATGATTGTGGCTGAGACGCCTCTTTTTGGGTCGCGGTGTGCTTCGACGATGATGCCTTCTGCGGGAAGAGAGGCATCTCCAGAGAGTTCCTGGAGTTCTGCCATGAGTACAACAAGGTCAAGCAATTCGGACACACCGTCTCCACGTTTTGCACTAATGGGGGCGTATGAGATTGAGCCACCACGTCCTTCGACGTAGATTTCGTTTTCTGCGAGGCTGTTCAGAGTGGCCTCGATGTTCGCGTTTGGAAGGTCGATTTTGTTGATGGCGACGATATAGGGGATGTTTGAAGCAATAATCGCTCGGAGCGCTTCTTTTGTTTGAGCCTTGACGCCGTCCTCAGCTGATACGACGAGGATGGCGATATCAGCGAGCGATGCACCCCGTTCGCGCTGTGCCTGAAAGGCAGAGTGACCGGGCGTGTCGATGAACGTGATGCGTTTTTCGATGCCGGCTTTTGTTGTGTGGACTACCTCGTAGGCGGCTGTGTGTTGGGTGATACCACCAACTTCACCAGCGACGATGTTGGTCTTTCGGATGAAGTCGAGGAGACTTGATTTGCCGTGGTCGACGTGTCCAAGGACAACGACGACAGGCGGTCGTTCTGTAGTGCGGGTGCTAGTCATGGCGGGCGTCTTTAGAGATTTCAATATATCACTTTTTTGGGAGATTGTCAGCAGATGACGGTGACTCCAAAACGAATGACCTATGACAGAATGCGAGTAAAAAGTTATTGGTCACGGGTCATTGGTTTGTTACGATACACGTACTATGACATCTGATGTTCGTGTCTACCTCGACTACGCTGCTGCTACACCGCTTGATCCGAGTGTGCGCGATGCAATACGTGCATGTGAGGATACGCATTTTGCAAACGCGCTGTCAGTGCATGGTGCAGGCAGGGAAGCGAAGCGTGTACTCGAAGACGCCCGTTTTGGTATTGCTGGTCGCCTTGGTGCTCGTTCGAACGAATGTCATTTTACGAGTGGTGCGACTGATGCTGCTGCAAAAACTATCTATGGTGTTGTGAACGGTTTGTTTGAAAGAGGTGTTTCATATACTGACATGCATATTGTTGTGAGCAGTATCGAACATTCTTCAATCCGTGGATGTATTGAAGGGTTTGCTCGTCGCGGTGTTGGCGTTACCACTGTTGGTGTCGGTCCAGATGGACGTATCGACATGTCGCAATTGGAAACGGCAATCCGTGATAACACCATTCTCGTTGTCTGCATGCTCGTCAACAACGAACTCGGCACAATACAACCTGTTCGTGATATTGCCCGTTTGATTGATGCTCGGTTCTCGGAATCAAAACATCGTTTCGAGCACTACCACATTGCAAAACCCTTGCTCATGAGTGACGCAACTCAGGCACCTCTCTTTTTGTCGGTTGTTCCTTCGGAGCTCGGAGTAGATTTTATGATGATTGATGGGAGCAAACTCTATGGTCCTCGAAAGGCGGGACTGTTGTACGTAAAGACCGGTACTCCATTTCAGTCGATCTGTGGAGTGCAAGGAAAAACTCCTCGAGAGGGTACTCCCGATGTCCCTTCGGCGGTTGGGCTCCGATGTGCATACGACCTTCTTGAGAGTCGTCGTGAGGCCGATTGCGCGAGGTGGAGCGAGCTCAAGTTGTACTTTAGTGCTCGACTGGCTGAGCGTTTTCAAACCATGCGTACCAATGGCGATCCAACCGTGAGTGTCCCTGGAATCCTCAATGTTTCGTTTCCTGGGATCGAAGGTGAATTTCTCGCGACACAACTTGATGCTCAGGGTATTGCGGCATCAGCAAAGAGCGCCTGCCTCTCGGGTGGTGGGGAAGGCTCGTATGTTGTCGCTGCGCTTGACCCTGAACGTGCCAACAGCTCCATTCGTTTTTCGTTTGGGCGTGAGACCACCAAAGAAGATATTGATACGGTTGTAAGTGCGCTTGTTGATATTGTGAAATAAAACAACAATAGCAATTTCCAATTGCAATTGAGAATTGTTGTTTTCGCACGTATTTGTTTATGGGATTAGGCAGGGTGTATACTGGTGCGTATATGGACATCGAACGCCTCAATCAGACACAGGTGATCCTACTTACGCTTCTCATTTCGTTCGTCACATCGATAGCAACTGGCATTGCGACAGTTTCGCTCATGGAGAAGGCGCCGACTGATGTTACGCGTATCATTAGTCGAATCGTCGAAAAACCCATCGAAACAGTCGTACAGGGCGAACGAGAAGTGATTACTCAAGAACACACCGTTGTTGTGAGTGAGAGCGAGAGCATTGCGAAGGCCATCACAAATCTTACGCCGTCACTTGTTCGTCTGTATACCGTTTCGGGGAGGAGTAAGCGTGAGTTCGTGGGTATGGGATTAATCGTTTCCGCCGACGGAATCATCGTTGCTGATAGCAGAGTCGTTTACAAGAACGAAAAATATGTCGCGCGTCTTTCTAGTGGGGCTGAAGTTGCTGCGGAACCATCCGCTCTTGCCACAGAGAAAGGCTTCTTTCATCTCATAGCGACACCCGAAGCACCACTCCCAGAACTTACCGTTGCTTCGTTTGAGCCGTTCAACAAACTTGTTCTCGGTCAGACCGTTATTGCGGTCGGCGGTGATATGTCGACGCGCGTTGCTCCGGGGGTCATTGCGGAACTTATTCCGTCGATTGCTTCCAACGAAGCATCTCGCGTTAGAACTACCGTTGATGCCGCAGGACTCTCGTTGGGGTCGCCGCTCGTTACACTCGAAGGTCGTGTGGTGGGGATGCCCGAAGAAGCCGGGAGTCAGGTTTTCTTGTCATTGCGTGAACAGGAAGGAGAATAGCTGTGCCCCGTGGGACTGCTGGTTTATTGGGCCTGTACCCACTAAATCAGTGAACTGCGGGACCCAACAAACTCATTGACATATTCTATAAAAGCGTGCTAATATTTGCCCATTAAACCGCCATGCCACCTCCTTTCAAAAATTTCACAACAAAGGCAAAAGAAGCCATCAAAAAGGCCCATGAACTAGCCCTCGAGCGTGGCCAGAGCCACGTACAGGTGCTCCATCTTCTTACGGCGCTTATCTTGCAAGAAGAGAGTATGGTTGCCTCCATTCTCGACAAGCTCGAGATCGATACTATTGCGCTTACGGATGCCTTCATTGAAGGTATTGATACTCCTGATGGTGGCGCAACCGTTTCGCCAAGCTACCAGATGTATCTGACGCCGGAGCTCGCTAAGGTCCTTGAATATTCGACGCATGTTGCATCGATGCTCTCCGATCAGTTTGTCTCGACTGAACATCTTTTTATTGCTGCTCTTGATGCTCCGGGCGAATCGCGGGAGATTCTTATGCAATTCCGTATCGAAAAGGATCATGTGCTCGAAGTGTTGCGCGAACTTCGTGAACGTGTGGGCCAAGAGCCACACGAACAAGGTCTCAAGAAGCCTCGTGCGATTGCACGGTATACACGAAGCCTGACGCTCATGGCGAAGGAGAACAAGCTCGATCCTGTTATCGGTCGTGACAACGAGATCAATCGCATCATCCAAATCCTCTCACGTCGTACAAAGAACAATCCAATTCTTATCGGTGAGGCTGGTGTTGGTAAAACAGCGGTCGTTGAAGGTCTGGCTCAGCGTATTGCTACGGGCGATGTCCCGGACTCATTGAAAGGAAAAGACCTCGTGTCGCTCGACCTTGGTTCGCTTATCGCCGGCACCAAATACCGCGGCGAATTTGAAGAGCGACTCAAGGCAATCGTTAAGGAGGTCGAAAAATCAAACGGTTCAGTCATTCTCTTTATCGACGAGATTCATACTATCGTCGGCGCCGGAGCTGCCGAAGGCGCGATGGATGCTTCAAATATGCTCAAGCCCGCACTTGCTCGTGGCGAGCTTCGTGCGATTGGTGCGACAACGCTCAAGGAATACCAACGGCATATCGAAAAGGATCCAGCACTCACGCGTCGTTTTCAGCCTGTCTATATCAACGAGCCTTCGATTGATGATGCAATTGCTATTCTTCGCGGTCTCAAAGAGAAATACGAGCTTTTCCATGGTGTGAAAATTACTGATGATGCGATTATTGCCGCAGTGAATCTATCGAGTCGCTACATCAGCGATCGGTTCTTGCCCGACAAGGGGGTTGATCTCATCGACGAGGCATCATCGGCGCTTCGTATTTCGCTCGAGAACAAGCCGCCGATTCTCGAAGAGACTCACCGCAAAATCATGGTTCGTGAGATTGAAAAGGAGGCTCTCAAAAACGAAGCGGTTGGTGATGGTGAAAAATCTTCAAAAGCAAAGGCTCGGGTAAAGAGTCTCGACAAAGAGATTGCTGATCTCAAGGAAACGATTGCGGAGATTGAGCTCAAGTGGCAAAACGAAAAGGAGACAATCACCGAGATCAAAGAAGTAAAAAAAGAGCTTGAACGAGCTCGTCTCGAAGCCGAAGCGGCTGAGGCCACGGTTGATCTTGCTCGCGCCGCCGAAATCCGTTACGGACAGATTCCTTCGCTCGAACGGGATCTTACAACAAAGACTGCACGACTTAAACGCCTTCAAAAATCACGCCGGATTCTCAAAGAAGAAGTGACCGAACAAGATATTGCAGAAATCGTGGCCCGATGGACCGGTATCCCCGTTTCGCGCATGCTCGAAGGTGAAGCCGAAAAACTCTCACGTATGGAAGATGTGCTCAAGAAGCGTGTGGTTGGTCAAGATGAAGCGGTTGAAAAGGTGAGCAATGCGGTCAAACGCTCCCGCGCGGGCATTTCTGATCCAAATCGTCCGATAGGGTCGTTTATCTTCCTTGGTTCTACGGGTGTCGGTAAGACCGAGCTCGCCAAGGCACTCGCCGAGTTTATGTTTGATGATGAAAAGGCGCTCATTCGCGTTGACATGTCTGAATACATGGAGAAGCACTCGGTGTCCAAGGTTATCGGTGCACCTCCGGGCTATGTTGGGCACGAAGAGGGTGGGGCGCTTACTGAGCTCGTTCGACATCGTCCGTACGCAGTTATTCTTTTTGATGAGATTGAAAAAGCTCACCCCGAAGTCTTCAATGTGCTTCTCCAGGTGCTCGATGATGGCCGTCTCACCGACGCGAAGGGGCGTATTGTCAACTTCAAGAACACAATCATTGTTATGACATCGAACGTTGGTGCTGAATACATCGACCGTATTCACGGCATTGGTTTTGGTTCGAGTGATGCGATGGAACAGTCGCATGTGAATGTTCGTGACAAGGTGATGGAGGCGCTCAAAGATCAATTCCGCCCCGAGTTCCTCAACCGTCTCGACGAAATTATCTTCTTCAACATCTTGCCGGCTGAGGCAATCAAACAGATTGTTGGTATTCAGCTCGAAAATGTCACAAAGCGCCTTGCGGACAAAGAAATAACGCTCGAAGTCTCGGATGCGGCGGTCGATTATCTCGCCAAGATGGGCTACAGTCCTACCTATGGTGCTCGTCCGCTCAAACGATTGATTCAAGACAAGATTCTTACCAAAGTGGCGCAACTCATGGTGTCAAAGGGTATCCTCGAAGGTGGTGTCGTCTCAATCGATGCCACAACTGATGCAGAAGGGAAGGAAGATGTCGTCTTTACCCTCACCAAGAAAGGCCAGCCCAAGGCTGGCCGGCCTTGGGCCGGGAAGAAATCAAAACCTCATAAAGAGGTTGTTGGTTAAAAGTGGACATTCATGGAGTGCTTGATTATTGTGGTGTGATTCTGTAATCTAAGCACCGCGTAGCATGCACTACGTTTATAT